>NZ_JADBPZ010000020.1:0-96749 GCF_014893445.1 Enterobacter cloacae complex sp. P29RS | reverse complement strand
TGCCGAACTCAGAAGTGAAACGCCGTAGCGCCGATGGTAGTGTGGGGTCTCCCCATGTGAGAGTAGGGAACTGCCAGGCATCAATCAGAAAGAACCCCGTACCGGAAGGTGCGGGGTTTTTTGCTTTGTGCGCGGAAAAACATGCCGGATGGCGGCTTCGCCTTATCTGGCCTGCGGGTTTTGTAGGCCCGGTAAGCGCAGCGCCACCGGGCAATGCTGGCCGCACGACCTCATCGGGAAGAGATACAGGAATAAAATTTAGGTAAGGTTTTGATAAGCGCAGAAAAGCAAAAACCCAGCCATAGGCTGGGTTCTTTAAATAGTGGTGCCCGGACTCGGAATCGAACCAAGGACACGGGGATTTTCAATCCGATCGTTGATTGCAAGTTAAATAGTAACGTTTGTAATTAGTCTGTTGTGACTGCGCATATCGAATAAATTTATTCGAGTGTGCACATGGAAAACGTTGTAACCAAGACTCAACATAAAGCAAGAGTAGTCCCTGTCATTTCCACCAAAGGTGGTGAAGGGAAATCTACTCAAAGCGCCAATCTGGCCGGATTCCTGGCCGACGCCGGCAAAAAAGTCCTCCTTATCGACGGTGACCATTCCCAGCCCACCGCCAGTAGCATATTCTCCCTGGAATACGAAGCGCCTAACGGTTTGTATGAACTCCTGATGAAGACCGTCGATTTGGCGCGGCCTGACCAAATTATTTCCCGTTCAGTAATCAACAATCTGGACATCATCGTCTCTAACGATCCGCATGACCGCCTCTCTTCAGCCATGCTGCATGCCCCGGATGGTCGCATGCGTCTGCGTAATGTTCTGCAGCATCCCTTATTCCAAGATTACGACGTCATTATCATCGACTCCAAAGGTGCGGCGTCAATCATGCTTGAGCTTATCCTGCTGGCCAGCTCCTCGTTTGCTGTTGGTGTCATCAAGCCAATCTTGCCAGACACCCGCGAATTTTTACGCGGCACGCTGGGGTTGATGGAAGGGCTGCTGCCTCTGGCCGTTTACGGTATTGCCATGCCTCAGGTGCGAATACTGACCAACTGCATGGAATACACCAACCTGGACTGGAAAACGCTGGAAAGTCTGCAGGGTATCATTGAGAACGGCCAGTATCTGCGCGCCGACGCCTTTGACGTCTCCCTCCTGAATACAATCATTCCCAAGCTGGAAATCTACAAACTTGGCCATGCCTCGGGCCAGCCAGTCCATCGCCTGGAGACCACCACTACACGGACTTCTACGCCCGCTGCCGCTGACACCATGTATGACCTGGCTTGTGAGCTGTTCCCGGACTGGACTGCTGATTTTGACCTCCTGCGTAAGGAGGCCAACCAATGAACAGGAACTTTATCTGGCGTGCAGTAGCTCACTCTGCATTGATTAATCGCGATGAAACCCATGTTTTTGTCGATGCTCCTGATTATGAAACTGCAAAACAACATCTCTATGAGCGCTTGTCTGATGAATGGGGCGTTCCGTGTGGGTTCATTGACTTCTATAACCTGTGGAATGAAGAACAACTACGAGAAATGTCGGTAGGGAAAAAGATCCCTAGTGGGCTTCAATTACTCGAGACAGGGGGAGGTAATGGGGAAGTTTGTTACGACCATTCACCTCTGATTCTGGTTGCATCCGCCATGCTTCGCGAAATCTTGGAGTACGCACTGCGTCAGCCGGAGGTGCGTCATGGCTGATACGAAAATTCCTCACTCTGTCGACGCCGAACAGGCCGTACTGGGCGGGCTGATGTTGGAGAACGCGCGCTGGGATGACGTGGTGTCTGTCCTGCGTGACGCTGATTTTTATATCCCGTCGCATCGCCGTGTTTTCCAGGCCATGGGGCAACTGATGGCGGTTAACCAGCCTATCGACCTGATTACGCTGTCTGAGTCGCTTGAACAGAACAATGTACTTAAGCAGGTTGGGGGTTTTGCTTATCTCGCTGAGATGTCTAAAAACACACCGAGTGCAGCGAACATCGAAGCGTATGCCAACATTGTCGCAGAGCGCAGCAGACTACGTCGTCTGCTGGATCTGGGGCGAGCGTTAAGCGCCGAAGCCGTAGCCCCTCAGGCAAAATCTGAACTGTTGACAGAGCGGGTAGAGAAGCAGCTGCTGGAGCTGTCGGAACAGGTGTATACCCAGCAAAACGTCTGCCTGATAGATGGCCTGGATGCGGTAGTCAGCCGACTGGAAAACGTCACCGGAGGAACCGGTGTGACCGGAACCCCAACAGGCTTGTCATTGGTTGATGAGGTCACTTGTGGTCTGCAGGATGGGGAGCTGACTCTACTGGCCGCGCGGCCAAGTATGGGTAAGACCGCATTTTCACTGGCGTGTTGCGTCGGTGCGCTGGAAGGCACCGATCGGCCGGTATTCTGCTTCAGCCTGGAGATGCCGCGGGAGCAATTGCTGCAGCGTTTTCTGGCGATGCTGGGCAGAGTGGATTTGACCCTGTTCCGCAACGGTCAGCTCGAGGATGAGCATTGGGCGCGTATTTCCGAAGCCATGGGAATTATGACGGCTTGGAATGACCGTCTGATTATTGATGACACGTCCGCGCTGACGCCTGCACAGCTTCGTTCACTGGTGCGCCGGTATACCCGTTTGTATAGCCGGCCGTCGCTCATCATGGTCGATTATCTGCAGCTGATGCGTGCGCCTGATTTTGAAAACCGCACACAGGAAATCTCGGAAATCTCCCGCAATCTGAAGGCGCTGGCCAAAGACACACAATGTCCAGTGTTGGCGCTGTCGCAGCTGAATCGGACGCTCGAACAACGGGCTGACAAACGTCCGATGAACAGTGACCTGCGCGACTCCGGTGCACTGGAGCAAGATGCCGATGTGATCGCCTTTATTTACCGGGACGAGGTGTATTACCCGGATTCTGAAGATGCCGGCACCGCCGAGATTATATTCGGTAAGCAACGTCAGGGGCCAACCGGCATGGTGCGCGTTCAGTACGAACAGCAATACACGGCATTCCGTGATTTGGCCATGCCTGAATTTCAGGGAGGAGCTTAATCATGGGACGTATCAATACCAAAAAAATTGACCTGGGGAGCGCATTGCTTCAGCAGGGCAAGACTGCAGTAGGCACTAGTAGTAATGCTCCTGCTGAAGGGGCATTACCTGCCACGGAAATGCCGATGGTGCTGACACTGGACGACGTCAGTCCTTTCCCGGATAACCCAAGAACCTCCCGTAATCCACGGTATGAGGAAATTAAATCCTCAATCCGGGCGCGTGGCCTGGATACGGTACCTAAAATCACTGCGGATCCTGATCGTCCCGAGCTGGGTTTCTTCTTTAGTGACGGGGGGAATACCCGCCATCAAATTTTGTCTGAACTATGGCAAGAAACCGGGGATGAAAGGTTTTACCGTATTTCCTGCATGTTTAAGCCCTGGCCGGGCCGTTTGTCGTGTGTGATAGGTCATTTGGCTGAGAACGAAGTTCGCGGTGAATTGAGTTTTATTGAGAAAGCATTTGGTATTAAGAAAGCCCGCGCTATTTTTGAGGAAGAACTCGGCAGGGCAGTATCATTACGTGAGCTCTCCGCATTATTAGGTGAAGCAGGTTATCCTGTTCATAACTCCAATATTAGTCGTATGGAAGATACGGTTAAATATCTGTATCCATTTATGCCTTTGCTTTTGGAATCTGGGGTCGGAGCACCCCAAATAAGGGGGCTGTTAGCCTTGCGAACTGGTTCTGAAAAAGTATGGAAGCTATTTTCAAATGATATTAAATCTACAACTTCATTTGCTGAGGTTTTTGGTTCAGTCTGCAGCCAATTTAATGATCCGGATGCGTATTCATTAGAGATGTTCCGTGATGAGTTAATTGGCGCCTTGGTTAAAGCTCTCCCACATCCCTCTTTGAATTACGATCGCTGGCTTCTCGAGCTGGATCCCAAAGAGCAGAATCGCCGGCAACAGCTTGGTGAAGAGCACCTGCAAAGCGCGCCTAATTTTGCCGTTCAGCCAAGGGTTGGATCACCCGTTGATGGCAGTGGCGAAATTGATAGCAGTGCAGCAATCCCGTTATCTTCCTCTGATGCACCTGTGCCGGGTACGTCGGCTTTGACGCTGAGCAGCGCACTGGATGAACAGGAAGGTGAAGGGGACTCATCCGACGCTGAGCCTATTTCTTCCGGATCTCCGCGCATTGAAACCCAACATGACCTGTATGGTGCGCCGCCGGTTCTGTCCGGAGATTTTGACGAGCAGCCCTCACCAGGCATGTCCGGAACAGAGGCAGCAGGGGCAGGGCAACCTGCGCAACCGTGCCCTGTAGCACCGGAAGTTACCCCGAACGCAGAGGGATCAGAAGTCGCCTTTGCTGAAGAAGGGCTTGAGCCAGTGGTTTCTGTCTGGGCCATCCCGGCCCTGCAGGATGACATTGAACACCTGCAGGGCATGGCTTATCGCCTTGCCTTCGAACTGGCCGAACAAGCCGGCTGCGAAACTGAGCTCAAAGCCGATAAGGCTACGCTGATTGCGGCAGGGTACTGCCTGGCCACACAGCAGTCATCCCCATTCATTGCATTACTTCTCTCACTGACTGGACCGGCCCCGGCCAATGAAGCCTGTTCATTAAGCGAGGCGTTGATTGGCGCCGCTGATGGCGCCGGGTTCCCGCTGCTTGATGATGTCCATGCCGTGAAGTTTCTGCGCCTTGTTCGTGTTCTTCGCCGGCTGCGTGAGCTGCAGCGTGATGTGGACACTGACACAGGGGAGGACGCATGACTGTCACTATTGAGCGTTTGCAGGCCTTTTTGGCAGACCCCTCAGCCGGACAGGATGTGCATGAGATGGCGTCGGAGCTGTTGGCTGTCAGGGCGATCACCGCCTGTTATACCAAAGAGGGCCTGAGTGTCCTTTTGGAAACATGCAACGTCCTGATAAACAGAAAAAACACCTCTGGTTACTCGGATAATCTCAGAGAGATTGCACGCGTAGCCCATGGGCTCTTGGCCAACTGGGAGAACAATTAAATGAGCCATTCACAACGACAGGATCGGCTGGTGAAACTGGTCCGCAAGCTCCTTGAACTTGCTCGGAGCAATAGTAATGCCCATGAAGCAGGACAGGCATTGTCCCGCGCTCAGAAGCTGATGGCGAAGTACGGGATCACGGAGCTCGAGGCGAACATCTCCTCTATTCAACAGGCGCCAACCAAGGGCGCGCCATCTCAGTCATGGGACAAAATCCCGGAGTGGATGAGCCTGTTGACCTGGACCGTCGCCAATGCGTTCGGCTGCCGGCACTACTTTTCTTCCTTTGAAAGCCGAACCGGGTTAAAGCGTCGCAACGTCACTTTCTACGGATTCAGTGAACGTCCTGCCGTTGCTGCTTACGCCTTTGATGTGCTGAGTCGCCAGCTCAAGGACGCTACGGCAGCTTACCTGAAAACCCAGGATAAGCGCCTGAAAATGGCGACGCGCCGGGCGCGAGCAGAGCAGTTCCGTGCGGGTTGGGTCGAAGGCGTCCGCCGAATTGTCGATGTTTTCAGCGTATCGGAGCATGAACAAGAGCTGATGTCTGCGTGGTTGGAACAACAGGGCATGAGCACGCTGAAAACCCGCTCGGTAAAACAATGTCGCGGTGATGCCATCGCGCGTAGTCAGGGCTATCTGGCAGGACAAAATGCTCGTCTGCATCACGGGGTTGACGGTTGTGGACCTGCAGGTATTGGCTACAGCTCCGGGGAGGAAAAATGAATAAAAGCCCCCTGACCAACGGACACATCGAGATATTTTCAACTTTTATGACGGTTGTTCTTGTTTTATACGCCGGCGGTGCGATTGTCCTTTTTTATAATCAATTGCGTTTAAAACTACGGACACGGGAAAAAGGGTGGCAGGTTTCTTTATTACCTTATTTGCTCTTGTTCTTACCGGTTGTGGCGGCAATATTCGTCGTGCTTGGGAGGTCTTCGTGAATCCTGCGCTGATTGTTATCTGCTTTTGTATTGTCATGTTTTTTCTAATGGCGTTTCGAGATACGGATTTAAAGCGTCTTATCAAGGACAAAGACAACTTTTTTTTGCAGCCTCTTTTATTTTTGCTGCCTCTTATATTGTTTTTTCTGGCGGCGATTTTTGTGTTGGTCGCGGCTCTTATTAATTTGTTCACCAGGGGGTACTACTAATGAGTAACAGCTTGTCACAGGCAACAAACAGCCTGCTCACGCAGCTCGTCATGGAGCTCAAATCCGGCTATATCCGCCGCTGTGAGTCTCTCGGACTCACGCCAGAGGAAATGCAGATGCTGAACGGTCTGACCGTCGATGATCTGTATTACTTGCTGAACAGCTCCGTCTCGGTGCTCACGTTCCAGATCCATCACGAGAATTTTGCCTTGATGCTGCAGCAGGCCCGTCGGGAGCAGCAACGGATGCAACGTATCGACCGTGCACTGGCGCTGGGCGGTTCTATCGAGATGATGCAGCACTTTTTCGGCCTGTCCAGTGTCGAGGTCTCTGCTCGCCGGCGTATGACGGGGATCCAAATTCGTCAGGGACGCTGTTCGACGCTCAGTGATGAGGACAATGCATCCCTGTGGCGCCAGTGGCAGAAAGCGGACATTGATGATCCGTCCAGCGCTGACGGCCTGGACGTCATGATGCTCGCGGCTGAGCAGATGGATGTGTCGTTAACAGCGGTCTGGCACGCCGTGCGGAGTTTTGATGGTGCACAGACTCGCACGGTCCGTAAAGCGATCCAGGCCGTACGTAACAAAGCAGGTGTTGGGGAGGAGCTTGTAAGGAGGTCAGCATGAAGCCGTTAGTGTTGATGCCGGGGCTATATGCCCCGCGTTCCGCCCCTCCTGCTTGTCAGAAAAAAGCGCGGGAACAGGTGAGACGTTTTCGCCAGGGGGAAAGGAATTACAAGGCACTACATGTAAAGGGTAAGCACCGCAGTGGCCGTGTCTGGATGAAGATCAATATTAGTGACAGTTGGCGTTTGCTTAGCAGAAACAGTGGTGTTGATTGGGAGCTGCTGACCCACGAACGCTACAACAATGAATTATGGAAATGATGACATTCACCCTGTGCCTGCCTGGCGGGCACAGGCCTGAGTGCCGTTTGGCGATGTGTAGCACAGCTGCACGACAAATGATTGTGGCCACGCTTATCGGGCGTGGGCGAAAGGATAAGGATGCGCAAATTCGATGAGCATAAGCAAAAGACCCGATGACAGCCTGATCACTTATACGATTGAGCAGATGAATGCCCGGCTGGCTGAGCGAATATGCGACGAAAACCAGGCAGGCTCTGCCGATTTAACAAATCTGCGTAGTGGCCTGCTGTTCACCGGTAATGTCCACGATGCGGTACCGCGCCGGTTGATGCTCGACACGCGCCTGTCTCCCCTGGATAAAGTGGCGTGGATGATGATCCGCCTCTATGCCCAGCAGAACCAACAAAACCAGGGAGCCATGTTCCCGACCTACGACGAACTGCAGTTGCAGTTAGCGTCACCGTTCAAGGGAAAGGCATCGCGTGAAACGGTCAGCCGGGTTTTATTGATGTTGCGACTGACGGGCTGGTTGAGCCTGTGTCGCCGCGTGCGTGACAGTAAAGGGCGGATACGCGGGAACATTTATTCTCAGCATGATGAGCCGCTCTCAGCCTGTGATGCTGAAAGTCTTGATCCGACCTGGCTTGATACGGTTGCGGCAGCCTGCCAGCACAAGAATCGGGCTGTCAGTCAGACGGCCTGGTCAGTGTTGTCCGACATCCGAAACGACCCGACGATGCGTCATTATCACTCGCAACTGAATGTGATGGCGCAGCGTCTGGGCGCTCCTCAAACCCCTCAAGAGATGGCCGCGCAGATGACATTGCGTGAAGAAAATGCCGGCAGTTCGGTAACCGAACCCAGTGAAAAATACCCCGGTTCGGAAACCGAACTCAGTCAATTTAAGCCGAATTCGGTATCCGAACTGGGTGAAACACGAGGTAAGAAAATACAGAGTTCGGATTCCGAACTAAGTCTAAAATCAACAGGTTACAGTAAGTCTGCGAAACCGAACTGTAACGTACGTTCTTTCACACAAAGTGTGAATAAAAAAACGTACGTTCCGCGACTGCCTGAGGCATTGCAGCAACGCATACCTGAGGCTGACCAGCAGCAAATCCATGCCCAGTTGCAGGCTTTACCCGAAGACGTTGCCCGTCAGGTACTGGAGAATTTGAGTGCCGCATTGGCTCGAGGTGAGGTGAGTAACCCGACCGGCTGGCTGTTCAGCATGATGAAACGTGCCCGTAACGGGGCTCTGTTTGCCACCACAACGGCCTCAAAGCCGGTAAAAACGGAGCCTGTACGCCCGCAGCGCCCTGCAGAAACGTCCCGAAAAACGCCTGGCCAAGTCGCAACACGCGAACATGTCAGTGCCCTGGTGGCGAAGCTACGGCAGGGGATGGCCCGAGCCAGGAACGGAAAGTGAATTTCACATCGGAGCGTGATTTGAAGGCTTTGGTGCTGGCAGTGCCAGCAGGGTTAAAAAGTAGACAGTTATGACCCGAACCAGGAGCGGAGAGCGAATCATATTTTGGAGCGCGATTTGAAGGTGTGTAGTGCTGGCAGTGCCAGCAAGGTTAAAAAGTAGACAGTCATGGCCCGAGCCAGGAGCGGAAAGTGAATTTCACATTGGAGCGTGATTTGAAGGTTTTGGTGCTGGCAGTGCCAGCAGGGTTAAAAAGTAGACAGTTATGACCCGAGCCAGGAGCGGAGAGCGAATCATATTTTGGAGCGCGATTTGAAGGTGTGTAGTGCTGGCAGTGCCAGCAGGGTTAAAAAGTAGACAGTTATGACCTGAGCCAGGAGTGGAGAGCGAATCACATCTTGGATCGCGATTTGAAGGCGTGTAGTGCTGGCAGTGCCAGCAAAGTTGAAATCTGCACAGTTCAGATTTCTGTTTACGAAACAAAAAGAGTTTTGGATTGCTGGAATAAGGTGCTGCCGAGACTATCTCAAGCCAGACATTCCAGATATATCCTCAACAGGAGAAGGAGCCACAAATGGCAGACACGACCGAAAGTGCACAGCGCAAGCCCGCGCAGTCAAGGGCTGGGGCCCTCAAGTCCACGCTGACGGTACAGTTACACACCCAATATGCCATCCTGCTGTGGGAAGGGCGCCAGCGAGATAAAGAAGCCAATAAACCCCAAATCGTCGGTATGCCGCAGGTGATTGCGCGAGCCGGCAAAATCAATGCCGATTCAAACGATGATAACCCTTACGCCGACCATGCCATGTTGTTACTTGAAGAAGCGATCGAGCGCGGTACCGGACGGCTGCAATCGGCCGTTGCCGACCTGGAAAAAACCTTGTCCAGCTTGCCTGGACAGGTATCAATGTCAGAGGTCGCGTCGGTTTCTCCTCTGAACATCGGTGTTTTTAGCCGAACGCCACTGGGTTATCGTTGCGTTTGGTTGCTTGTTGGGTTTGACCAACTGGCGATGAAAGCCTTCCAGGCCTGGCATTATGGGCTGATCTCCCGTCAAAAACGTGATGATTTACTGAGCCAGGGCGGGCACTGGGTTCGCCAGGTTTATGGTGTTGTTCAACAATACCGTTCGGTCGCAGCGACGCGTGATGATATTCGACTGCAAACCCCTGCCGGCATTGATGCTGTAAAACGCCTGGGGCAGCCTGATGCTGACATCATGAGTGGGGCTAAACGCTCTGCTTTTTCACCTGCACTTCGTCCGGCTAAAGGAGACACTGCATGAGTAATGACAGCTTGAAGTCCTTACGCTCCACGGTTGCTGCCTGTCTGTTCGGAAGTTTTCTGCTGTCAGGGTGTTCGATGTCAGATGTGACTGAGTGGAATCAGAAGATCAGCGATGCTGCACATTCTATTGCCAGTGGTTCGGGGACGAGTTCTGATCCCGGTGGAATGCCCTGGATGACCAAGGCCGGTGCTACCGGTCCTCGCAAGGATGTTCAGCATACCTATACGCTTCCGGTGGATGTTGATACTGCGGCTGCTCGATTGAAAAGCCACTATCAGTTTATCACCACTGACGAGCTTGAAAGTCTCCGTCAGCGCGATCAGTACGGCGACTGGAGCGCCGGCTCTATTGACGAGGCACGGCCGGAATGGGCTGCACAAAAGGGCAGTTACTACAAGATGGGCCAGGAGTGGAAGGATAACGATCGCCTGATGCTGGAAGTCGAGAAGTCCGGTGCCGGCAGTCGCCTGAAGGTCACCTACAGCTCACCGGACAGCACCCACCTGACCGACGCCTATCTGCGCCGCCTGATGACCCAGCTGCAGCAGGTTGCCAAAGGCCAGCGCTGACGGAGGCGATCCGATGCAACTTTACCTGTGTGAAAAACCGTCCCAGGGAAAAGACATTGGCGCCGTTCTGGGCGCCAACCAACGCAAGCAGGGTTACCTGACCGGGGCAGGTGTGATTGTTACCTGGGCTATCGGACACCTGCTGGAACAAGCTCAACCTGAAACCTATGGTGAACAGTATGGCAGTCCCTGGCGTGAGTCGGTGCTGCCTATTGTCCCAACGCAGTGGAAAATGGTGGTTAAGAAAGATACCGCTGACCAGTTTGCCGTTATCCGTGGTCTGCTCAAACAGGTTGATTCGGTCGTGATCGCGACGGACGCCGATCGGGAAGGGGAGGTGATAGCGCGCGAGCTGCTGGAATATTGTAAGTTTACCGGCCCGGTTGAGCGGCTCTGGCTTTCGGCGCTGGATGAAACCAGCATTCGCCAGGCCCTGGCCAACAAGCTGCCGGGCAGCAAGACAGCCCCTCTCTATGAAGCCGGTTTAGCCCGCGCGCGCGCGGACTGGATGACCGGCATGAACCTGACCCGGCTTTATACGCTGAAGGCGCGGGAACAGGGTTATGGCGAGGTCTTGTCTATCGGCCGCGTTCAGACGCCGGCGCTGGCGCTGGTCGTCAACCGCGACCGTGAAATCGCTAATTTCGTCTCAAAGCCCTACTGGCAGGTTCAGGCCACACTGCAAAAGGACGGCATCAGTTTCCCGGCCAGCTGGGTGCCGGCGGCCAATTACTGTGACGAAGAAAAGCGCTGTATTCACCAGAACGTTGCGCAGGCGGTGGTGCAGCTCTGTCAGCAAACCGGGCAGGCGGTGGTGCTGGATGTCGGTACCGAGCGCAAGAAGGAGTCAGCGCCACTGGCGTTTGATCTCGGTTCACTGCAGCAGGCCTGCTCACGTAAATGGGGGATGGGCGCCAATCAGGTATTGAGCATCGCCCAGTCACTGTACGAAACCCATAAGGCGACAACTTATCCGCGGACAGACTGCGGCTACCTGCCTACCTCAATGCAGGCGGAAATCCCGGATGTGCTTAATGCCATTACCCGTACGGACCCGACACAAGGCGCGGTGATTGCTTCGCTGGATACCGGTTTTGTCTCCCGTATCTGGAATGACAAAAAAATCACGGCGCACCACGGCATTATCCCGACAAAACAGGCATTCGACCTGAGCAAGCTGTCAGCTGATGAACTCAAGGTCTATCAACTGATACGTCAACACTATATGGCGCAGTTCCTGCCACTGCATGAGGTGGATGTCACGGACGCAACGTTCAATGTCGGTGGCCAGCTGTTCCGTACGCGCGGCAAAGTTGAAGTGATTGCCGGCTGGAAAGCACTGTTTCAGCGGGAAGAGCGTAACGAGAAAGAGCAGCCGGATGAGTCGGAAGATGCACGTCTGCCGGCCCTGGAAAAAGGACAGTCATGCGCCATCGCCGGCGCTGAGCTTAAAACGCTGCAGACCAAGCCGCCGAGTCATTTTACCGATGGCACGTTGATAGCGGCAATGAAGAACGCGGCGGCGTTTGTCAGCGATCCACAGCTGAAGAAAGTGCTCAAAGAGAACGCAGGATTGGGAACGGAGGCGACCCGTGCCGGTATTCTGGAAACGTTGTTTAAACGGGGATATCTGGAGAAAAAGGGTAAATACCTGCTGTCGACACCGATTGCCGGCGAGCTGATAGATGCCTTGCCAACGGCTCTGACGAACCCGGGTATGACTGCACTCTGGGAACAGGCGCTGGATGAAATTGCCCAGGGCAAAATGACGCTCTACACATTCATGGACCGTCAGGCACAGTGGGCGACACATCTGGTCGACAAAGGAAAGACACAAGCGGTTAAATTCACTGCGCCGCCATCTCCTCCCTGCCCATTATGCAGCGGTACTATGCGCCGGCGCGCCGGTAAGAAGGGGGGCGGTGCATTCTGGGGCTGCAGCAACTACCCGACCTGTCAGGGGATCATCAACATCGATGCCAAAAGTGGCGGTAAGGGTAAGCGTTATAAGGGAAAATCTGCGGCTAAAAATAAAACAACCAGATCAGAGTAAGAGATTGTCTGATGTTAATCCCGGAAAGTTTTGCTAAGGTTAGCTGGCTTTCTTATGCAGAATGCACAGGTACCCCGTAACTGCGGTGGTGGAAAAATTCTTCCATGGTTTTTTTCTGCTTCAGTTCGGTCAGTGACCCCCACACTCAGGTTGACTGACAAGGCGCAAGCAACTCCGTGAAAAACGCGCCGGGACACTAGGTTCTCCCCGGAGTTAGACAGAATATTCATCAGGTAAGGTACTGACCCCGCGGCGTTGATTTTCGGATCAACGCCGTTTTTATTTTCTGGCTCGCAAAAATGATCATTACGGTTGACACTCACCTAACTTGCATTAAAAATGAACAGGCTTACTCGTTGTCTTCGGACAACCAGCCAATGCTTCAGCACTCTGTGAGAAGCGCCTTCGGGTGAGTGCCAGCCAAAGTTTCAGCGGTCTGTGAGAAACGCCTTAGGGTGACTGCAAATAGCCTCGTAGCCTGAAAGAGGAAGCCCCAGTGGCGGTAACCCTGTTTAACCTTTGAGAACAGGGATCACTTAACGGTGATGAAGGTCCATTTCACAATTCAGACAGTCTGCACTGACGTACGACTTTGCAGACTCCCGACGGGAAACACTTTTCCCGTCAGGGAAGGTGTATTTCTCCGTCACCGAATCTACACTCCATGGAGAAAACATCATGTCTAACCCAGCTCAAACTCAACAAAATGCCACCAAAAACACTGAATACTTCAACCTGACCATCAATGGCATGGGGTATCTCAGTAATGTTCGCCAGGTTAATGGTCCTAACGGCACCTTTATCAGCTGTGTTGTTAATGCACTGTCCGGTCCTACCGATAACGCCAGCTATACGCGTTTCGATTGTACCGTTGCAGGCAAAGAAGCAAGCAGCCTGATTAATCGTTGCCAGAAAGCCTGTGACGAAGACAAAAAAGTTCTGATTGGTTTTGTGCTCAGCAATCCCAAAACGGACATCTTCACGCTCAACAGCGGCGAACATGCCGGTGAACAGCGTGTCAGCCTGAAAGCGCGCCTGATTCGTATCGATTGGATCAAAATCGGTCAGGAAAAGGTGTACCAGTCTGAAAAACCTCACTCCCAGCCGCCTCAGCAGGGTTCTGCGCAGCCAAGCTACGCTGAAAACTCCTTCTGATAACGCCTTCTCACGCCCCTTCCCGGGGCGTTTTTCCCTTTCCCATTTATGAGGATTCGATTATGGCGTCTCGCGGCGTAAACAAAGTTATTCTTGTCGGTCACCTGGGCCAGGATCCAGAAGTCCGTTACATGCCTTCCGGTGGTGCTGTGGCTTCATTGTCACTTGCGACCTCCGAGAGCTGGCGTGATAAACAATCCGGTGAACAGAAAGAGAAGACCGAGTGGCACCGTGTTGTGTTGTTCGGGAAACTCGCTGAAATAGCCGGTGAATACTTGCGTAAAGGTTCGCAGGTCTATATCGAGGGTCAGTTGCGGACACGCAAGTGGACCGATTCGGACGGTGTTGACCGTTACACCACTGAAGTGGCGGTCAATGTCGGTGGGTCGATGCAAATGCTGGGCGGCCGTTCTCCGGATAATGCCTCTGGCCAACGCAGCCAGAGCAGCTGGGGCAAGCCTCAACAGCCAACCCACAGCGGCACGCCGCCTCAACAGCCTCAACCACAGGCTCAGTCTGGCGGAAATGAACCGCCGATGGACTTTGACGATGACATACCGTTCCTGGGATTCGGCTACGGTATCGCAAAATCAGCCATTTACGCTCTGTGAGCGTCGGGGGAATTTATGCCGACCATTCTTCGAGTAGGTGGTTTTCGCTTTTACTTTTACAGTCATGAACCTAATGAACCGGCGCATGTCCATATTGATAAGGGCAATGCAACGGCTAAAATATGGTTACATGATGTCAGTATTGCGCGTAGTGTGGGGTTTGCATCACATGAACTGCGTATACTGCAGCGTCTGGTGACAGAACATCGGACACTTTTACAGGAGGCCTGGGATGCTTACTTTACGCAATGAAAATGATCTGCGTGTAATGAATGTCCGCATTGATGATGACCGTTTGTCGGTTGATTTGATGGATGGCCGAACTATTTCGGCACCGTTAGCCTGGTATCCCCGACTTGCGGCTGGTACGCCGGCGCAACGGGAAAACTGGGAACTTTGCGGGGCTGGAATGGGTATTCACTGGCCAGATCTGGATGAGGACTTAAGTACGGAAGGGTTGTTGATGGGAGCGAAAGGCATTACTCGTACACCTTCATTATCCTGATGTTATTCATCTTCATCTAACACTAAACGCTGACCTTCGGGTCGGCGTTTTTTTTTGAATAGCAATAAAGAGTTGTTAATTGAGCGTCCCGGACGGTAACCGCACAGTGACACCTGTCAATTGTCACTGAACAGGAAACCTTCCGGATGAAAAAAACAATTCTCGGCTCTTCCCTGGCAGCACTGATGCTGACCGGGTGCGTTACCCAGCAACCCCTGCAGCAGCGTGATGCGTCACTGGTCACGCCGCCTGTCACCGTCACCCGCAATGTCCAGCCCGTTACCCCGGATGCATACGGCCAGGCGCCGGAAGTCGTGCGCTATGACCGCTATCTGCTGGTCAGCACCGATCCGGCCGCTGTCCAGCGCGACCCGCTTTCTCAAATCATCGATATCCGTATTCCTGCCTCCGTCAAACCGACGGTGGCCGATGCGCTGCGTTATGCACTGCGACAGTCCGGTTACACCCTGTGCGCGACTGGCCCGGCCAACGGCGTGTTGTATCGCCAGGCACTGCCGGCGGTGCAGTACCAGCTGGGGCCGATGCGTCTGCGCACCGCGCTGCAGGTCCTGGCGGGGCCAGCATGGCAGCTCGAAGTTGACGATGTGCAGCGCGTTGTCTGCCACAGCCTGCGGGACGGTTACCAGTTGCCGGCCTCTCAGCTGCCACCGTCGCCGACGCCACGTGTCTATCACGCAGCGCCGGCCGCAGCACCTGCAGGCACGATGGCGCCGCCGGCGATTAAACCTGTGTCTTCAACCGGAGGATGGCTGAAAAAATGACCGAGCATAACGAAGAAATGGTGCCGATGACGCCGGCCAAAAAAGGATTGCTGCGTAGCAAGGCCTTTTGGCTGGTGACGGGCGGGGTGGTGGTTGTTCTGATTATCGGCATGGTGGGTGTCGGCGCCGTCAAACACGTTGACCAGCGTATTACCCATTTGGAGCAGGCGCAAAAAGCGCTGGCCCCTCAGGATGACATGACTTCGATGGCAGACGTTGTGCAGGCGCATGCCAAGCAGCTGAAAGCCCTGACAGCACGCCAGAACACACTCAACGACGAGATGACGGGACTCCGGACCACTAACAGTCTGCCCGAAAAGCTTGAGCAGCAGCTGCAGGCGCAGCAGGTTGAACTCAATGCACTCAAAGACAGCCTTGAGGCGCTGAAAAAGTCAGTGGCAACGGCGCCGGCAGAAATCACCGCCCCTGCCGGCAAACCTTCTGTCGCCGTTCCGGCTGCACCCTCGGCCACGGCAAAAATCACCCCAAAGCACAAACCTACGCCGATTAAATCTGCCCCGCGTAAAGCGGTACGCCGTGTGGCGCGTAAAGCGCCATTCGTGCTGACCGGGGTGGAGCAGCGTGGGACAGCGGCCTTTGCGGCCGTGGCGCCGCAGGGATTCAGTGACCTCTCACAGGTTCGGCTGATTGGTGAGGGTGAGTCTGTTGCGGGCTGGACGTTGGTCAGTGCCGGCCACGGCCAGGCGACATTCCGTGTCAACGGTCGCCTGCAGACTGTCAGCGAGCAATAAGGAGTATCCGATGAAATTGACATACAGCCTGTTCGCCCTGGTGCTACTGAGCCCGTTATCACAGGCGGCACAGCAGACGGCCATCGAGAACAGTCAGTCAACCCTGAGTCAGCTGCAGCAAAGCCAGGCCAACAAGATGGCCGAACAGGGTAAGCAGTGGGGATTGAGTGGCCAGGAGTACCAACGTTACGAGCAACTGATGGAAGGGCCGCGCGGGACACAGTCCCCGGGGCTCGACCCGCTGACGGCGCTCGGCATCGAGGCCAAAAGCGATGCCGAACGCAAGAAGTACGCGGAGCAGTGGGTGAAGCAGGAGTTTGTTCGCACGGAGAAAGAGCTGAAGTTTCAGCGTGAAGTCGATGCGGCCTGGCAGCGCCTGGGTGTGCTGCCGGTCAACATGGGAAATGCGGCCGGTATCGCGCATGACAGCGGTGGCCGTCTGGCGCTGTTCGTGAAAGGCAAGGACTGCGGCCAGTGCGATGCGCGTCTGGCTGCGGTGCTGGCTGACAACCGCCCGGTCGACATTTACCTGGTCGACAGCAAAGGGGATGACGACGTGCTGCGTAGCTGGGCGAAGGCGCATCATATCCCGGCTGACAAGGTCCGTGCTCGCCAGATCACGCTCAATCACGATGGCGGCCGCTGGATGAAATTCGGCAACGGCCTGATGCCGGTCGTGCTGCAACAGGGGAAAGACGGATGGACTATCGCCGCGTTTTGACCACAGGCCTGCTGCAGGCCACGTTGTTGTTTGCGCATGCCGCTGCCGCGCAGGATGTGCCGCAGGGTTATCGTGAGGTGGCGATGCGTCACGGTGTGCCGCCGGAGTCGCTCTACTCGGTAGCCTTGACCGAGACCTCGATGTCACCGAAAGGCATTATTTCGGTGACTCGCGGTGCCGGCCCTGCGCCGGATGTTGAACGTCCGTGGCCGTGGACCATTAACGTCGCCGGTAAAGGCTACCGTTATGCCACCCGACTACAGGCCTGGGAGGCGCTGCAGGGCTTCCTGAAGAAATACCCGCGTAAGCGCATCGATGTCGGTATTGCCCAGGTCAACCTGGGCTGGAACGGCCATCATTTCACCTCGACCTGGGAAGCCTTCGAACCCTATACCAACCTGAACGCTGCGGCGGCCATCCTGCGAGAGTGCTACAACCGCAACCCCGGCAGCTGGCTGACAGCAGCGGGGTGTTATCACCATCCGGCTGGCGGCGCCCCTGCTGCCCGTTATAAATCCATCGTGAGAACCAAACTGGCGCGCCTCAATGGCAGCGGTACCCAGGCGATGCCAGTGGTTTCCCGTCATACACCCGACCCGACGCCGGTAGCGACGCAGACCGCCGCGCTGACGTGGGTTGAGCCGAGGAGTCAATAAGCTGATGACCAGTAAGCAACTGGAAGACCTGAAAGAGCATCTGCCGGCAGCGCTGGCAACCTGGCAACAGTCGAAGGGCAGCAGAGTCACTGTGGGCTGGCTGCATGTGGCGAATCCTGAGGTTATCGCAACGCTGCTCACTGAACTGGAAAAAGCACCGCAGCTCATTAAGGAGGCGGAAATCAGAGGTGTAGAAAAGTTGTCGGCGGCATTTAAATCCTGGTCTGGCGACAGCACTCATCGCGATTACGAAGCACAGCGGCACTGGGCTACTGCGAGCGAAGAAGCGTTGTCATTTGCTGATGACCTCCGCAATGGGGCCAATATTGAACGGGAAGGGGAGCATCATGAAGAACGTTAATTTTCTGCTGTTCGGTTTGTGCCTGGTGACCTCCACCGCGCTGGCGAATCTGAACGTGATCGCCGATGTTGGCGGCGAGGACGCTTCCCCGTATTTTGACGGCATTAACGCCCAGAGCGAGACGCCGGCGTTACCTTCTGGCCAACCCGGTATTGGTGACGCTCAGGTCTCTATGTTGCCCGTGTCTACGCCGGAACTTTCGCCCGGTGAGGTAGCAGACAGACCGCTCCAGTTGCCGGGGATTGGTGCCCTGTTTATTGTGGGCGATGACGATGCCAGCCGCAGTTGGCTGCAGGCAAATGCAGAAGGGCTCAAGTCGCGCCATGCTGCAGGCCTGGTTGTGAACGTCAGCAATCTGCCGGCCCTGCAGTCGCTGCAGGCGCTGGTTCCCGGTGTAGCGATGGCGCCGGCTTCCGGCAGTGAACTGGCGCGCCGACT
This sequence comes from Enterobacter cloacae complex sp. P29RS, assembly GCF_014893445.1. NCBI lineage: Bacteria > Pseudomonadati > Pseudomonadota > Gammaproteobacteria > Enterobacterales > Enterobacteriaceae > Enterobacter > Enterobacter cloacae complex sp. P29RS. The sequence goes on along the minus strand of NZ_JADBPZ010000020.1, from coordinate 78,376 downwards.
GCAGCTGTCAAACTACCCGGTACTCATCACCGACACCGGTCTGTCTCAGCAGGTCACGCCATGATGTCTCCGGGGCATCTCGGTGCGGCACTGATGGCGAGTCCGCTGCTGGCTGTCTTGCTTATCGGGCTGTTTATTGTGGTGATGGCCACGCTTAACCTACGTGGCCGTGAGTCGGCCTCCGCACGGCGCCACCGGCGTTACCGTGCAACGGCTGCCCGCGTTCTTCAGCGATTGCCCCAGTTGGATGGCGACGGCCAGCGCTTGATGTACCTGCGCAAAATCAATCCCTACGTTTTTGAAGAACTGCTGCTTCTGGCGTTTGAACGTCAGGGGTATGCGGTTATCCGCAACAGCGCTTACAGCGGTGACGGCGGCCTGGACGGTCAGGTTATCATCGGCGACCAAAAATACCTTATCCAGGCCAAGCGTTACGGCCGAACCATCACACCGTCCCATATCAAGAGCTTTGGTGCGCTGCTGCGACATCACCACTGTCAGGGTTTTTTCATTCATACCGGCCGTACCGGCCAGCTGAGCCGTGCCTTGCTGCAGAACCATCCACACGTTCATCTGGTCAGTGGCCAGAAGCTGCTGGCGCTGCTTGCCGGCAATGCGCAGTGGCTGTCTTTTCTGCCGGAAAATACGGTAATCAAACGGAGTACCTCCAATGTGGAATCGTTCTAATTATGTTGTTGTGATCACCAGCCTTCTGTCCTCAGCATTCAGACTCTTGTTGGTCTGGCCCGGTGTGGTTCTGGCGATTTTTGGTTTCATTTTTTTTATCGCAACACTCTGTGATAACGGCGCGCAAAAAGCAGCCTCACGCATGGCGGGCACCGCGCAGGAATACCGTGCAGCCCCTGCCGGGATGGTGATGGTACGTCTGTGTCCACATGCGGATGATCCTGTATGGGAGGTGGCACCGGTACTAGAACGGGACTGTAAACCTCATCCGAAGACGTTCACTGACGTTGCCAGGCAAGAGCGGCGCGTCGTTCTCTGGATCGGGAGTGTGCTCATCGTCCTTGGCATGTTGGTTGAACTGTTTTATTTGCTGTACCGCCGTCGCCAGATGGCTCTGAATGCTGTTTACGGAAGTATCAATGCAAGAGGTGAATATCGTGCTGTGACCTATCTCGGTGAAGCCAATGCTGATGAACGTCGTCGCTCTTCTGAAGGGGAATTGTCATGAACGATAAGCCTTTTATTGAGTGTGTGTCAGCCAACAAACCCGCCTGGGCTGATACACATATTGAGTCCTGGAGCCAGGTTGGATATCGGCAAGCCGAAGATTTTATCACCCGTCATTACTGGACGGACAGGGGAAGTATTAATGTGTTCCGTATCGTGGGCACCGACCACCCGCAGTATGCCGGGATGAGCTGGCTCGACCTGTTGCATCGGGGCAAGCGCATGGATATCAACATCCCGCTGATTGAAAGTAACCCGGGTTATTACACCGAAGCCACGCAATCCCATCAGGGGATGAGCTTTGTCAGCCTGGATGGCCTGGACTGGTATGTTAGCGCCGATGGGAATCATCGCAGTTGCCTGGCGCGTTTTTATTTCCATCTGCAGGGGTATGGCGTGACGCAGTTACACAATGTCTCCCTGAGCCAATATCAGGTCGACCACACCTTTATGACCGCATGTGAAGCCCTGTCAGCGATGGTGCCGGCGTTGCGGTCGCGGGGCGTGTATCTGACGCTGTTAGCACTGCGGGTGCCGGTTTCCCGTGATGATACGCCCGGCTGGAAAGTGGACACCTGGTACACTGAGGTCACGGTGACGCTGGATGACACGACGGGCAATGAGGGGGAACAGCGATTTATCCTGCATCATGCCGCAGAAGCGGAGCAATTACGTCGTCAGCTTGAAATCCGGTACCTCAAGCCGGGGGCGGGTGCCACACCGAAGAAGGGGGCCTGGTGGAAACGCCTGTTAGCTCCAGGCAAGGAGGGGGCATGAGTAACCGGCATGTGATGGAGGCCTTGCTGCGTCCGGCGGTAGAGCTCAATACGGCGATTGTGTCAGGGGCCGCCGCTGTGGTCTGTGCTGTCGCACCCTGGTCGGTAGCGCTGGCGCCCGAGGTGAGCTATGTCACCGCCGGCAGTTTTGCGGTGTTGTCTGCCATACGCGCCCGTCAGGGCATGCAGGTGATCCGCTATCGCCGTAACCTGCGCCAGCTACCGCGGTATGTCATGACCAGCGCTGAAATCCCGGTTAGCCGGCAACGACTGTTCCTGGGCAAGGGTTTCCGTTGGCAGCAAAAACATACCCAGCGTCTGATGGATACGCGCCGGCCGGAAGTGGAAAAATATGTCCAGCCCTCCAGGGCATACCAGATGGCGCGCCGTCTTGAGCTGCAGACCGAGTACAGCATGCCCTGGTTGTCCCAGCTGCTGCGCAAGGACTCTCCGCTTAATCCGGTGCGGCCGCTACCGCCGGTGGGCGGTAACCCGGCCATTCATGGCATTGAACCGAAAGAGGTTGATGTCTCGATGGCGTTGGCCGAGCGGGTTGGCCACAAACTGGTTCTGGGCACTACCCGTGTCGGCAAGACCCGTCTGGCGGAGCTGCTGATCACCCAGGATATTCGCCGCGGTGACATCACCATCGTGTTTGACCCTAAAGGGGATGCCGACCTGCTGCGCCGGGTGTGGGCCGAAGCGCACCGCGCCGGCCGTGGTGATGAGCTGTATATTTTCCACCTGGGCTGGCCGGATATCTCGGCGAGATACAACGCCGTCGGCCGCTTCGAACGCGTCTCCGAAGTGGCGGGGCGTATCTCCGGGCAACTGAGCGGCGAGGGCAACAGTGCCGCGTTTCGTGAGTTTGCCTGGCGCTTTGTGAACATCGTGGCTCGCGCCCTGGTGGCATTGGGACAGCGTCCTGATTACACCCTCATTACCCGCTATGTGAACAACATTAGTGAACTGTATGAGACCTATGCGAAAAAGGTCATTGAAGAGCGGATGCCGGCGCTGCAGCAGCAAATCGACAATAACCTGTCGGTGCTGACGGAAGAGGATGTGCCGCGCAATATGCAGGGGCAACCGAACTCGGTCAAAATATTCGCGGTTGAAATGGCTCTGAGCTCGGAAGCCGGCAAGCAGCTGTACGACCCTATCCTGGATGGTCTGCGCAGTGCGGTTCGCTATGACCGTACGTATTTCGACAAAATCGTCGCCTCTTTGCTGCCGCTGCTGGAAAAACTGACCACCGGCAAGACGGCGGAGCTGCTGGCGCCAGATTACATGGACATGAGCGACCCGCGGCCGGTGTTTGACTGGGAGCAGGTCATTCGTAAGCGGGGCGTTGTCTATATCGGTCTGGATGCGTTGTCAGATGGTGTGGTTGCCTCTGCCGTCGGCAACAGCATGTTTGCCGACCTGGTCTCGGTTGCCGGCCATATCTACAAGCATGGCATGCACGGCGGGTTGCCGACCCGGGCTGACGGCAAACTGCCGATCAACCTGCACTGTGACGAGTTCAACGAGCTGATGGGTGATGAGTTCATTCCGCTGATCAACAAGGGTGGTGGTGCCGGCATGCAGGTGACGGCCTACACGCAAACCGAATCCGACATCGAGGCGCGCATCGGAAGTACCGCCAAAGCGGCTCAGGTCACGGGTAACTTCAATACGCTCGTCATGTTGCGGGTGCGCGAGAACCGCACCGCGCAGCTGCTGACCTCACAACTGCCGGAAGTGGATGTCTATACCAAAACCCTGGTGTCCGGGCATGCTGACACGGCTGACGTTGAGAAGGGGCAGGACTTCACGTCCAGTACCCAGGATCGTGTCGGCACCGTCAAAGTCCCGCTGCTGAAAGAGGCGGACGTGATTAACCTGCCAAAAGGACAGGCGTTCGCGCTGCTGGAAGGCGGCCAGCTGTGGAAAATCCGTATGCCGCTGCCGAGCAGCGATGGTGATGATGCCATGATGCCGGCGAACCTGCAGAAGATCGCCGAGGAGATGCAGCGTAACTACCGCACCAGTGAGTCCTGGTGGTCAGCAAGCACCGTGATGCCGGATGTGGTCACTCAAGGAGGATTAAATGGCGCAGGCGGATAATACACAGCCACGGCAGGCGGCTGAACCCCGTAAGCACGGGCTGCTTTATAACCTGCTGTGGGGCTGGCCCTGGATGTTGATAGGGATGTTTTTCGCGTCCCTGTTCGTGAGTCTGGTGATTGAATATGTCGGGATGGCGTTCTTCTGGCCGGAGCTGGGTGCATCGCACAGTGAAGCGGTGATGAATACCGAGCTGGGCTATCTGTCCTCGGAGTTTACCCGCAGCCTGCTGCTGTCTGAGCCGTCGGTCACGGTGACCCATTGGATTTTGGTGGCCTATCAGTGGGCGTTTGTGGACAGCGGTTTTCTGAGCTGGATACAGCAGGCGTATGAGACGCAAACGCATAGCCAGAATGCTATTGCCAGGGAGCTGAACAGCTGGAGTGGTTGGTTGGCCGGTATGCTCAAGGAATACCTGATGGCCACGGTGTATGTGACGGTGATTACCCTGGTGCGTGTGACAATTCTTGTGCTGTCCATTCCGCTGTTTATCCTGGTGGTGCTGGTCGCACTGACCGAGGGGCTGGGGCGGCGTGATATTCGTCGGTATGGCGCCGGTTACGAGTCCAGCTTTGTCTACCACCACGCCAAAAGACTGGTCACGCCGGCGGTGTACATCCCCTGCATGCTGTACCTGTCCTGGCCAACGGCGGTATATCCCAACCTGCTGTTGTTGCCGGCAGCGATTTTGTTGGGTATCGCGGTGACGGTAACGACGGCCAGCTTTAAAAAGTACCTCTGATTTACCCTCGAGCTGGCCGATGGCGTACAAAACTTGCTTTTGTGCGCCATCGTCAGCAGACAAGCCCTGTAATAACCAGCATAGGCGCGTCAGTTATATTCCCTGAAAATTTTCAGCTGATGAGGCTGTCCAAGCTGTAAGCATATTGTTAATGTTGTTTTTTATCTTCAAAAGGAATGAGGTATTTATGAACTTGCGAAAAATATGTGCTGCTGGACTAATGAGTATTTGCATTGGCGCTTCATTTTCCGTCAGCGCTGCTTGCTCAGAAGGTATGGCTGCAGTAACGAAATCTGGTTTTTATGCAGCCATTAACCAAAAAGATTATTCCAAAATGCAGAGTGCTGTTGAGAGTGGTAGTGAAGATGTAATCAAAAGTTTGGTTCAGGCACATTCTATTATTAAAGTCCCGGAAGGAGTTGAAGTCTGTATTAAAGATCCACGAGAGGGATTTCAGTGGTATAGAAAGCATATCACCATCTCTGGGTACCCAGGCGAATATTGGATCTCGGATAAAGGGTTAAACGAAGTAAATTGATGCTCTTCTTTTGCCCATCGCATAACTCGTGATGGGCAATTAAACCTTGCCCTTCTAAGCAATAACTCCCCGAAAAATTATTAAAAAGTCATAAAGAGTTATCCACTGACCTCCCGCCTTATCTATCGCACCCTGACAGCACCCTAAATCACCAAGGAGTGCTGCATGCGTATCCCCGTAGTTACCCGAGGACTGGGCGCCGGCTGTTTGCTGGGGCTGTCATTCCTCACCGCATTGCCTGCCTGTGCCGCCGAAAAAGATGAGCTGGCGTCCGCCCAGCGCATGTTGATCCAGGTACAGGCGGCGCTTGAGCGTGCGCGGGTTGCGGCCGTTCAGGCCGACCCCGTCGAGCGTGGTCGCTTCTTTTTCGACTATCGCCGCGCCACCTCTGACCTCAACACCATCAATGCCGGTATCGACCGTTACCTGGAGCCGTCACGTGCACAACCCCGTGATGGCGGCTCCGTCGCGGGCAATTACCGGCGGGAGCGTCCCTGATGGCCATGACCGGCGCTCAGGAACAGGCCTTCAATGCGGCCAGCGGCGGCGTTGAAATCAACGTCATGTCGCTGGTCTGTATCGGTGGGTTGTTGGCGGTGCTGTTTGTCTGGGCTGCATGGGCCTGGATTGATGTTTACGAGGGCTGGAGGAACGAAAAAGTCCCCACCAAAGCGCTGATCCGCTTCGTCCTCAAAACCGTTCTGTTGCTGGTCGTCGTTATGTGGATGTTCGCCAGCTGATGCTGGCAGGGCGTTGAACCCATTACTCGTTGTTATTTTCACACTGCAATTTAAGGAACACATTATGAATGCTGTAGTTCGTCTTTTCCGTCACTTCTCCACGCGCATTGCGGTGGCGACATCTCTGGCCGTTGCGGCCAATCAACCCGCACAGGCTGCCTTACCTGCAGTGGAGCCGCCGTCGTCCGGTGGTGGTGGCGGTCTGATGGATACCATCAAAGGTTACATTCAGGACGGGATTGTCCTGGTGGGTCTGGTGCTGGCCGCCGTGGCATTTATCGTGGTCGCCAATGCTGCCGTTTCAACGTTCCACGAGGTACGGGAAGGGAAGGCGGTCTGGGGTAAATTTGCTGCCATCATCGTCGTTGGCGTGGTGTTGGTCGTGGCCGTCATTTGGCTGGTCGGCAAATCTGCTGAAATCCTGTTCTAGGGGCGTTCGCCATGCAGACTATCCGATTTTTGCCCGATCGTCTTAATGCTGAACCCGTCGTATTCCGGGGATTTACTACCCCGGAGATGGTGCTGGGTGCAGCAATTGGCGTGGGTCTGGGTCTGCTTGTGTCGCTGCCGTTTCTGCTTATTGCCGGTTGGGTGGTGATCCCCACCGGCATGCTGCTCACCCCGCTGGCGGTTCTCTGGTTTGGTGGCAGCCGGCTGACGCGCCTCAAGCGCGGTAAGCCTGAGAATTATATCTGGCAGCGGCTTGAGCTGCGTAAACGTCGTATGGGGTGGAGTAGTCCCACCCTCATCATCGACCAACAGGGCTGGTCACTGCGACGCAGCCGAGCTGTTAAGAGGTCTACATGAGCCGTTTTCGTCATGCGGTAAAAAACCGTGACCAGCACATCATGACGCTGCGTGCAGCATGCGGCGTGCTGGTTGTGTTTCTCCTGGTCGCCATCATTGGCTGGATGCGCGCGCCATCCAATCTGACCATCCATAATCCGCCGGATCTGCGCAGCGGTTCGACCCGCGCCTGGTGGGAAGTCCCGCCCAGCACGGTCTACAGCTTCGGTTTCTATATTTTTCAGCAGCTGAATGCCTGGCCGAAAAACGGTGAGGTGGATTATCCGGCCAAAATCAATGCGCTTTCTCCTTACCTGACGCCGTCGTGCCAGCGCTTCCTTAATGCGGATGCAAAAAAACGCAGCGAGTCCGGCGAGCTGGCCGGCCGTACACGCGTGGTCTTTGAAATCCCGGATCACGGTTATAACGCCCGTTACAACCAGAATCCGGTCGACATCAAAGGCCGGGATAACTGGGTGGTCCGTCTCGACCTGGTGGCCGATGAGACGTTTGCCGGCGAACCGGTAAAACGCGCCCTGACCCGTTATCCGCTGAAAGTGGTGCGGTCGGAAGGGGATCCAGAGCGCAATGAATTTGGTCTGGCGCTGGATTGTTACGACAGTATGCCGCAGCGCCTGGCTGCTGCACCGCCAGCGCCGGTGCCTGAGAAAAAAGGAGTCTTCCAATGATGAAAGCTCGCGTATTGGCGCTTTCTCTGAGCGTGTTGACACTGTCAACACTGGTTTCTGCACCAGAGGCGCAGGCAGAGGAACTGATGAAGTGGGAGCGTATCCCGCTGCAGATCCCGCTGGCAGTCGGCAAGGAGCGCGTGCTGTTTGCCGATAAAAATGTCCGCGTTGGCTTCCCGCCGGCGCTGAACGGCAAGCTGCGGGTGCAAAGCAGCGGTGGTGCGGTGTATCTGAAAGCGGATAGCGCGTTCCCGCAGACGCGCCTGCAGCTGCAGGACGTCGAAAACGGGGAGGTCATCCTGCTCGATGTCACGGCGTCTGGCAAAGGCTCAACCGAGCCGGTACGCATCGTCTACAGCGGTGAGGTCTCCTCGGTCAGCAACAGTCAAGACAAGTCGGCCTCCGCAGAGGGCGGTAGTGCCTCGCCAGGTCAGGATGACGGCAGTCAGGTGAAGCGCAAGAAGGTGAAATACAACGCGCCGTTGCCGGTGGTGCTGACGCGTTACGCGGCGCAGAGCCTGTATGGCCCGGTGCGTACCGTCGAAGCCGTGCCCGGCATCCATCCTGTTAATCCGCACTTACCCAAACGCATCACCACGCTGTACCCGTCCGAGTCGGTCTCGGTCACCCCGCTGGGTGGCTGGGGTATCGGCAGCCGCAACGTGGTGGCGTTAAAGGTGAAAAATACGGCGAGCCGTAAAATCACGCTCGATCCGCGGGTACTGCAGGGGCAGTTTGTTACGGCGACGTTCCAGCATCGGTACCTGGGGCCGGTTGGCACACCGGAAGACACCACCACGCTGTACCTGGTGACCGCTGGTCGCCCTGATGGCGCGTTTGTTGCCGAGGCGTCGGTAATGCGCAAGGCGGTGAAAGCGGCGAAGAAGGGGGCAAACCATGGCTGATGTGAAATCCAATATGCTGCCGAAAGTGATCGTGTTCGGCATGCTGGCAGCGGCCGTGCTTGTCGGCCTTAAAGCCTGCAGTGGCAACAAAACCGCAGAGAAGCCGCAGCAGGCGCAGAACGTGTTGGCCAATATGTCTCCGGAAGAGCTGCGTGCGCTGGGTGTTGAAGGGGATACTCCGGAAGACACGTTGCGCACCCTGGTTGGCACGCTGCGTACCACGCGGGCGCAGCAGGCCGAGCTGCAGAAAAACATCGATAACGTGCTGAAAGAAAACGAGGCTCTGCGCAAACGCAACAGCAACGTCTCCGGCCAGGTGAATGAGGCCGTGGCCGGCTTCCAGAAACAGGCCCAGCAGCGTCAGCAGCAGCTGCAGGAGCAGCAACAGACGCTGATGGGGCGTATCCAGTCGCTGACAGACCAGTTGGCCAGCAACAAGGACAAGGCCAAAAGTGACAGTGACATGCCGCTGGGGCTGGGACTGGACGGCATGGGCGCCGCCGGCGGCAGCGCCACGGCCGGCGATGACGGCCTGATGTGGGTTGGCCCGAAGGACCAGAAAGAAGTGGATCCGCGCAATCCGAACAGTGCCAAAGAGGGCCCGCAGTTCCCGACGTCGTTCTTGTCGGACAATGCCATCACGCGCCAGAAAGCCGCCTATGAGCAGCAGGTAAAAGGCCGCACCAATGAAAAAGGGGCGGAGGAGAACGCCGAACCGGTGTTTACCCTGCCCGAGAACTCGACCCTGGTGGGCAGTCGCGCCATGACGGCGTTGCTTGGTCGCGTGCCGATCAATGGCACGGTGACCGACCCGTACCCGTTCAAGCTGATGATCGGCAAGGACAACCTGACCGCCAACGGCATCGAGCTGCCGGACGTGGAAGGGGCGATTGTCTCAGGTACCGCCAGCGGCGACTGGACGCTGTCGTGCGTGCGTGGCCAGGTCAACAGCATCACGTTCGTGTTTGCCGACGGTACGGTGCGTACCCTGCCGCACCCTGACACCAATATGAAAGCCAACAGCAATAACAACAGCGGCAACAACGGGAAGGATGTCAGCACTACCACCGGCATCGGCTGGATTTCCGATGACAGCGGCATTCCGTGCATCGGCGGTGAACGCAAGTCGAATGCCTCCACCTACCTGCCGACCATTGCCGCCCTGTCGGCCGCCAGCGCGGCCGGTGACGGTATCAGTCAGGGGCAGTACACGTCGCAGAATAACGTCAACGGTATCACGTCCACAATGACCGGTAACGCCGGCCAGGCGGTGCTGGGCAAGGCGCTGTCAGGCGGGATGAAAGAGACGGCTGATTGGGTGCGTGAGCGTTACGGCATGATGTTCGATGCGATTTATGTGCCGCCAGGCCAAAAGTTGGCCGTGCATATCACCCGCCAGCTGGCGATCGACTTTGAAACCAAAGGGCGCAAGGTGCGTTATGACGACTTCAGCCTGCCGGGCGAAGGTGGCAGCGCCGGCGGTCTGGACTAAGAGAGGAAACCATGATGAAGACAATCCGATCAGCCCTGGTCATGTTGGTGATTGGCGCCGCCCTGTCCGGCTGCTCCACGTCAAAGGACGAGATGCTCCCACCCGGTGACAGCACGATGCTGGGACTCTGGCAGGGTGAGGACGGCGGCGGTTCAGCGCGCAATGCGGTGGCAGCCAGGGACAGCCTGCGCCGCCCGCTGACGGAAAGCGAGAGCCAGGCCAGCGTTGCTGACGATCGCAGCTACAGCCGCACGCAGGAGAGTGAGATCGGCCAGCAGTTCCCGCGACTGCCGAATCCCGATCTGGTGATGTACGTCTTCCCGCACCTGGCCGACGGCAACACCCCGGTACCGGGGTACAGCACCGTTTTCCCGTTTTACAGCCAGGTGCAATACGCGATGCCAGGTGAACGGACGGAGGCCTACTGATGCGATTTTCCCTGTTTGATAAAAAGCGCCTGACGCGCAAAAAAGCGGTGGTGCCGGCAGATGCCGTCACTGAAGCGATGACCATCACGGAAGATGGTGCGCCGCTGTCGGTGGCCGGCCGCGAAGCGCTGACCCGGCCGGGCAAGATGACGGTCCAGGACGAGAAAAAGATTTACGACGCCAATCCGTCCATCATTGATTATTTGCCCTGGGCAGAGTTTCTGGATCATGAGCAGTGCATCCTGCTTGATGATGGTGTGTCTGTCGGTGCGGTTTATGAAGTCACCCCGGTGGCCACGGAGGGGCGCACCACTGACCATCTGGAGAAGATGCGTGACACGGTGGAAGATGCGCTGCAGGACTCGTTTGATGAACATGATCAGAACCCCTGGGTGGTGCAGTTTTTCTGCCAGGATGAAGACAATGTTGATGCCTACCTGAATCGCTTGCGTGGCTATATCAAGCCGCATGCCCGGGGCTCACAATTGACCGAGTCCTGGTTGCAGGAAACCGAACGGCACCTGCGCGGTATCGCGCGGCCGGAGGGGCTGTTCAAGGATACGCTGATCACCGACCAGCCCTGGCGTGGCCAACAGCGCCGCACGCGCATGGTGGTGTACCGCTGGATTGGTAAGGGCAATACCGACCCGATGCCGCCGGTAGCCATGCTGAACCAGACCTGTGAACGGCTCACCGGCGCGCTGAACGGAGCCGGTGTGGTTTGCGTACGGCAAAATGGTGCGCAGGTGCATGACTGGATGCTGCGTCACTTCAACCCGAACCCGGAATGGGTGGATAAAAATACCCTGTACCGTGAGGCAGCCTATTTCGACCGCCGGGATAAGCCGGAAGGCACGATGCCGGTGCAAAACGACTTTGCCGAAACATTGTGGTTTACGCCGCCGGTGTCCGATCCGGACCACGGTGTCTGGTGGTTTGATAACCAGGCGCACTGCGCCATTCCTGTCGAAAAGCTGCGTCGCGCGCCGGAGCCCGGGACCATTACCGGGGAAATGAAGCGCGGTGAGAAGAAAATCAATGCGCTGATGGACATGTTCCCGGAGGGGACGATGGTCTGCATGACTATCGTGGCGCAGCCGCAGGACACGCTGGAAAACGACTTTAACAAGCTGTCGAAAAATGCCGTCGGTGAGAATACCGAGTCCGGTCGCGTGCGTCAGGATGTGGCGCAGGTAAAGGAATACCTGGGCAACCGGCACAAGCTGTATCGCGCCGGCATTACCTTTTTGTTGCGCGCCGGCGACCTGACGGCGCTTAACCACAAACGTGTGGAACTGACGAACGTGCTGCTCGGTGCCGGCCTGCAGCCGGTGCGCCCTGAGTTTGATGTGGCCCCGCTCAATACCTACCTGCGCGCGCTGCCGATGTGTTTTAACCCGGAGACGGACAAAAAGCACTGGTACACCCGCTTAACCTTCGTCCAACACCTTGCCGGCCTTTTGCCGGTTACCGGCCGTGAAACCGGCACCGGCAACCCCGGTCTGAGCTTTTTTAACCGAGGCGGTGACCTGCTGACGGTGGATCCGTTAAATAAGGATGACCGCAGTCAGAACGCCCATATGTTGTTTTTTGGCCCTACCGGCGCCGGCAAGTCTGCAACGCTCTGTGCGGCGACGACGCAGGTCATGGCGGTACACCGGCCGCGCCTGTTCATTGCCGAGGCCGGCAACTCGTTTGGCCTGCAGGCGGACTATTTTGAAAGCCAGGGTCTGACGGTCAATAAAATCAGCATCAAGCCTGGCAGCGGCGTGTCGCTGCCGCCGTTCTCGTTTGCTCACAAGTTGATTGAAGAGCTCAGTTCACTGGAGCTGGACGAGAGCGAGCTGCGCGATATCGATGCCGATGATGAGGACGAGGATAAACGCGATTACCTGGGCGAAATGGAAATCTCGGCGCGCATGATGATCACCGGCGGCGATCCGAAGGAAGAAGCCGAGCTCAAGCGTGCCGATCGGGCGATGATCCGCGAGGCGCTACTGATGGCCGCACAGACGGCCTATGATGAGCAGCGCCAGATGTTGCCATCCGACCTGCAGAACGCGCTGTATGACATCGGCAATGACACGAGTAACGAAAAACGTAACCCGCAGCGCCGGGCAAAAGCGGCGGAAATGGCCGAGGCGCTGGGCATGTTCACCCAGCCTGGCTCCTTTGAGGCCGAGCTGTTCAACCGTGAAGGCTCGCTGTGGCCAGAAGCGGATGTGACGCTGATTGACCTGGGGCATCTGGCGCGTGAGGGGTATGAGGCGCAGATGGCCCTGACGATGGTGAGCCTGACCAACACCATCAACAACATTGCCGAGCGTGACCAATACTCGGAGCGGGATATCGTCTTTGTGGTCGATGAAGCGCACATTGTGACGGTCAACCCGCTGCTGTCGCCGTATATGACCAAGATCGTCAAGATGTGGCGTAAACTCGGCGCCTGGCTGTGGCTGGCCACGCAGAACCTGAAGGATTTCCCGGACATTGCCGAGAAGATGCTCAACATGGCCGAATGGTGGGTGTGTCTGACCATGCCGCCGGAGGAGGTGAAGGATATCGCCCGCTTCAAGGCGCTGACGGCAGAGCAAGAATCAGTGCTGCTGTCGGCCAGCAAGCTGTCCAGGTGTTACACCGAAGGCGTCATTTTGTCGAAAAAAATGGAAGCGTTGTTCCGGGCCGTGCCGGCTAGCCTCTACCTGGCGCTGGGGATGACCGAGAAGGAAGAAAAGGCAGAGCGCCGTGCGCTGATGCAGGAGTTTGGTTGCACCGAGCTCGAAGCTGCATTCAAGGTAGCGCGCAAACTTGACCGTCTGCGTGGCCTGGTCGCCAATGACGAGGACGCGGGGAGCCAGGCAGCATGATGACGTTGAAATACCCGGAACCCGCAGTCCGTCCCCAGGCGGTGCCGTCACAGGGTGCCGGCCTGTTTACGCTGCCGCCCCAGGGGGTAGCGACAATCAGCAAGACGGATGCGCAGGCACTCAGGACGCTGTGTGATGCGCTCCGTGAGCGGTTATTGGGGCGGGTCGTGCTGACGGCACACCCGCACCGTATCGGGAGCCGGACCAGCGTGGCGCTGCATCTGGAAGGACGACTGGGCCAGTCTGTCGATGTCCTGGTGACAGTGACAGGTACCACCTCCTGGCCACAACCTGAGGAGTACGATCACCCTCGCTGGTATATCTCTGTGCCGGACGCTGCGGACGTGGTGTATCTGTTGCTCCATCTGAGTGACCTGTGCGAACGTTTTCAGGTCAATTAGCTGAAGCTATACTTACTCCGAACTTGTTATGTTTTCCAAAATACTCATCACTTTCACCGGCCTCTGGGCCGGTTTTTTTTATTGGCATAATCCGGCTGCCCGGGTCAGGTCATTACAGGCTGTGCTCGCAGGCATGGGCTTTCCATCCGTTGGTGAACAGAGCGCATCGCTGGTTGTGGAGCCGGTGCCGGAGTAATAGCACTGGAATACCCGCCCTTTGGCTTCCGCGTTAAATTTTACCGTGAGAGTTTCAGATTGACGGACATTGGTGATGGTCACCTGATCAGCCGTTAGCCCAAGAGCAAACCCGGCTTTTTCCTGGATTTCGCTGGTTGGCAAGACAGGAGCGCCTGCGAACGCGGTGCATGCGACAGTGGTAAGCGCAATAGCGAGTAATATTTTTTTCATAAGGGACATGTCTCTTTTATCGTTTATGGTAAGGAATACTTACCATAAACATTCAATTGCTTAAGAGCAATGAAGACGTAATAAGGGTGTGAATGGCATACAGAGGGGAGCTTTCCATTTTAACTGAACCTATGCGATGCTTAACCCCTCATTAAGCATAAGGACCCTGCGCGATGCCTGATTTTTCCCGCTGCGCCTTTTCTGAAGGCAGCGTTTCCCTGCCGGACGGTTACCGCGACCGCACTGTCAACGTGTTGCTAGCCGGCGATGATTTCTCCCCCTCCCTGAATATTTCCCGTGATGCGCTGCAGCCTGATGAGGTGCTGGCCGACTACATCACGCGTCAGCTCGATGAGTTGTCCCGGGGGCTGAAAGGCTGGATGCTGAAAAACCGTGAGCCGGCGTCGCTGGGCAAAGACCTGCTGCAGGGAGAATGTGTACACGCCAGCTATCTGCGCGATGGCAAACGCGTCTGGCAACGCCAGGCGGTGTTTGCGCTGCAGGAAGGGCGCGTACTGGTGTTCACGCTGGCGCATACGCGTAAATTATTGCCGCAGGATGATGCCTTGCTGCAGCAGGTTCTGGACAGTTATCAGCCGGCATAACGGGAGGGTGTGATGGGCGAAGCAGCACGCGTCGGCGATGCGATTGGGCATTCTCATGCGCTGGCCGGGATGATTGGCGGCACGATTGTCGGTGGCCTGATTGCCGCCGCCGGCGCGGTGGCGGCGGGTGCGCTGTTCGTTGCCGGCCTGGCGGCGTCCTGCGTGGGTGTCGGTGTATTACTGGTGGGCGCCAGTCTGGCGGTGGGTTATCTCACCGGGGAGCTGGCGACCAAGGCGCGAGATGGCATTGCGGAGGCCGGCGCAGGGAGCCTGACGCCGGCCGGAAAAATCCTGACCGGCTCGCCGGACGTGCGCATCAATGGCAAGCCGGCGGCCATCGCCACCGTCAGCCAGGTCGCCTGCGACCAGGATGGCCCCAGCATGCAGATGGCGCAGGGCTCGGACAAGGTGTATATCAACGGCCAGCCGGCGGCGCGCGTGGGGGATAAAACCAACTGCGACGCCCAGGTGATGGAAGGCTCACCCAACGTGCGCATCGGCGGCGGCACAGTCACCACCTTGCCGATAAAACCGGAAGTGCCGGACTGGGTGTATAAGATTTCCGACCTGACGTTGTTGTTTGCCGGCCTGGTAGGCGGTGTCGGCGGCGCGGCCAGCAAGCTGGGTGCGCTGGGCAGAATGCTGAGCAAGGCGCCCGGCATCAACAAGCTGGGGCGGGTTGCCTGCCGCTTCGGCACGCTGATGACCGCCATGGCTGCCGCCGGCATTATCGCCAGGCCGGTCGATATCATCAGCGGCCAGAAGTTCCTGTCCGGCGACGACGAACTGGACTTTGTGCTGCCGTCACGCCTGCCGGTTGAGTGGCAGCGCTACTGGCGCAGCGGCAACCCGGCGGAGAGTGCTCTGGGGCGCGGCTGGAGCCTGTTCTGGGAGAGCAGCCTGCAGCGCTATCAGGATGGTTTGGTGTGGCGTGCGCCGTCCGGCGACTATGTTTCCTTCCCGATGGTGCCCAAAGGCCATAAAACCTACTGCGAAGCGGAAAAGTGCTGGCTGATGCACAACAGCGATGGCAGCTGGCAGGTGTTCGACGTCAGCGAACAGGCCTGGCACTACCCGGTCTTATCCGATGACCAACCGAGCCGGCTGCTGATGGTGACTGACCTCGCCGGCAACGCGGTTTCCCTGTTCCATGACGACCACGGCCGACTGACCGAACTGGTCGACAGCGCCGGCCAGCGGCTGGCGTGTCGCTACCTGACCACCGCTAACGGACTGTCCCGTCTGAGCACGGTGCTGCTGCATACCCCGGACGGCGAACTGCCGCTGGTGCACTACGCCTACGATGAGGAAGGGCAACTGGTGACCGTCAGCAACCGCGCCGGTGAAGTCACCCGGCGCTTTGGCTGGCAGGACGGACTGATGGTCAGTCATCAGGACCACAACGGCCTGCTGAACGAGTACCGCTGGCAGGAGCTTGACGGCCTGCCGCGGGTGGTGGCCTACCGCAACAGCGCCGGCGAACAGCTGGCGCTTTATTATGATTTTGCCGGTGGCATGCGGCGGGCAGTGCGCGATGACGGCCGGCAGGCGCTGTGGCAGCTGGATGACGATGACAACGTGGCGCAGTTCACCGACTTTGACAGCAGAAAATCGGCGTTTATCTATGAACGGGGCGAGCTGTGCGGCGTGGTGCTGCCGGGCGGTGCGCAGCGTCAGAGCGAGTGGGACCGTTACGGTCGCCTGCTGAGCGAGACCGACCCGCTGGGACGCACCACCACTTACCAATATTCCCGCAACAGTGGCCGCCTGTTCTCGGTCACTTATCCGGATGGCAGTCAGGCCTTTCAGCACTGGGACACTCAGGGGCGCCCGACGCAGCAGATTGATGCGCTGGGCAACGTCACCCGCTATCACTATCCCGACGAGGAAGAGAGCCTGCCGGAACGCGTCATCGATGCGCTGGGCGGCGAGGTGAAGCTGGTCTGGAATGGGCAGGGATTGCTGACGCGCTATACCGACTGTTCCGGCAGCGTCACCGCCTACGCCTATGATGCGCTGGGGCAACTGACACACCGCACCGATGCGGAAGGCCACCTGACCCGTTACCGCTGGGACGCCGCCGGCCGGCTGCAGACGCTACTGCATCCGGACGGCAGCGAAGAGCAGTTTGCCTGGAATGCGCAGGGCCAGCTGGCCCAACACCAGGACCCGCTCGGCAGCGAGACGCGCTGGCAGTACAACCTGCTGGGCCAGCCGGTCAGTGTCACCGACCGTATCCAGCGTACGCGCCGTTATCACTATAATTGCCGAGGATGGTTGACCAACATTGAGAGCGGCAACGGTGGGGACTACCACTTCAGTCATGATGCCGTCGGCCGGCTGAAGGGCGAGCGGCGTCCCGACCGTCTCGACCGCTTTTATCGTTATGGCCTTGACGGGCAACTTACCGAGTACCGGGAGGTCGCGCCGCCGGACGTAGAGCCGCAGCCGTCCCCGCGGCTGCATCAATTCCGTTATGACGACGCCGGCCAGCTGGTCTGGCGTGCCAACGACAGCGCCGAGTGGCATTATCATTACGATGCGGCCGGGCGCATGAACCGCCTGACGCGCACGCCGACTGCCGCCGGCAGCGAACTGGGTATCGAGCCGGACAGCGTGCAGCTGCGCTACGACAAGGCCGGTAACCTAGTGAGCGAGCAGGGCGTCAACGGCGAGCTGCAGTACCAGTGGGATGCCTTGTCCAACCTGCAGGCGCTGACGCTGCCGCAGGGCGACCAGCTGCAGTGGCTTCATTACGGCTCCGGCCACGCCAGCGCCATCAGATTTAACCAGCAACTGGTGAGCGAATTCAGCCGCGACCGGCTACATCGGGAGACCGGGCGCACGCAGGGCGCGCTGCATCAGCAGCGCCAATACGATGCGCTGGGGCGGCGCAGTTGGCAAAGCAGTGCTTTCAGCCACGGACAGATAACCAAACCGGAGGAGGGCGTGCTGTGGCGCACGTTCCGCTATACCGGGCGCGGCGAACTGGAAGGTGTCGGTGACGCGCTGCGCGGTGAGATTCATTATGGCTACGACGCGGAAGGACGCCTACTGCAGCACCGTGAGGCGCAGCAGGGCAGGCCGGGCCACCGGCTGCGCTACGACCTGGCGGATAACCTGACCGGGGAACTGCGCGTCAGCCGAGACCCGGATGCCGACCTGCCGCCGGCGCCGGTGGTCAATAACCGGCTCGAATACTGGCAGCGGATGTTTTACCGCTATGACGGCTGGGGCAACCTGGTCAGCCGGCGTAACGGGGTCTACCAACAGCATTACGTCTATGATGCCGACAACCGGCTGATAAAGGCGCACGGCCGCGGCCCGCAGGGTGATTTTGAGGCGCAGTATCACTATGACGCACTGGGACGCCGCACACGCAAGACGGTAACCTGCAAGGGTAAAGCGCCGGAAACCACGCGCTTCTTGTGGGAGGGCTACCGACTGTTGCAGGAGCAGCGGGACAACGGCACGCGCCGCACCTGGAGCTATGACCCGGCAAGCCGGTGGACGCCGTTGGCGGCCCTCGAGCAGGCGGGCGACGGCCAGCAGGCGGATATCTACTGGCTGCACACCGACCTTAACAGCGCGCCGCTGGAGGTGACCGATGCCGAGGGTAACCTGCGCTGGTCCGGCAACTACGACACCTTCGGCAAACTGCAGGGGCAGACGGTCGCCGGCGCCGAACGGCGCAAGGGCGCGCTCGTTGACCAGCCGCTGCGTTATGCCGGCCAGTACCAGGATAACGAAAGTGGGCTGCATTATAATCTGTTCCGCTACTATGAGCCGGAGGTCGGGCGTTTTACCTCGCAGGATCCGATAGGGCTGCGCGGCGGGCTGAACTTGTATCAGTATGCGCCAAACCCGTATGGATGGATTGACCCGTTAGGGCTTTACCGTGGCGAGGGTGAACGTGGCTTAGGGAAATACCATGTGTTCCATGAACATACTTTGGACTTTTCAGAGTATACAATGACGGATAAAGAGCACTTTAGTCGTGCAAACGAGTCGGTATATAAGCGTCTGCAAGTAGACCCTGACTTTAAACGAGAGTTACAAGTCAAATACCCAGGGGTTGTGGAGCACGTTCAACCGATGAAAAATGGTAAGTTTAGAGGCTCGTCACCTAAAGGGATGACGTGGCACCACGGTGACTCCCCAGGTTCACTGCAGTTGGCAGATTTTAATGATCACAAAAGTTACCATAAAATTTACCATCCTGATGGAACTGGTGGCCGTAATAAATGGGGTGGCGGGACATCCTGCAGAAAATAGTGGAGGTTTAAATGATTGTTATTAATGGTTTTAGTGAATTACTAAAAATGAAGGATGACCTGCCTGATGTAGGTTGGCTGTATGTCTCGCCATCGTTCAACCTTTCTTCTGAAGAGGATATCGTCAACGGTAGTTATTATATTGCTGAAAATGAAGACGAAGAAATGGATTTTGAAGATAACTACGGCACGTTCCTTGAAGCGCCGATCTTTAAGGCGATCATTGACAATAAGTTAGAGCACAGTCCCGCTTCTGGGAGTGTAGAACTTCTTGAAGCAGTCCGCTATTACCTCGAAAACGATGATTTTCAGGACTGAACATCGAAAAACTTTTGTAATCGAATAAAGACTTCTTTGCTGCCTTTCTGACCATGTCGTAGCACCCTGTGTGGATTCTATCCATGCAGGAGTGCACGCCATGAAAATCAGCACGTTGCTGACGTTGTTCCCTCTGCTGATGCCGGCTTCGGTGCTTGCCGGCACGGTACTCTATACCGATTCTCACCATCCCCCGACCAACATCGATGCGTCGGTATCCGTGATTTATCTTGACGGCCCGGAGCAGCTGCAGAAGCAACTGTTCGGCGAGCTGTCGTCAAACCCCGATGAGGCCGAGCGCCAGGCGCAGGCCGTACTGAAATCCCCGCAATGGCAGGCGGACGAGCAGCAGCTGGCCACGGTTTACCGTGCAGTGGTGCACGCCTGGGAGCTGGGCGTCAAAAAAGTGCCGGCGGTGGTGTTTGACGACACAGACGTGGTGTACGGCACTGCAGATGTTGCGCAGGCAGTGGCGCTGCGCGCTCAGGCGCAGGGAGGGCAGTGATATGCAACATCAACTCCCCGATACCTCGATTCCCGGCCAGTTCCGCCTGAACCTAAAATCCCTCGGCATGGCCATGATGCTGTCAGTGGCCAGCGTGCCGGCAGCCAACGCCGCGCTCAACACCGCGCAGATTGTTGCCAGCGCCGTATCGCCGTCATGTATCAGCTGGCGAGTCAGCGGTATCTGTTACTGGCTGTTCTGCGGCCTGCACGGCTGTACGGTGCGGACCTCAGTCAAGGTGACGCACTTTATCCCCGAAGCGGTGGTCTCGACCTACAACAGTCAGGGCGGTAATACCTGGCGTGAGATGTCGATGGTCAGTCAGGCCTCCGGCGGCCTGGAAAGCAGTATTACCGGCGCGCTGAGCGGCGTATCCGCCGGCGGCGGTAATAACGAGCTGAAAACCCCCGGTCAGCGCAAGACCAACCTGCATTTTAAGTACGCTGATGCGATTGGCCACCCGGCGACGTCCATCATTGGTGGCAGCATCCCCGGGTATTCCTGCCGCAGTGCCGCCATGCCGCTCGTGCCGTATTTCCTCAGCACGCTCGACAGCCTGGCGTGGCGTACCGGTATGCCCGAATCCCTCTATCCGGAAGCCCTGGTGCCTGACCAACGCGAGATTGGCAGCCAGGCCGGCGCCAACATGTGGGGTAACGTCTACCCCCGGTCGGGGTTCGTGACCCAGGTTGATGACGACAAGGCCGGCGCCGTCGTGGCGCAGCGGGTGGCCGACATCATTACCCGCTCCGGCCAGCCTCACGTCTACCAGCCATTGATTGGCCAGCGCTCGGAAGGGTACTGGCCACCGGGTTCCGTTCAGGAGAATACCGGTACCCGGAACCACAAATGGCAGCGCCTTTCACCGCAGCTGAGCCAGTCCTGCGCGGTCTTCCCGGACGGCGACCATCCGCCGGCGGCAGATGCCAACGCCGCCTTTGCCCTGTGGCAACCCTACAGCTGCTGCCAGCGCCGCGGGCAGCGTTTCCTCTACAGCACGGATTTCTGAGGTCTGAATGATGAATAACACGATGCATACATTTTTACGGGGACGGCGCAGCCTGCTGTCTCTGCTGATTGCCGGCAGCCTGACGCTGGCCAGCACGATGAGTGCGCACGCTGATGACAATGACGACAACGGTACGCTGTTTGGCGTTTCGCTGCCGCAGGTCAATGACAGCAATGTTGGGTACGGGAAGAGCACCAGCGGCGCGGTGTCCGACAAGCTGTTCTACTCGCTGGGCGGCGGCTCGGTGATTTCGCAGCCGGCGACACGCGGCAATATGCAGCGGCTGGGCATGAACCTGGGCTGGAGCTCGGATTTGATGTGCGGCAACTTCGACCTGAAAACGACGATCGGCAACCAGCTTAACGGTGTCACCGACGGGTTCAAGAACCTGATGAGTGACGTTATCCAGGGCGCCACCGGTGCGGTGGCCAGCCTGCCGGCGATGGCCATCCAACGCGCCAACCCGGGGCTGTATGAAATGCTGACCAACGGGGTACTGCAGGGCGGTGTTGCCTTCGACAAGGCGCAGCTCAACTGCCAGAACCTTTCCAAACGCATGATGGACATGGCGGATACCGGTGCCTGGAGCCAGGCGGCTGCGATGGAAGAGGCCAAAAGCCTGGTCAACAGCAGCGGCGGCGATGCCGTCCGCTCGATGAATGCGACGGAAAAGGTAACAGGTCAGTCCGGGCAGACCTGGATTGGCGGGCAGAAACGTGGCGGCTCTGGGCAGCCGGCCATCAAGCCGACCCATGACCTGGCGGCTGCCGGCTACAACATGATGAATGCACTGCCTGTCACCAGTACCTCCGGCGTGTCCGGCAGCAGCTGCACCGGTGGTGCCTGCGCCAAATATGCCAGCAGCGAGGAGGCCGCCGCTGCGGTGGTGAAAGTGCTGGGTGACACGTCATTACGCACCTGTAAAGACGCATCGCAATGCACCAGTGGCGAAGGCGATGAGCAGCCGGGTAGCACCGTGGCCGGCACCGGTTTTGCTCCGATGCTGGAAGAGGCCACCAAGGCCAACAATGAGCAGCTGGCCAAGCTGGTTAATGGCGCTGAAAAACCGACGGCTGCGAACCTGGCCAAGCTCAAATCCGGCAGCCTGGCGGTGACCGCCGGCGTTGTGCGTGCACTGCAGCGTGACCCGGACAATGCTGCCCTTGTCGGGCGTCTCGCCAGCGAGCTGGCGATGGCCGATACCATCGAGACGGCCTTCCTGATGCGCCGCATGATCACCACCGGTATGTCCGAACCGAATGCGGCCGCACAGAAGGTGGCGATGCAAGAAGGCGACCGCCGCATCGAAGCGCTCGATCGCGAAATCACGGCGCTGAAAAACGAGATGGAGATGAAACGTGAAATCTCCCGCAATGCAGTGCTGACGATTATCGATCGCGAGAACAACCGCGCCGAAACCAACCCGCAGCGTCAGTCTACAGACAGCCCGGATACCAAGTTTAATCAGCTGGCCGTGCCGGAAACAGACCAGTGAGTGTGGAGATACCTATGACTGAATCAGAGAACAAAGACCTGCTGCCCCGTCGGGGCGGCAGGTTTGGTCGGGGAGTCAAACGTTTCCTGCAGCTGCTTGCCATGCTTGTGGTCGCCATGGTCATGGCGTTGGGGCTCGCACACTGGGGCGTTACTCACCCCGGTGAAACCGCAGCGCTGCGTAGCTGGGTGCATAGCACCCGTTACGGCTGGCTGTTCTGGCGTCTGGCGCTTTATGCGGCGCTGGCCTGGGCATTCTGGAAAATCTGGCATGCACCCGGGGTTAAACCGGAACACCGTCAGCCCCTCAAACGTATGGTCATCGCTTGCGCGCTGTTTGCCCTGGCGTGTGAATATTCCATCTTTGGCGGAGGGCTGACGCTATGATGACCAACAGTTATCTGGAGTATTTCCTGACGCTGCTCGGCTGGATCGTGAACAACGGCCTGTGGGAGCTGCTGGTCAGTTCGGGGTTATTCGTGCTGCCGCTGCTGTTCAAGGTTGTTGGGATCTGGTTGAAGGTCCGGGAAGAGGGGGAAGATGAAGGCAACAAGGGGATGCTGTCCCTGCCGCGCATCGAGAACCTGCTCTATGGTGCATTTTTCGTGATGCTTGCCTGCTGCCTACCACTGATGAATGTCAGTCTGGACACCATCAAGTATGACAGCAGCCGGGCGAGCATCTGCGGCACCTGGACACCGAAGAAACCGGATGAGACGGGGTATGCGAATATCATGTCGAGCATGAACGGTCAGACGGCGAAGGTGCCGGTGTGGTGGCTGGTCGTGCATAAATTGTCGAAGGGGTTCACCGCGGTGGCTGTAGCTAACATTCCGTGTCGGCCGGATCTGCGGCAGGTACGGTTTGAAGTCCAGCACAGTCGGGTCAATAACCCGGCGCTGGCGAAAGAGCTGCAGGACTTCACCAATGACTGCTACGCGCTGGCATTGTACACCTGGCAGAACCGCGACCAGGGACAAACGACGGACAAGGCGACGCTGCGTGATATCGAGTGGCTGGGGTCAAAAACCTTCCTGAACGGCGGGTATTACAACAACCTGCAGTCGAAAACGCCGCGCGCCAGCTTCCCATGGAACGAATCACGGGACAGTGGCCGGGCTAACACTGGACGAGGTGGCTACCCGACCTGCAGTGAGTGGTGGTCGGCGGCTGACACCGGCCTGGAAGCCCGGGTGGTGAAACAGGTTGATCCGGGCGTGATGCTGCGGATGTCTGCAGCGCTTAAAATGATGGGACAGGCAGACGCGGACTACAAAGAAGCAGTGGTGCGTCGTCTGGTCAGTCCGGATAACCTGACAGTCTCTCAGGGAGGACGAGCCTATGCCGGCTATGGCGGCAACGCTGACTTCACCATGGACAACTCGGTTAACCGTGTCGCATCAACCGGTGGAACCGCGCTGGGAAGCCTGGCGGCATTCCCTGCCTTTGATGCGATGCGGCAGGCGCTGCCGATGGTGCAGGCCGTCCTGCTGATGGCAGTGTATATCATGATCCCGCTTATCCTGGCCTTCGCGGCATACAATTATGCTTCAGTGATCACAATGACGTTCGTGGTATTTGCTCTCAATTTCCTGACGTTCTGGTGGGAACTGGCGCGCTGGCTGGACAGTTGGTTTCTGGAAGCTCTTTACGGTTCGGATACGCACAGCCGATGGAATGTGGCCGGTTTTCAGAACAGTTCTGATGATCTGATCATGAATCTGGTAATGGGTGCAATGTTTATCGTGTTACCGACAGTCTGGATGGCCGCGCTGTCATGGGCTGGTATCAGTGTAGGACAAGCGCTTGGTAATGCTGTAAATGCAGGTTCAAAGAAAGCTCAAGATACTGGGGGGCAAGCAGTTGACACCCTGAAACGGTCAGCAAAACTGTGATTTAATTAAAACCGCAGAGGGCTGAATAACTCAGTCCTCTTATTCATCCTCCAGATCTATCCGATATGCTCCACAATATAAGCCGAAACCTTGGTCACCATCTCTATATTCTGTTAAAGACTCATTATTAACTGGATCAACATATTCAGGGGCTGTTGGTTGGTTAAATTGTTGAAGTATGAACGCGATTGCCCATATAAACAGTAGACATCCAGCAATAGCTAGTCCTCCTAGTAATGCTGCTGTAAGGGAACCTAAAAGTGCAATAGCGATAGGAATGCGACCAACCCAACCAGGTAGCTTATGGCTACGTGCTTTAGACACACAAACGTTATCCCAGTGAAGAATGGTACCTTTAATTCGCTTCCACAGGTTTGCCATGCGAACCCCACGCTGATAAGCGTGGTGCTGTGTTGTATCGTTCATCATCACTCCTTAACCTAGTGATAGCCTACCCCCATCTTAGCTTAAATAACAATCAATTGCTATTTGCCTGGTTCCTTGAGCGGCAAACGGCTGAGCTATTCTCTATACGTTCTGTTATGCATCGACTACGGTCAAAGTGAGCACTGTGTTCATCATGGGCAAAAGAGATGAACCCACACGATAACCTAGGCACAGACCAAATCAGCCTGGAATCAAGGATCTTGACAGATTGTCAGGGTTTTGTAAGTTTTGAACTCGAATGGTCCTCTGTGTTTACTTGAAGCAAGCACAACTATCAGCAAAGATCATTGTTGCTTGACTAACATAAAGAACCCGAGCGGCGCCTGATAGGCCCATAGTGAATACTATTTAACTGAACTTATCGGAAACAAGGTAGTAACGATATGAAATTAAAATATATTTCCCCGTTGATTTGTATTGGAGCGATTGCTCTTAGTGGCTGTAATGATCCTAAAGATGCGTCAGAAGGTAACTTCAAAGCAGCAGCTCAGCAGTATTTGGATAGCATATACCCATCTTGTTATTTTAAGGCTAATTTCCCGTTAAAAACGGACGGTTACGCTTTCAATAATTTACCTGATATTTTGCATGTAATGTCCCAAAAAGGCCTTCTGACAGAAAAAGAAATTTCACGAAAACATTATGAAGCATCATGGGGCAGTAAAGCACATGATGTGGTAGTGAACAGCTATGACTTGACCGATGAAGGTAAAAAATTTTATAAGTCTGATGCGGCGAAAAAAATTAACGGGGAAACCCTGGGGGGGTTCTGTTTTGGGAAAGCAACTGTTTCAGAGGTCAGCAATTTCACCGAACCTTCTGATGCTATGGGCCAAAAAATTTCCAGGGTTTCTTTCTCTTACAAAGTAACTGGTGTCCCTGATTGGGCTAAGTCTTCTGAAATTACCAGTTTAAATAGTCAGCTTAAGAAAGACGTTGATTCTGAATCGGAACCACTGAAAGTGACAAGCGTGTTCGTGCTAACCAATAAAGGGTGGGTGCATGAGCGGTTGTTTGGGAAGTAAATGAGATTTGTTTTTTTAATGAATCTGGCATTGTCAGATTCATTAATTATCAAAGCTGGAAATTGACTTTTAATTATTTATGAGGAATCCGAAATGCAGGAGTGGTATCATGGTACGAATGTCTATTTTGATAATTGGTCTTTATCAGAGACGACATCAGTATATAAGAGGGAGCTTATTCCCCACAGTTTTATTTCATTTAGCATTGATGATGAACTTCTTAAAGGTGCAGGGGAAGGTCGTTGTAAAATAAAAATAAACGAAGATGCCAAAATTGCAAACCTGCTGGAGGATTCATTTTTCTCTAAAGAACTATGGAAGAAAGTAAGTAGTCATCCGTTTGGTGCTATGCATATTGCGTCGAGTAGTTTATCTGAATGGGAACGGTTTTTCTTTACGGGCCAGATTTTACGACCATATCTCATTGTTAATGAGAAACTTTCTCAGTGGGGAAGGAAACTAAATAGCCTGCCGAATAAAACCGTTTTAGATGAAGCTTTCAAAGACATGGTGCAACAAAACTTTGTCCGGCATTGGATTGAGTTTTTTATGAGGACTGTTCGAAGCATGGGTGTCGATGGCATCATATGTAATGAACATACAAATCACAGTAATAAAGGTCCGCGAACCTCATTGAATCTATACATATTTGATGTGGATAAAATAACCCCTCCAGTGTGGTTACAGATCCCGGATTCTAAAAATGCTAATAATGAGAGGGATGTTTATGAACGGGATGATATAAAAAGGCTTGTTAAAAAAGTTCATGAATATCCTTACCCATTTATTTATTAGAACTTATAAATATTTTCGTTTTTTATTTTATATCCATTGATGTACATATGGGAAGATACAGGAGGTTTTCCCGTAGCCCTTTTTCTGCAAAACTTTTTTCCTCATTTGACCGAGCTTAGCCATCTTTGCTAGTCTACTTAGGTACGACCGTTGCCTTCGGGCGACCATCCAATGTCTCAGCACTCTGTGAGAGACGCCTTCGGGTGAGTGCCAGCCAATGTTTCGTGTGACCTGTGAGAAACGCCTTCGGGTGGTCACAATATCCTCGTAGCCTGGAAGAGGATACCTAATTGGCGGTACCTCCGTTTACCCTTTGAGAACGGAGATCACGATAGTGATGAAGGTTCATTAACGACTCAACCTAGCCTGTTCCGGCACGGTTCCTTTCACCAATTACGTATGCATTACGTCTTTCTGCAGAATGGTCGCTTTGTAAGCGATTCTGTATCAACTTTTTGATTTTTTAAGTCTTTTTAAACGCTTTGCTGACGATGCAACTTTTGAACGCACGTATAAGGCCATTTGGTACATTTGGCCGCTTACGTGAGTCTCATTAGGCGCAGAGGGGCGTGCGTCACTTTTGTTGGCGTGAAACGACGACAAAGTGACGCACGGAAGTTGACGCGTTTGCACCAGAGCCTACGGGATTCTCTGTACAGGATGACAATCGGACCGACACGTAGTCCATTTTGTCAAAACGTACAGGAGAACCTTCCACTCATGCGTAAAAACTGATTTTTATCTTTGCTTTACGCCTAACTATTTGATTAAGGAGATTTTTAACGCGGTATCGATGGCGGCGCCAATGAAAGTTCGCGCCGGGGGCGACCTGATAACAGGTACAGCATTCGCTGCGGTCAGTTTTCACTGATTTGAGACCCCGCAATACCTCAACATCTTGCATTCCCTGATGCACAGATACCCGTTAAGTCGCAGGAAGCGCAAATCAACCGTGTCGTCAGGGGAGATGTATTCATGATCGTCATGTAATGCGTGTGAGAGTGCTTTTACTCTTTCTGGGAAAGCACTCTCAAACGTATTGCTGTAGTCGAAGGGGGAGAGATGTCCAGAAATGAAAAATTACTTATAAAGGATTTGGTGACTTTGTCCAGGCGCGGAAGTGGTGGTTTTAAAACTGTTGCTGATCGAGGGAAGATTGTTGCGCGACTGGCCAAACGACTCGCTGATTTGAATATTCAAATACGAACAGCACAGCAACTAAAAGTCAGGCACGTCGAGTTGTATATACAAAGCCGTAGAGAAGAAAGTTTGTCTGAGCGTACATTGCAAAACGAAATGTCGGCTGTTCGTAATATATGTGGCTTAGTCGGAAAGACGGAAATGGCAGATCCGAATCACCCTCGCCTCAGTAATAAGGCGTTAGGTATCGCCGGTGTCAGTCGGGCTGGCACTAAAGTGGCATTATCAAATGAACGCTATCAAGAGGCTCTTGCCAGTGTGAAAAATAAAGATGAGGGAGTAGCTGTCGTTATGGAACTGGCCCGTTATTTAGGGCTCCGTAATGAAGAGGCTGTTCAGGCAGCTAAGTCAATAAAAACATGGAAGCAATCTATTTTACGTGGCGAAGATAAAGTACGAGTGGTTTTCGGAACAAAAGGAGGGCGGCCTCGTGATACACGGGTTATTGATCGGGACAAGGTAGTTTCCGCGATTAATAATGCGATTTCTTATGCAGAGAAGCACAATGGAAAGTTGATTGACAAGCCAACATTAAAACAGGCCATGACACGGTATATTAATGTTATGAGACGTGACGGAGGTTTGGTAAGTAAGGAATCTAACCATTCATTACGTTATGCGTATGCGCAAGATGCTGAGGCCTATTACAAATTGCAAGGGTTCAGTGATAAGGAAACCTATGCATTAACGTCTATGGATTTGGGGCACGGTGATGGGAGGGGAGATTATATAAAACGTGTTTATAGCCAAAAGATGAGTGAGGATGAATGATGCAAGAAACTATTTCATTGAATATTACGTCAGCAAATCATATTACCAAGGGAAAGCCTTATTTTTCCCGGTATCTTGGTAAGTATATTGATGAGGGGTATCTGACTTACTTCGAGTGTGTGAGCCCGGTTGATGAAACTGATACCTATGAATCAATTTCGGAGTATTTTGATGTGGTCGGTGATTTTGAGTGTGAGGTCAACATCAAAGATGGAAAGTGTTATTTGACGGGAAGTTGTGTACTTATGTTTGGAGAGCCAGTGCGAGGAATTCACCAGGTGCCAATTGAACCTGAATATTTAGTGGATGAACTTAAATGTGGAGAATATCGATTGAGTTGTGAACAGTAGTTTTATGATGTGATGGTTCTAAAATTTGGAAAACGTTATCGCCGCAGCTCACTCAGGGCTGCGGCTTTTTATTACTCAAAATAGTTGGTAAAGCTTCTTGACTCCTGACGTAAGTGGTCTGAAAATAAACAGGCTTACTCGTTGTCTTCGGACAACCAGCCAATGCTTCAGCACTCTGTGAGAAGTGCCTTCGGGTGAGTGCCAACCAAAGTTTCAGCGGTCTGTGAGAAACGCCTTCGGGTGACTGCAAATAGCCTCGTAGCCTGAAAGAGGAAGCCCCAGTGGCGGTAACCCTGTTTAACCTTTGAGAACAGGGATCACTTAACGGTGATGAAGGTCATGACTGATGTACTGACGATTGCGATTACCGCAGTCCAATCCCCCGGGGAGATACCTTCCCCTCGGGCTGGTGTTTCCCCATTACAGGAGATACACCATGTCTGTTTTTACTTCTTCAGTTGTTCCTGATTTCTTCTCAACCCTGCACCGTGTCAAATCGGTTCTCCAGCGAATACCTTTTCGCATGGCGCCGCCGCGTTTTACTGACTGGTACGTCAATGCAGCAGGTAATTTTGCCGTTCGCGCGCATGTTATCTGCAGTGATGATGGTTCGGTCAGCGCGTTACTGACGCAGCGCAAAGGTTGGTACAAAGGAGAATATACCTACGCAAGCACCCATGTTGTGCTGCCTTGCAAACATACCGAACGCAGAAAAGCCTACCGACTCGCCTGTCAGCAGGCCGAGCATCTGGCCAGACTGCGTTACCGCTTCTAAAGCGACTTATACCCTGACGGGGATTTATACCCGTCTGGGGATAGATCCTCCGTTTCAACATTTGAAAGAGGATTATCCCATGAATGGTATTTCACTTGTCACCGCCGACAGTAATGAATGGCATTACATGTGGGCAGAATTAGCCAAACAGGCAGCAAACCGTGAACTGCCGGATCCCACTGTCGCTGAGAATTTTGGTGAAGTGTGGCAGTACATGGAGACGCAGGAAGTCAGCTCATTTTGGTCAGGAAAGCGCCTGTTCCATTGTTTCAGGCATCGGTTACATCCTGTCAAAGGGCCTCGCTATCAGCTCATGATACCCGCAAGTCGGGGGTTTGAATCTGTTGATTTACAACCTGCTTTTCAACGTTAGTTTAATACCCAACCCTGACGGGATTTACTCCCGTTCAGGGGGTAAATCCATCTTATAAGAGGATTTACCGATGAATACGCAAATTAACTTCCGCACGAATGTTTTCGACCTCAAGACGTCCCGGGACGTGCTTTTCTACCTTTGCGCTATTGAAGGTGAACTGTATACCGCAAGAGCCTATCGACGACTCGGGCTCCATCAGTAGCGGGATGAACCTCGTGAACTGACCGACCTGGAGAATAGGGTTATCAGTGTCGGTGAGGCTTTCGGGTTCTTTCTCTACTACCTGCAGAGGGATAGATTGCCGACGTTGTCTGATGCTGGCCGGGAAGTCTTGAGCAACCTGGACAGTCTTGGCAACGACGCCCACAAAGAAGCGTGGGCGTGGAGTTTGTCCTACGGCAAGGTTAACGGTGAGGCTGATGAAGCCATTGCGGCGCTCGGTTTCTGAGTTTGAAAACAATGACATTGCGACGGCTATACCGTGGTCGACGCCCAACCCTGTCGGGGATTTATTCCCGCCAGGGGATAAATCCCCCATGTGCGAGGATTTATCCATGAATACCACTATCGATTACCTGAAAACCCCTCTCGATATGCTGCGCTACCTGTGCCTGCTCGAAAGCGAGCTGATGAGCGCGCGAGCGTTCCATCGGCTTGGTTTTGACGTGGAGCGCGACCCGGCAAACGGTATGACGCTCGTTGAGGTTGCCGTTCATAGTGCCGGCTTTGCGTTTGGGTATTTCCTGTTTGCTCTGCAGAGGAACGGCTTACCCTCACTTTCCAAAACCGGAAAGGATGTGATGAATGTCCTGGACAAAATAGGGAAGGAAGTTAACGCGTCAGTCTGGGAGCGCGCGGTGGCGGAGGGAAAACGTGACAGAGAGTCTGATGAAGTGATTGCTGCGCTCGATACAGCGTATTGAGGTACGGCGATTTGCGTAACACGTAAGTAGCACAACCCTGACGGGATTTATTCCCGTCCGGGGGATAAATCCCCCCATTTTTTGTTTCTGGAGGATTTATCGTGAGTACTACTGTGTATTTTGACGCACCACCGTCCCAGGACGCGTGGATTGATTTTACCCTGGCGGTGACCGAGATGTTCTGGTTGCTGCCGGCATCTGCAAGACCTGCAGGTATTGATGCGGCGGGGCAGCTGTTTGCCGGCGGCGCATTTGCAGGTCCTGGTATCCGTCTGTCGTCATGGCCGGCCGATAACCTGCCCGTGCAGGAGATTGTCCCCGGGGATGAGGCGTCGGATTTCTTTAACCGCCTGGTACTCATCCTGATACACAATCTGTGTCCTGGATGCGTGCGCATTGAGCGGGAGCTCTCCAGCCAGTCAGGCTGGGAGCAACCGCTGATATGGCTGCGTCATCATCTGCAGCGTCCGGCGCTTTCTGCACCGGGAGATGTTGACGCCGCAGCGATGGGGGATAGCTCGATCCGTTTGCACCTTGAACGGTATCGAGACAGTTTGTGCAATGCCGAGATTCCGTACCACTGGCAAGTGATTACGTGGATGGATGAGGTGTTATCCCAACGCAGAAAGTTGACTCAACGCGTCGCCTGATTAAGGCGCGTAATTAACCCGGCAGGGGCTCCCTGCAGGGGAGTTCCTGTCCTTTGCCGAGAGGAGTGACCCATGGGGCTTGATATCAACTTTTTCCGTCAGCGTAAGGCTGACTATTCAATGTTGCCGGTAAACGGCGACTGGACACCCGTTGGCGACTGGGTGCCGTGTTCACCAGCGTGGCTGGAGGATGGCGGTGATTGTGCGCAGGCGCCGCGAATATACAACCACAAAACGTGTAATCACTATCATCCGCCGCTGCTGGTTAACACCTGTCATTTTCGCGGTTTTACTGCGTTGATGCACTGGGTGGCCAACAGTGTCGGGGACGTCAAAAGCGGCGAGCTGATAGCGTTCGACCGCAACGATGTCCAGATGCTGCAGATGCTGTTGTCACGATTAAATGAAGCGAACTGCCATGAGGCGTTCCCTTCTGAATGCCGCGACTACGGCGATGTGTACTGGATGCTGGTCGACTCACTGAAGACGTACGTTAACAGCGTACTGACCGGTTTCGACTTTAGTCGGGATCAACTTTACTTCCGGACATCGTGGTAAAACCACCTCGCTGGCCATAACGTTTTATTTCCCTGGAGGGGCTTCCCCTCCGGGGGAAGCCGTCTCCGCTTTTTAAGGAGACTTAACATGTTGCACTTTGACCCTGAGGCATTGCGCCTGGTCGTAGCCGAAGTTAAGGCCAATCAGTGCGAACTGGTGTTGGCCAAAGACGACGGTGTTTACCTGATATCAGCCGTGGCCGAACGTGGCGATACGGGCCGCGTGAAGCACATAGCGTATGCCGATGGCTGTCATCCGGAAAAGGATGACGCCTGGTACGAAACCTCCCGCGTGTTGGTGGGAGGCGACGACTTTTGTGAGCATCTGCAGCTGACCGACGAAAGCATGGAACGAATACTTTCAGACGGCTTTGAGCTCTGGATATACGTGCTGCACGACCAGATCCATGTGCATGCGTCACCCGTCACCTGGGTGCCGGTGGCCGAGTACCGTCATATCATCAACCGCATGCAGCGCCTGGCTCATGTCCATTACCGGGCATGCGTGGGCAAGGCGGAGTACAAACGCTGGCGCGTCAGCGCCATCGACCTGCTGGCTACCGCCAGTCATACCGACGCTAAACGGGCGAAGCCGGACGACAGGGAGGAATTCCTCTCGATGTTCGAACGTCTGTATCACCTGGCTGACACGGTTAATGCGGAAGGGGCGATCCGTTTCCCTGCACGTTAATCGTTAACCCATTCTTTGTCCCCTGGGGCGTATTCTTCGCCGCCAGGGGAGGAGTGCGCCTTATTACTGAGGAGCCTCCCATGAGAAAGAAATCATCATCACGGCCAGCGAAAAAACGGCCTGAACGTCCCGACCTGTATCAACAGGTGACGGACAAAATCATCGCCGCCATCGAGCGCGGTACGCTGCCGTGGTGCAAGCCCTGGCAGACGGACCGCTCCCGGATGGCACAGGGATCGGTGATGCCGCTCAACGGCACCACCGGTAACTTTTACAGCGGCGTCAATGTGCTGCTGCTGTGGTTGGCTGCCTGTGACCATGGCTTCAGCGCTAATCGTTGGCTGACCTATCTCCAAGCGGAAGCCGCCGGTGGTCATGTGCGTGCCGGCGAGAAGGCGACGCTTGCCGTGGTCTTCAAGCCCTGGGAAAAGGATGCGAAGGATGCCGACGGCCAGCAGCTGTTTGACGACGAAGGGAACGCCCTGAAAGAGCGTATCCCGATGCTGAAGCCGCTGTACCTGTTCAATGTCTGCCAGTGTGACGGACTCCCGGATGACGTGGTTGGCGCATTGCCGCCAGACACTCCGGGTGAGGACGACCCACAGGTTGATGAGCGAATACAGGCGCAGGTCAGCACGATGGTGGAGGACTGTGGTGTTCACCTTGAGCATGTTTACCAGAACAGGGCGTTTTACACCCCGAGCCGGGACCTGATTGTGCTGCCGGAAGTTCGGCAGTTTAAGACGGAATCGGACTACTGGTCGACGTTGCTGCATGAGCTGGTGCACAGCACCGGTCATGCAACACGTCTTAACCGGGAGGGGATAACCTCTTCTTCACGTAAGCGGGGTGACCCGGTCTATGCGTTTGAGGAGCTGGTTGCCGAGTTGGGCAGTGCATTTCTTTGTGCCCGGATCGGCGTTGCCGGCGACGTCCAGCATGAGAGCTATCTGGAAGGGTGGCTGAAAATCATGAAGGAAGACAAACGTGCGCTGTTCCGTGCGAGCAGCCAGGCGCGTCAGGCGACCGAGTTTCTGTTAATGCCGGCGGCAGAGACAGAAGCGGTAAAGATTGACACCGCCCAGGCGGCCTGACGGGGAGGCGCTATGACCGAGGAACAACACCGCTGGCAGACCGTTGCCGGTGCGCTTTTGAGCCGCCATTACGGACTGACACTGAATGACACGGACTTCTGTGAAGAGGTTTGCGTCATTGCCTTGCAGGAGGCCGGTCTTCGGCCGTATGAGGCGATTAACGATCTGGCTGAGAAGTATGACCTCGAACGTATCGATGTCAGTGACTATCAGCAGCTGTCGCCGGCGATCCGCCTGGCCCATGAGTTACGGGTCTTACGCGAACTGTCCGGCCACTGACGGCGGTTGAGCCAACAGGCTGACCGCCACTGTTTTACACCTTAACCCAACGGGGGAGATGCTCCCCCGATGGGGGACGTCTCTCTTTTTTCTTGAATGAAGAGGAGAACTACCATGTCTAACTGGTGCAAAAACCGTTTAGTTGTTACCGGTCAATCCGTGTTTGTCGACGAGCTGCAGCAGTGGGTGAATGGCCATGTCGTTCCTGACTACCGCCATGCCATCCAGCAAAGCTGCAGGATGTTCCTGGCAGGCTGTGCCGGCATCTTGAAGCCGGCGACGGTAAAACCAGGTGTTTATGTCCCTTACCCTGGTTTGCTGGCACATCCTGGCGTGTCGTCGGCACAGAACCTGGCTTTTGAGCAGTGGTTCTGGCTGCTGAAAGCCGATGCGCCGCTGACGGCTGAAAACATCCGTCAGATTGAGCGGCTCTACAGCCAGTCCGGGATAGCGTCAGTCAAGTGGGAGAACATCCCGCCACTTGCCCAGGCGCGAATAGCGGACGTCATTGAGCGCCAATTTGCCGACTGGTTCGGCATGGTGGGGCTTGATGGCCAGGTTGATGCCGGCAGTTGTTGGGAGCGGCTCGGGAATATGCCCGAGTATACCGTGCCCTGCGACATGCTGATGTTAATCCCCACGCGTCTGGCGACAGAGCTGAACGGGGCCGGCGGCGCGCTGCTGCGTGATGTGCCGGCAACGGTTGACCTGTACGGTCGTCAGTATGGTGTTGAATGGCCCTGTGGCCACAACGTCGGCTGCGTGCGTGACAGCATCAATGTCCTGACGGTGCACTTTGATTCTCCGTGGTACGCGCCGGCAGGCGAGGTGATCGGGGAGCTGTCAAAACAGTTCAGCTGTCAGGTTGAGCACAGCTGGCACATGTCCGACGCCGGCCACAGCGGTTACGACCGTTATGACCACGGCGAACATGTCGATGGCGGCCGAATGGAACCGGAAGTCCTGGGCGGTGAGGTGATCCAGTTTACCTACGCCGACAAGGACTCCTTGCCGTTACCACCCAACGCCGTAGCGAGTTAAACGCTCGCTGCAGCACCGACCCTAAACAATGACCACCGGATTTTCCGGTGGTCTTTTTTCATCCCTCGGGGAACATTGTTTCCCGCCCGGGATCCGTGTTCCCTTTTTTTGGAGAACACGTATGTCCGGACTCATTAACCATGAAAAAGCGTTCATCTCACTTTTCAATGAGACGGCGCGGTATCACCGGCGCGCCAAGGTGTTTGAGGACTTCGTCAGCTGCAGCGTCATCGCGCTGGAGAACCGCCTTTGCTTCAACCAAAAGCGGGAAGACAAGTACCTGCAGATCGTCAAAGGCTATGAGAAAACGGACGTCAGTCGCATGGCGCAGCTGCTTGCCCTGGTGTCGACGAGCATGATGGAGCAATTCAATGACTTCCTGGGAAAGGTCTTCATGCAACTGGATCTGGGTGACAAGTACCGCGGCCAGTTTTTCACACCTTATGGGCCCATGTTAACTGTTAGGTCTTTTTAAATTTATTAATATCAATGGGTTATGCTGACGCTTTCAACTAATTATTTTTCTTGCAAAATATGCATGCCACTTTATATGAAAAAGATCTTTACTCATCTTCCCCATGAAAGGGAGGCCATACATTTGTTTTTCGGGAAAGGATTAGAAGGGTGATGACATATTCATATTGCTCTGATTGTATTTTCATTTCACGAACTGAAGCGTCTTTATCTGCATAAGGGAACCAAATTGATGCAGGGATCTTCATTCCTGCTCTTTCCATTGAAATGTTCTGGTTTGCAGCAAGCGATCCTTCTGGAATACATACAACATTGCGTTGTGTGCGAAAGAAGGCTCCGTTACGGCGAGCCGCCGGGCTGGAAAAGGCCCATTTCATGTACCCGTCACGAGATAAAATGAATACGGCATTTTCTTCAGTACATTCAAGCCATTTCAATGCAGCTGCTGTCAGCGATACCCCATAACGAATCGCATACTGACGTAATACTTCAATATCAACGTCTGACGTCAACTGTTTCCGGAAGTCATTGAATGGCATCAGTAAGTAAGAAGCAAATAAATCTGCTTCTGATTCAATATTTTTATCTTCCCAGGATAGCATATCATCACTGCTACATCTGAACTCATCACGATTTAGACGATGAAGTACGTAATGTCCCAGTTCATGTGCCTGAGTGAATCGAATTCTACCAGGGGATGTTAAACCGTTATTGTAAAGTAGCATCCAACGGCTGCGGGCTTCATTGGCAATTAATGCACCATCAAATCCTTTGATGTCAACGGGTTCTATTTTTACTATAGGGTCAGCCCACTGGAATAACTCTGCTGCCCCCAGAGACAACTCACCAACGTTAACAGGAAATCGTTCTGTGCCGTGAATCTCACTGAAAGTATCGCAAATTTTTGTTAGCCGAATAGCTGCTTTTTGAGGCGTCCATATCTCTTTTTCTGGCATAACTAAAAGTCCTTTTTAAAGGTGTCCAATATTTTTCTTAACTGTGCTTTAGCCTCAGGTTCAAGGTTTTTATAGCCACGAAAGAAAGCATCATCAAGATGTCTTTCTTCCGGCTCTCTAAGATCATCTTCTAAAAAGAAACTAGTCCCAACTCCCAGTGCATCTGCCAGGGCAGTGAGCTTTTCTGCCGAAGGACGTTGAGACTCGCGATTTTCCAGTTCCCATAGATAGCTTTTACTGAGTCCAGCCATGTCAGCGAGTTTTTCCAGTGTTAATCCACGCTGTTTACGCAAATCGCGAAGTTTTTCGCCAAGACGGGTTGCCATTGTTACATCTCCTCATTTATCTCTTCCATCATTGTACCACTATTCCGAACAAAAAGTTTGACAAGTATGAAAAATGCACTCATTCTTATAAAAAGTTCGCTATACCGAACTTTGTGGCCGACGAAGATGAACATGACATGTCGTCCGGCTTGGATAGAGTGAAGACTTCTAGTGAGGATGAGATGTCAACAGAACATGTCGACCATAAAACTATAGCGCGGTTTGCCGAGGATAAGGTAAATCTTCCAAAAGTAAAGGCTGATGAATTCAGGGAACAGGCCAAGCGATTACAGAACAAACTGGAAGGGTATCTTTCTGATCATCCTGACTTTTCATTAAAGCGAATGATTCCATCAGGTAGTCTGGCTAAAGGAACTGCTCTTCGCTCGTTAAACGATATTGATGTGGCTGTGTATATCAGCGGCTCTGATGCACCACAGGATTTACGTGAGTTACTTGACTATCTTGCTGATAGATTGCGTCAAGCATTTCCTAACTTTAGTCCTGATCAGGTTAAACCCCAGACATACTCTGTAACGGTTTCCTTCCGGGGCTCTGGCTTAGATGTCGATATTGTCCCTGTATTGTATTCGGGGTTACCTGACTGGCGAGGTCATTTGATAAGCCAGGAAGATGGCTCGTTCCTTGAAACCAGTATTCCTCTGCACCTTGATTTCATCAAAGCCCGCAAGCGTGCTGCCCCGAAGCATTTTGCTCAGGTTGTTCGTTTAGCGAAATATTGGGCTCGTTTGATGAAACAAGAGCGACCGAATTTTCGCTTTAAATCGTTCATGATTGAATTGATTCTTGCAAAATTACTGGATAATGGTGTGGATTTCTCGAATTATCCGGAAGCTTTACAGGCATTTTTTACCTATCTGGTGAGCACTGAATTACGTGAACGCATTGTCTTCGAGGATAATTATCATGCGTCAAAAATAGGCAAGTTGTCAGACTTAGTGCAGATTATCGATCCCGTTAATCCTGTTAATAATGTTGCTCGTTTATATACGCAGTCTAATGTGGACGCCATCATTGACGCCGCAATGGATGCCGGTGACGCTATTGATGCTGCATTCTATGCACCAACCAAGCAATTAACCGTAACCTATTGGCAGAAAGTTCTCGGTTCTTCATTCCAAGGGTGAAATCATTATGTCTTCTTATAGTTATACTGTAGCAGAGACACAAACTTTCAGCGTAACCCACGCTCGTCACATGGCTGCTAAAGTTGCAACTGACTTGCGGCGGATGCAGCGTTTTTATGGTTACCCCAGTGATGCCGACATTGAAGCATACGAAGAAGAATTGGTTGTGTTTCTTAAGGCTGGATATTTGGGGGAGGTCTCTTATGGTTTTCAGAAAAATAATAACTGGATCGAGCCGACCCTTCGATATACCGCAGGCGACTTGCTTGGTTCAGGAACAGATGACGATCCCGGAAAAATCCGCCCAGGAAAAGATGTATCGGGTGCATCCTTCTACAGTTTTATGACTTATAGCTCGAAATATCTGAATGCTACTCAATCGGAAAAAGATACTGCTTTGAAAGATCTACCATTCAAACGGGTTGGTGCCCAGTCTCCAGGGATTAATGGCTACCTCGAAAATGATAAGACTTACTCGGCCGGTGGTCGCTCCCTCACTCGCACTAGCGTAAGGAATTTTGTATGAACGTAAAACCATCACTTGATGAATTGTTTGAGCGGCGTATTAATTTCCCTGATTTTGAGCCTCAGGAGCGTCTGGCTCGTTTAGTTGGTCTTGATGAGCACAAAGATCGATTATCAAAAATATTAGGCTTGCTTGTAAATCCTTATGGGATTCAGGAATGGGCTAAAAAATATCATCCAGATGCTCGTGCGGCTGTTGATACAGTACTCAGACGGCCACCTTTAGTTGTATTGGCTGGGGACGTGGGCTCAGGTAAAACAGAGCTGGCGGAAACCATTGGTGATGCTGTTGCCCGGCAGGAAGATATTGATATTACGTTGTATCCTTTGAGCCTTGCTACCCGAGGGCAGGGGAGAGTTGGCGAAATGACTCAGCTGGTTTCAGCTGCATTTGATTACACCATTGAGGCCGCAGATAAATTAAAAAACACGAATGGAAAAGCTCGTGGTGCGGTTTTGCTGTTGATTGATGAAGCTGATGCATTGGCTCAATCCCGGGAAAATGCTCAGATGCACCATGAGGATCGTGCTGGTGTAAACGCTTTTATTCGCGGAATAGATCGGATCGCCAATCAGAAACTACCAGCGGCAGTTCTTATGTGTACTAACCGGCTGAAAGCTCTGGATCCGGCCGTCCAGCGTCGTGCTGCTGAAGTTTTAACTTTTTCCCGGCCAAATGATGAACAACGACACTATTTGTTGCATTCAAAACTTACGGGGTTGGGATTAAATTCTACGGCGATAGAAGAATTAGTCAGGTTAACCGGTCCAAGGGACACGAATTCGCCGGGATTTACTTTCTCAGATATTACCCAGCGGCTAATTCCATCAATAATTCTTGCGGCCTACCCATATAGCGCGGTGTCAGTCCATTCAGCACTGCAGGTAGTCAATAAAATGACACCAACACCTGCATTTATTGACCGCTAATAATATAGTAAAGATAAATGCCCATAAATAGTATCGTGGGCCATGCATACTTATGCAACGTATGAGTATTACTGAATAAAGGAATCTATTA
Source organism: Enterobacter cloacae complex sp. P29RS (assembly GCF_014893445.1). Lineage (NCBI taxonomy): Bacteria > Pseudomonadati > Pseudomonadota > Gammaproteobacteria > Enterobacterales > Enterobacteriaceae > Enterobacter > Enterobacter cloacae complex sp. P29RS. The sequence goes on along the minus strand of NZ_JADBPZ010000020.1, from coordinate 38,777 downwards.
TGTCAAATTGGTCACTTTCTCAACTATTTGCTTCGTTACATGAAGACATTCAACTTCGATTGGGAACTGCACGTAAAGCTTTCCATCATCCAGGAGCTAAAGGGGATGCCAGTGAAGGAGTATGGATTGAAATGCTCGATACATATCTTCCCAAACGCTACCAGGCAGCTAATGCTTTTGTAGTTGATAGTTTGGGTAATTTTAGTGATCAGATTGATGTGGTCGTTTTTGACAGGCAGTACTCACCATTTATTTTTAAATTTAATGATCAAATAATTGTTCCAGCAGAAAGCGTCTATGCGGTTTTTGAAGCGAAGCAATCAGCATCAGCAGAGCTTGTTACTTATGCTCAGCGAAAAGTTGCAAGTGTTCGCAGACTTCATCGTACCAGCCTTCCAATTCCGCATGCTGGCGGGACATATCCAGCAAAACCACTCATTCCAATTTTGGGAGGGTTACTTACTTTTGAAAGTGACTGGAGTCCTGCTTTGGGGGTGTCGTTCGACAAAGCTCTCAATGGGGATTTATCAGATGGACGACTTGATATGGGCTGTGTTGCATCACATGGGCATTTTTACTTCAATAACATTGATGGAAAATTCAATTTTGAACCAGGAAATAAACCAGCTACCGCTTTCCTTTTCAGGCTTATTGCACAGCTTCAATTTAGTGGCACTGTGCCAATGATTGACATTGATGCCTATGGAAAATGGTTAGCTAACTGAGTACTGGTATGTTTTTTTATTTATTTCGAGAAGGTTTATTTTTTAGATTGTAATTCAGCATTTCATTGATGGTTGCCAGCTTTGATATTCGAAGCTGAAGTTGTTGGATCTCATCCTGTAAAACTTTGTTTTTGGCATTTGCATCCTTTAACTTTTCACGTAATGTTGCCCGAGAACGTCGGGGGGTATTATCTGCTATCCTCCTGATTTCATCTGCGATATCTGGATAGTAGTTGTGAATCAATGAAGTGCTAACGCCCGCTTCCCGAGCTACGCGAAAAATATTTACAGGTTTATTTAAAACCATAAGCTTCCTGATTATATTCCTGAATTTCTCACGGCGAATATGTGCTGGCTCATGTTTGTGGCTTATCGGCGTCTCCATCGTTGAGATTAATACCAAAGGATAGCATCACTCTCTTACAATGAGATATATCAGAGGATATTCTCTTCTGAGATGACTGGTTTTTAATACTAGGCTGTAATATTTTCAGGTCATCATATAGTTTCTGGTATACGGAAAGATGTGCAGAGTCGATCACAGCGTTTTGACATTCGCTACAGTGACCTGCCCCGGTATTAGATACAACTGTCAGTTAGTAATGTCGCTTTGTGACTCTGACCCCGAATATGATCCATTCATAATCAGGAATATCCGACTTCATGTTGCTTGTGTATTCTGGCAACCGGCAGGGCATTGATATGAGATAATGATACCCCGCCAGCCCACGCAGCTTAGCCGGAAGCCCACGCAGGCCTCTTTCTGATTAAATAAAGTAGTTGCGTTGAGTGATCGATCACAGATTACACCCGGATGCGGTGAAAAACTCTCTCCGGTAGTTAGTCTGATAAAGAGAACCGTTAACGCCCGGTACGCTAAAACCTGCCGATTATGGGCTCCGCGCCCGATGCTGGTCGACAGCGGTTATATCCTGCGTGCCGCTACAGGAGAAAGACCCGTGAATCAGAGCCAGCGCGAACATATTGCCACGGTAATGGCCAGTCTCAGTAATAAGATGTATCTGTCAGCCCGGTGCTCATATGAACAGACCATTCGTGACTCCTGGCAACGCTGCGTGGAATATCATGGGCTTGATCCTACCCGCATGCAGGATGCGCGCATATTGTCATGGAATGAATTGCGGGAATATCGCCAGGAGATGGAAGAGTTTCGCCACATCGCCTATCACGGTCTGACCATGCTGTATAAACAGATCGCCGCCGCCGGCTACGTGTTATTACTCACCGATGCGCGGGGTATTACCGTAGATTATCTGGGGGACAGCAATTCGGAAATCAGCCTACGCCGTGCCGGGCTGTTTCTCGGGGCGCAGTGGACAGAAGCCTATGCCGGTACCTGCGCTGTGGGGACTGCGCTGGCAACCGGTAAGGCGCTGACCGTGCATCAGACCGACCATTTTGATGCCACCCATATACCGCTGACCTGCACCGCCGTTCCGCTTTTCGATCCGCAAGGCCAGTTAAACGCCATTCTTGATATTTCGGCACTCAGCTCGCCGCAGCCTAAATCCAGTCAGCAGTTGGCGTTACAGCTCGCTAAAATTTATGCGCATCAGATTGAAAACGCCTGGTTTGAGCATCGCCACCGCAGTGACTGGGTGCTGAAGCTCAGCCCAGCCTCGCCGTTTGTCGAGGTTAGCCCGGATTTCCTGATCGCCTTTGATGCCGCCGGTGAAGTGGTGGGGCATAACCACCGCGCCCAGCGCATGCTGGAAAAGGAGCTGGGCATCGCCGCGGCGCCGGTTCATTGCCGCAGCACGTTGCTTGGCCTACCGATTGAACAGCTGTTTAATGTTTCCATCGATAGCCTCCCCGACTGGCTGGCCAGTGCCAGCGGGCAACAGGGGACGCTCGAACGCGCCCGCAGCGGCGAGAAACTGTATGTCACTGCCGTGCAGCCCGCCCGGCGTACGCCGCGTAAATCCACAGTCAGCCAAGGCGCGTTACCGCCGGCGTTGGCCGCACTTAACGGCGGCGACGCTGCGTTGCAGCTTCAGCTTCAGCGCGCCGCCCGACTGCTGGAAGCGTCGTTGCACCTGATGGTTCACGGTGAAACCGGCAGTGGGAAAGAGTTTTTTGCCAAAGCCTTTCACCAGGCAAGCAACCGCCGCCATCGATCGTTTGTGGCGGTGAACTGTGCGGCGATCCCGGCGGCGCTGATTGAGAGCGAACTGTTCGGCCATCTGCCCGGCAGTTTCTCCGGTGCCGCCAGCAAGGGGCGGCGCGGGCTGATTCAGGAAGCCGACGGCGGAACGCTGTTCCTTGATGAGATAGGCGACATGCCGCTGGAGATGCAGACCCGGCTGCTGCGGGTATTGGCGGAACAGGAGGTGTTGCCGGTAGGTGCCACGCGGCCGGTGTCGGTGGATATCCGGGTGATCTCCGCGTCGCACCACGCGCTGGAGCAACTGGTGCAGGAAGGGCGCTTCCGTGCCGATCTTTTCTACCGCTTACAGGGGGCGCGCATCTCGCTGCCTGCACTACGCCAGCGCAGCGATCTCGATTGGGTCGTGGATAACCTGTTGGCCGGTAAGGCGCAGCTCTCAGCCGCCGCGCGTCGCTGCCTGCATCAGCATCGTTGGCCGGGTAACCTGCGTGAACTGAGCAATGCGCTGGATTACGCCGCCGCGCTCTGCGATGGGGGCCGCATAGAGGTCACCGATCTGCCGGAAGGGGTGACGGCGGCGCTCCCCGGCAGTCCGTTGCCGGCGATTCACTCGCAAGCCGAGGCGGCGCTGCCGCCGGAGGCGCAGTTGTTGGTCCAGTATCTGCGTGCCGCACGCTGGAACCATAGCGCTGTCGCACGGCAAATGGGCATCAGCCGGATGACGCTCTATCGCCGTATGCAGCGCTTTGGCATTCAGTCGCCGGTGCATGATTAAACCCGCCTTTCCCATCGCGTTACCCCCCGATACACCTGTTTCAGCCGCCGCAGGCTGAACAGGTGACACCTGTACCGCCCCGCCCTGCGCCCTGCTTTTCCATGCCTCGCCAACCATATGATTAACTTAAGTTTAACCATTAATTAACGCGCATGGCACGGCATTTGCGTTATCTCACCCAGTTGATGATGGAGATATGCCGATGAGACAGCCAGCCGCCCCCCAGCCGTGGATTGGGATAATCGCCAACCCGGTTTCTGCCCGAGATATCCGCCGTGTGGTTGGCAATGCCGGTACGCTGCCGTTGGCCGAGCGGGTCAACCTGCTGCTGCGCTTGATGGCGGCGCTGGCCGCCTGCGGCATTGCTGAAGTGCGCATGATGCCGGACCGGGAAGGGTTGCGGGCGTTGTTGTTGCGTGAAGTGTCCCAGAACTCCGACCGGCGGCTGCCGCAGCTCAGTTGGCTGCCGATGGAGGTCAGCGCCACGGTTCAGGACAGTTTTCACGCCGCACAGCAGATGCAGCAGGCGGGGGCGGCCGCCATCGTGGTGCTCGGTGGTGACGGCACCCACCGCGCGGTGGCCCGCCATTGCGGTAGGGTACCGATCGTGGGCCTGTCTACCGGTACCAACAATGCCTGGCCGGAACTGCATGAGCCGACGGTGCTCGGGCTGGCGTTGGGGCTGTATGCCCGCGGCAGCGTTCCCGCTGAACGGGCGCTGGTGTGGAATAAATGGCTGGATATTACCCTCACTGACGCCGATGGCTCTCGCCGTCAGGATATCGCGCTGGTGGATGCCGCCGTCACCGATGAACGCTTTATCGGCGCGCGATCGCTATGGAGCGGCGGAGCGCTCTCTCAGCTGTTTCTCAGCTTCGCCGAGCCGCAGGCGGTGGGCATGTCCGCCATTGGCGGCCTGTTGCAGCCGATCGGCCGCCTCGACGCAGGGGGATTGCTGTTGACCTTTGGCCCCGGCGGCTGCCGCCTGCAGGCCCCGCTGGTCCCCGGCGTGATAGGGGACGTCGCTATCGCCCGCTGGCAGTCTATCGATCACGGCCAGAGCCATCAGCCGCTGTTGCGTCAGGGGGTTATCGCCGTCGACGGTGAACGCGAGTTGACGTTTGGCCCGCAGCAGCGGGTCACCATTGCCCTGCGGGAACATGCGTTTCGCTCACTGGATGTCACCGCCTGCCTGCGCTATGCCGCTGCGGCACAGTTACTGCGTCACGGAGCCTGATCAACCGAGGCGTTTTTCACCCGACCCGTTGGAGAATGTTATGAACACCAGAGAAACCAGCAATCCCGGTAGTCTGCTCAGCGCAGAGCAGTTGCTGAACGTGTATCGCAGTATGCGCACCATTCGCCACTTCGAAGAGCGGCTGCACGTCGACTTTTCCCGGGGCGACATCCCGGGGTTTGTCCATCTCTACGCTGGAGAGGAGGCGACCGCCGTCGGGATCCTCTCACATCTGGGGGATGGAGACCGCATTGCGAGCACCCACCGAGGACACGGACACTGCATCGCCAAGGGAGTGGACGTGATCGCCATGATGAAGGAGATCTACGGTAAAAACGGGGGGGCCTGTAACGGCAAAGGCGGCTCGATGCATATTGCCGATCTCAGCAAAGGCATGATGGGCGCCAACGGCATTCTCGGCGCGGGGGCACCGTTGATTTGCGGTGCGGCGCTGGCGGCGAAATTTCGTGGCAAGGGAGAGATCGGCATCACTTTCGCCGGCGACGGCGCGGCCAACCAGGGAACGTTTTTAGAGAGTCTTAACCTGGCTGCGGTGTGGAACCTGCCGGTGATCTTCGTCATCGAAAACAACGGTTATGCCGAGGCCACTTCGCGCAGCTACGCCACGGCTGTGGACAGTTATGTGGACCGTGCCGCGGGATTTGGGCTGCCCGGCGTAACCGTGGACGGTACCGACTTCTTTGCGGTGTATGAAACCGCCGGCGAGCTGATCCGTCGCGCCAGAGAAGGCGGCGGCCCGGCGCTGCTGGAGTGTAAAATGGTGCGTTTCTACGGCCACTTTGAGGGCGACGCGCAGACCTATCGCGGACGTGAAGAACTGGAACACATTCGCGCCAATCAAGACTGCTTGAAGCTGTTCCGCGCCCAGGTCGAACAGGCCGGGGTCGTCAGCGCCGACGCCTTTGACGAGGTGGACTGGGAGGTGGCCGCGCTGATTGAGCAGGCGGTGCAGGAAGCGAAAGCGGCCCCGGAACCGAGCGCGGCCGAGTTGTTATCCGATGTCTATGTCAGCTACTGAGAGGGGATCACCATGGCGCGTAAATTAAGCATGAAAATGGCGATCAACGAAGCGATCGACCAGGAAATGGCCCGCGATCCGAGCGTGATTATGCTGGGGGAAGATATTGTCGGCGGTATGGGCGGCGAGGGCGAGAAAGATGCCTGGGGCGGGGTGCTCGGCGTGACGAAAGGACTGTATGCCAAGCATGGCGACCGCCTGCTGGATACCCCGTTGTCGGAATCGGCCTACGTCGGCGCGGCGGTAGGTGCGGCGGCTTGCGGCATGCGGCCGATTGCTGAACTGATGTTCATCGACTTTATGGGGGTGTGTTTCGACCAGATCTTTAATCAAGCGGCCAAGTTCCGCTATATGTTCGGCGGCAAGGCGGAAACCCCGGTGGTGATCCGGGCGATGGTAGGGGCCGGTTTCCGGGCCGCCGCCCAACATTCGCAGATGTTGACGCCGATTTTCACCCATATTCCCGGTTTGAAGGTGATCTGCCCGAGTACGCCCTACGATACCAAAGGGCTGCTGATCCAGGCGATCCGTGACAACGATCCGGTTATCTTCTGCGAACATAAAAATCTGTATGGCCTGGAAGGCGAGGTGCCGGAAAAACCGTATGCCATCCCATTTGGCGAGGCGAGCATTGTGCGTGACGGCCGCGATGCGTCGATCGTCACCTACGGACTGATGGTACACCGTGCGCTGAACGCCGCGCAGCAGTTGGCGCAGCAGGGCATTGACGTCGAGGTGGTGGATCTGCGTTCGCTGTCGCCGCTGGACCTCGACACGGTGATAGAAACGGTGGAGAACACCGGGCGGTTGGTGGTGGTGGATGAGGCGCATCCGCGCTGCAATATCGCCACCGATATCGCCGCGCTGGTGGGGCAGCATGCGTTCGGTGCGCTGAGAGCTCCGGTCGAAATGGTCTGCGCGCCGCACACGCCGGTGCCGTTCTCGCCGACGCTGGAAGATCGGTATATCCCCAGCGCCGCATGCATTGTCGACGCGGTAAAACGCACCTTCAGCTACAGAGGAAAACAGTGATGAGCGAAGCAATTATCCCGGTGGTGATGCCCAAGTGGGGGCTGTCAATGCGTGAGGGCACGGTCAACGAGTGGCTGGTTGAGGAGGGGCAGGAGATCGTCCCCGGAATGCCGATCCTCAACGTGGAAACCGATAAAATCGCCAATGCGGTAGAGGCCACAGACGGCGGCGTGCTCAGGCGCAAAGTGGCAGAAGAGGGCGACATGCTGCCGGTGAAAGCGTTGCTCGGCGTGTTGGCTCCGCCGACGGTAAGCGACGGGCAGATCGACGATTTTATCCAAAGCTGGGTGGTGCCGGAGGAGGAGGGCGACGGCGATGAGCCGGTCAGCGCCGATCAATTCATTGAGGCGGATGGCCTGCGTGTGCGCTATATTCGCAAGGGCGAAGGTGCGGAAACCCTGCTGTTTATCCACGGTTTTGGCGGCGACCTGGACAACTGGTTGTTTAACCTGGACGCTTTCCCGGACGCCACGGTGGTGGCGCTGGATCTCCCGGCCCATGGTCGGACGGAAACCCGGCTTACCGGCAGCAGCCTGTCGGCGCTGGCGAGGTTCGTCGCCGAGTTCATGCAGGCGCTGGCAATCCCTTCGGCACATCTTATCGGCCACTCGTTGGGCGGCGCAGTTGCTGCGCAACTGGCGCTGGATGCCCCGCAGCAGGTGCGCTCGCTGGCATTGATCGGCAGTGCGGGCTTCGGGCCGGAGGTTAACCGGAGTTATACGCAAGGGTTTATCGATGCGCAGTCGCGGCGCGATCTCAAACCTGTGGTGGAGCTGCTATTTGCCGATGCGGCATTAGTCAGCCGTCAGTTGCTGGATGATTTGCTTAAATACAAGCGGCTCGACGGCGTCACTGACTGCCTGCAACAGCTGCATGACACTCTCTTCAGCGCCGATGGGCAGACCGCGTTGCCGGGGCGGCGGCTAAACGGCGAGATACCGCTGCTGCTGATTTGGGGCGAAGAGGATGCGATCATTCCGCCAAGCCACGCGGAGCGGGCGCCGGCGGGTAGCAGGGTAGAACGGATCGCCGGGGCCGGACATATGCCGCAGATGGAGCAATCTGCGCAGGTGAATCGGTTGCTGCAGCAACATATCAGTGGTGGATAAAGCGAGATGATGAAGGATATTTCCCCGGCCGTCGCTGTTAATGGCGGCCATTTTTCGCTGCCGTCATCGCGGCTGTTGTTTTTTCCTGATCCCACGCAGGCCGAAGCCGGTCTGTTTGCCCGTGCCGCCGCCGGTGAGGCGGCGGCACAGCTGTGGCATTCGCCGCTGTCGTTGGTAGTGCCGGGCAGCTATAAGCGTTTCGCCGCGCTGGAGCCTGTCCGCCAACGGTTTGCCGCCGCCGGGTGCCCGGTATTTTTGCGCAAGTCCGGCGGCGGGCTGGTGCCGCAGGGACCAGGGATCGTGAATATCAGTTTGGCTTACAAGATAGCGCGCCCCTTGGGCGAAGCGGCAGAAGAGGTGTATCGACATCTGTGCGCCATTCTCGGCAGCGCGCTGGCTGAGCGGGGCGTGGCGGCGCACTGGCAAGCGGTGGCAGGATCGTTTTGCGACGGGCGTTTCAATCTGGCCTGCGGCGACGAGAAAACGGCGCGTAAAATCGCCGGCACCGCCCAATACTGGCAACCGGTGGCGAATCAACCCGCCGGCGGGGCGCGACATCACGTGGTGCTGGCCCATGCTGCGCTGTTGGTGGATTGTGATTTGGCTGCGGCTCACCGTCATGCCAATCAATTTGAGGCGGCGCTGGGCTGCGGGCGCTATTATCAGGCGGAGAAAACCGTCAGCGTGGCGCAAATGGCTCCGGACGCTACCGGCGACTTACGCGACGAGATGACCGATGCGCTGCGGGCGGCGATCCTGCGTTCGCCGGCTCCGCTGTAGCCTTGCGGGGGAGGAATCGCCCGTCCATTTTATCGGGCGACCCGCAGTTTCGCACGATGCCCGCAATAGGTCTACTGCGGCGGACGCACCAGGATTTTAACCTGTTGTTTCTCTTTCACTAGCGCTTCAAAGCCCTGTTCCACCAAATCCGACAGTTCGATACGTTTGGTCACCAGCTTGTCGGCCTGGAAGTAGCCTTGGGTCATCAGATCCATCACCGCCGGGAAAATATGGCGATATGCGATAATCCCTTTTACTGAACGTTCGCTGAGCACCACTTTATTTGGATGGAATGCCGCTTCCCCTTCCCAGATGGAGACGATAATCGTCTCGCCTTCGTAGCGGGTGCTGTCGATACATTGTTTCAGCACTAGCGGAACGCCGGTCACTTCAAACGCCACGTCAACGCCACCTGCGCTCAATGCGCGGATGCTACCGACGGCGTCGTCTTTGCTGGGATCTATCACCGCTTTCGCCCCCAGCTCGCGCGCTTTTTCTGCCCGCCGGGGCGACAGCTCGACCACATAGATTTCTGCCGCGCCGGCCGCGCGCAGTGCTTCAATCACCAGCAGACCGATGGGGCCGGCACCGAAGACCGCCGCTTTATCGCCGGTTTTCAGCTTGCTCATTCGCACCGCGTGCAGAGCTACCGCTGCAGGTTCTACCAACGCACCCTGCTCATAGCTGAGCGAATCGGGCATGCGGTGCACCATATGCTCGTCCACCAGGGTGAAGGAGGCGAAGCCGCCGCCACCGCCGGACAGGCCGTGGAAACCCAGATCGGCGCACAGGTTATATTTGCCTTCGCGGCAGGCTTCGCACTGCTGACACGCCAGGATAGGCTCTACGACCACGCGGTCGCCGGCTTTGAATTTCGTTACGCCGAGCCCCACGTCCACCACTTCCCCGGAAAACTCGTGGCCCATGACAATGGGGGCGATGTCATGGCTTAGCTTGTGAGGTTGGTCGACCGGGATAAAAATCGGCCCGGCGAGATACTCGTGCAAATCGCTGCCGCAAATACCGGTCCAGGCGACCTTGATTTTTACCTTGCCGGCGGAAACCTGCGGTTCTTCAATATCATCGATACGAATGTCGCGGGTCTGATACCAACGAGCTGCTTTCATCGTCTTTCCCCTGAAATTAACCATAAACCTACCGATGGCAGAAATACCGGAGGCCATCGGCAGAGACAGAATGCTCGAAGTTGCGAAATCCATGCCAATATGAGGGAAAGTAAAAGTAACAATATTTCAATGGGTTGTGATTTTCATGTTAAAGGTGTTGATGGTGGCGGCTCTGCGATGAGGCACCTGTAACTGATACGGGTGTAACAGGGAAACTGGAAAATTAGAGGTGGATTATATAAAGATGCGTATACCCGATGTCAGAAGCTCCATTCAGGGAGGGCAGGTGAATACAGTCTGTTGCTCGTATGGAACTAAAACGGGTGTGCTTACACATGGTGACGGGCGGGAATGTGGTATTAAGCAAGTTTACTTTAAAAATGACACTAAATGAATAGTGTAAGATGGCCGCAACTCTCACAGTTCTGCGGCCTAAAAGGTCTAAGAAAATTAATGATACTTGTGATAGATTATGGAATCATTGTAAATATTGCGTTCTTCGACCAAGTAATGTATTTATTTATAATTCAGCCTTACTCCTCCATTTCTCAATTTTTATTCTTCCACGAACGCCAAGTCCTAAAATAGGCTCTGGAGGATTAAGAGAAGGCATTCCCGTTACTCGATGAATGTCATTGAGTAACGATGATTCGTTTTTTAGGTATAAGTCGGCAAGCAATGTGCCCGAAATTGTACCCCATGCAGCGCCGACACCGTTGTCACAAGCGCAGGCAAAAACTCCATCTTCAAGCTGACCAAAGAAATTGGTGAAATTGCGGGAAATTGCATAAGTACCTCCCCACGTATGTGTGAAAGGCACATCTTCTAGTTCAGGATAACGTGCTAAAAAAGCTTGGCGATGTTCCTTTTGTATTTGTTGTCGTGTGACGTTCGTGATGCTACTGCCGTACCTTGGTACATATTTGTATGTATTGCGGATCATAATACGTCTATCCATGGTCATTCTCAGTGTCGTACCGGCATGGTCAGCAGGCGTCAGACCCCAGTTAAGTTGCCCACCATACCGGTTAATTTCATCGTCAGTCAGTTGGCGAGTCCAACTGGCAAAGGTCATAATAGGTAGTAAACGGTTTTTTAACCAACCGAATTCACGGGTGAAAATACTGGTGCCTAGCATCAGCGTCGGTGTGCTGATAGAATGCCGATCACTTTGCAAAACCCATCGTTTTCCCATTTTAGAAAGAGAGCGTATTGGAGTGTTCTCTAGCAATTCCACGTTAGCCGGCAATGAGTCAGCAAGGCCACACACCAGCGCTGCGGGTTGCATTAAGTAACTGCCAGGCGTATAGATAGCACGTTGATAATAGTTGGTCCCTAACACCCCGGATAACTCGGTACCATCGACGCTGCGCCATGGTTCACCAAGGTCGCGCATCAATTTTTCAAAGTGCTCCAAATAGGCAATGCCACGTTCGCTTACGGCGCCCTGATATTTCCCCGTCGCTGACCATTGACAGTTAATATTATATTTTTCAACTAATGATGACAGCAATGCGATAGCATGGCGATTAAGTCGCAAAATTTTTTTCTTATGTTCAGGATTGGGGTGTTCTAGCGAAAATTTATGGGGTAGGTCAATCACGAATCCGGAATTACGACCAGACGCGCCCTGACCAACGCGTTGGGCGTCTACTAATAAAACTCTGGCTGTAGGTGCTTGTTCTGCCAGGCGGCGGGCGATGGCCAGGCCGGCGAAACCTGCACCGATCACAACAAAATCCGCGTTTTCATGCCGAGCAAGCATCTTTTTTGGTGGTCGTGACGGTAGAGCGTCATACCAGCCACAACTGGAATCGTCATTAGGTAAATGGATCATATGTTTTCCTCAACGTATTGGCGGGCATGGGTATTAATTACTTCCGACATCCAATCGTGGCGTTGCTGCTGGAGCGCGCCTCCTAACAGGGCAAAGCCCGTCAACATGTCACTAGCGTCATAATGCAGAGCCATGATTGAGTCTCCTCGATGCTCAATTTGCCATTTACCGGGAAGCAACGGTGGTGAGAAAGATAGTGGTGCACAGGGGGTTTTAACAATAACTGGACTGGGGGTTAAATCTACAGGGGTCAGATTGCCGACCAGGCTTTGTACCAGTGCAGGCAGCGCCTGATTGATCGGCGCAATATAAGGGCGCCAGCCTCCAGGATATTCCGCACAATCGCCAAGTGCGAAGATAGAACTATCACTGGTTTGCCCATATTGGTTGACGCAAATCCCTTTTTTGACGGACAGTCCACACTGTTGGGCAAGCGCAACATTGGGTCTGAGGCCTGTGGCGCTTAGCACCAAGTCAGTATGCAGTATTTCACCGTTACTCAAGGTCAGAAGCCAAGAATGGTCTATACTCTCTGATGCATTGACAATGGTGGTGTTCAGTTTCCAGGACACCCCAAGTTGGCTCAACGCGTGTTGTAAACCAAGGCCAACAGGCTGAGGTAACAATGTCGACATTGGCCAGCGCCCTAATCCAACAACAGTAACTTCATAACCTGCACTGGCCAAGTCGTGAGCAAATTCGCAACCAATAAGTCCGTCGCCAAGAATCGTTATGTGATGTTTATCGGCGATGATCTGCCTGAACTGCACATAATCATGCAGTTGATTCACGCTGATAAAATGTGAACTGTCGCCAGAAATGGTTGGTGTAATCGGTGCTGCGCCGGTAGCCAATACTAAGCGTCCGTACGAATAGGAACCAATGTTGGTTTCCAATCGCTGTTGCTGCCGATTTATAGACAAGACCTTAGTATTAGGGTAGAGGCGAATGTTGAGTTTTTGTTCCCATTCTAATGCACTGCTTTGTTGTAACTGCTCTGCCTTTTTACCAGCAGCCAGAGCGCAGGAAAGGGCTGGCTTGCTATAAATGGCTCCATTGTCAGCGGTAAACAGGGTGATAGGTAGATCGGGGTAATTACTTCTTAAACTGCTTGCTAGCTGATAGCCGCTATGGCCGCTGCCGATAATGACTACCGGTTGAGGTTTTTCTTGTAGCGTGTTGTTTATCGCCAGTTGCTTTAGGGTTTCTACGGCGGCAGGTTCATAATCGGTAATGTCGAGCATTTCGAAATCGGCTTTACCAACCAGGCATTCAGGACATACCCAGTCGCCCGGTACTTCTTCCCACGGTGTACCCGCAGGAATACCGTCATCTGGCCAACCTTCTGCTTCGTTATAAATAAAGCCGCAAATCAAACAGAGCCACTTTTTATTAGCCATAGGGATCTCCGGTAATATCTTTATATCCCGCTATCGATAATAGCGGGATGTATAGTTAAAAGAAGCTACTGTACAGTGTGGATGCGTATTGCGATGTTCTGGGTGTTTACATAACCGTAGATTGCTTCCTGGCCTTTCTCTCGTCCAAAACCTGATAGACCCACGCCGCCAAAAGGTGTTTCTATACCGCCGGCAAACCATTCATTGATGAAAACCTGGCCGCCACGTAACTGCCTGGCTACATGCAAAGTTTGATCCAGGTTCTGGCCGAAGACACCAGCAACCAGCCCGAAAGGCGTGCCGTTTGCTATCTCTACTGCCTGCGACGACAACTCAAAAGGCATGATGACCAAAACTGGACCGAACACCTCGTCCTGAGCGATCGACATCTCTGGGGTCGCTTCGATAATAGTGGGGGCAACAAAGTATCCTGTAATATCAGGTGGATATCCCCCAGTAAGCACGGTGGCACCTTCTGCTCGGGCCTGTTCTATCATTGCTAACACTTTCCGTTGTTGTTCGCGTGAAACCAGCGGAGTTAGCTCGGTGTCTGCGTTATCGCCGGAACCCATTTTTAGTGATTCTGCTAGTGCTATAATGGCGTTTTTAACCTCTTCATAACGAGATACGTGAACGAGTAATCGTGAAAGTGCGGAACAAACTTGACCAGCATTAAAAAATATGCCGTTTTTTACACTGTTCAGTAGGTGGTCGACATTGGCATCAGCTAAGACGATTGCTGCAGATTTTCCACCCAACTCCATGACTGCGGGGGTTGCGTGGGTGGCGGCATTGCGAAGGATAGTTTGCCCAGTTCCGACTGATCCGGTGAAGACAATTTGATTAACGTCCGGGTGTTGTACCAGATAGTTACCAACATCGGCACCTTCACCGCACAGGAGTTGTACGGCTCCGGCGGGAAAACCTGCTCTGACTACGGCCTCGATCAGCAGTGTTATTGCCAGGGGGGAGAGCTCCGGTGATTTTATCACGACAGCGTTACCAGCGGCTAAGGCCGGCGCTAGGGAACGTGCGCAGATTGATACAGGAAAATTCCAGGGAACAATCTGAACAGATATGCCGTAAGGTTGATATTGTGTGAAATCTAGGTAGTTTTCCCCCAGTGGTATTGACGTTCCTTCCAATTTATCAGCCATGCCAGCGTAATATTCAAAATAGCGGGCCGCCTCCATAAACTCGTCATGGGCGTCTTGCATGCGTTTACCATTTTCCCAACAACAAGTTTTAGCGCCTTCTCCCGCCACTTCTCGTATCGCTTGGGCAGCTTTTAACAGCCAGGAGGTGCGTTCTGCGGGACGAACATTAGACAAAGAACCTTGCCGAACGCATGATTTGGCGGCAGCCATGGCGCGATCTGCATCCTGTGTATTAGCCAGAGCGATGGTTGCGAAAGGTTCACCTGTACTAGGGTTATTGACAGTAAGGGAACGTGTGCTGTCGACCCACCGGTCAGCGATATAATTGAGGTAGTGCTTCATGGCTTACGCCTCCAGTGCTTGTTTTACCTGAGTGGCTAACCACTTTTGGAAGAAATGTGTCGGCACGTCCATTTCCGGTGAGAAAGCACCACCGCCAAAGCCTGGTGAATGTCGTCCTTGTTGCATGCCTTCAACGGCAGCGATATCTTCGCTAAATACGACTCTCCATGATTCGACAGTTGCTTGCCGGCAGGAAGCGAAGGGCTGGGTGGTTGCTTCATCTCCTACGTAGAAGAGGCGCAGGTGTTCAATGCTTTTTTCTGCTGAAATAGGCTCAATCATCATGGCAAAGGCATGATCGATCTGTATACCCAAGAGTACGTTAGGGAAAAGCGCGACATATTCGGCATGACGCTGCTTATCTTGCGGCCAGTTGGGGAATTTTGGAAGACGGGTCCCTGCGGTCTCCGATAAGTTATATGCCAGACTCCCCTGACCCGCGAATCGTTCATCAAACATGATGTTGTAGTGATCTTCCAGACGAGAGTAACTGTTCAGGCTAGGGTGTACCCATGGCAGGTGGTAGGCCTCACAGTAGTTCTCAACAGCCAGTTTCCAGTTGCTGTTTACCTCAATTTCCAGGTTCCCGCCATTTTTGGCCTGGCGTAACAAATCCATACCTTGTTCGCCCATGAATCCCTTCCAGCGTAGTTCTAGCGGAGCAATATGCTGCTCAAAATCTTCTGCATCACCAGATAGATTGATAAATACCATGCCCATCCAGATTGCAGAACGTAGTGGCTTTAGCCCATGTTTCTCACACTTGAAACGCTCATCTTTGTGTACTCCAATACCACCGACATGTGGCGTACCTTTTAAGTTTCCATCAAGGTCATAAGTCCAGGAGTGGTAAGGGCAGCGGATCATGCCCTGTACAGGGCCTGTTTCATGCACCAGTTTCATACCCCGATGACTGCAAACATTGTGGAACACCTGAATGTCGCCAGAACGATTTTTCATTATGACGAGAGGGAGATTCATAAAGTCTACAGGTTTGACAAAACCCTTTTCTGGTAAATCAGAACTAAAACCAATACACGTCCAAGTTTTACCTAAGACGTTATCTCGCTCAAAACGGAAATAATCGCTGTTGGTATAGGCTTCGTTCGGCATGCCTGTCGCCTCGCTGATTGGAGTTAATACGCGATCGACAAAGTGGATAGGGATAATATGTTGGTTGACATTGCTCATGTAGCGCTCTCCAAAAATGAAGTGTTGTTATCTGCGTTACACATATCAGCCACACACCTCAGCAGGCGATACGTGAATGAGAGTGAGCTTGCGTAACATTTGTGTAACCTTCAAGCTACATTTTGGCGGGGCATGAATGATTAAAACTCATGTGGAAAGTAAATAATCTGTTTTTGATTGAAAATAGACATTTTTTTAATGAAATGGACTCATTACTCCCTTTAGTTATGAGTTTTAGTCACTCTTGATTGACTATTAATCAGTTGAAAGGGGGGAGAGGTCACTCTAGGCTCAAAACTGCTTTTAACAAAAATGAAACAAAAACTATAACTTTTATAAGTAATGTTGAGGAAGGAGAGACGCATATGCGGGCTACATCCGGATTACTAAAAGGTCTGAACCCTACGGTCACAATAGCTTCTAAAATACTGGTCATAAGCTTCGTTTTATTCTGTGCAATCCTGGCGAATCAAGCTGGGAAGTCTTTTGAATCCATTTCGGAATCGTTGCTATATGGTATGAAATGGTTTTATATCGGTATTGTTACATTGGTATTGTTTTTTCTAATATATTTGATGGTTAGCCGATATGGGCATATAAGGTTAGGGAAAGATAATGAAAAGCCCGAGTTCAGTTACACATCCTGGGTCGCTATGCTTTTTTCAGGAGGAATGGGGATTGGTTTGATATTTTGGTCGGTGGCAGAACCAATGTGGCACTATTCAAATAATCCTTTTACTACCGGACTAAGTAATGAATCTTCCAGTATGGCGATGCAGTTAACTTTTTTCCACTGGGGTTTGCATCCTTGGTCTATTTTCCTAATAGTTGCATTGGCTCTTTCTTATTTTTCATACAGGAAGAATCTCCCATTAACATTGCGTTCTATTCTTTACCCTCTTATAGGAAAGAGAATATACGGTCCGATCGGTCATTTTGTGGACATTTTAACTGTGGCCGTGACTGCGTTTGGTATATCCCAAACGCTAGGTATGGGGGTGATTCAGATTAATTCAGGTCTAAATCAGGCATTCGGTGTTAGTGTGGGTTTAGGAAGTCAGCTTGTTATTATTGTGGTCCTCTGTACTTTATCGGTTTCATCAGTTCTTTCTGGGGTTAGTAAGGGAATAAAACGTCTTTCTGAGTTAAATATGTTATTATCTCTACTGATTGTTGTCATTGTGTTGTTTATCGGCCCCACAAGATATATCTTGAATACTTTAATGGAGAGTACCGGGAACTATATACAGAATATTATTGGTATGAGTTTTTGGAGTGATGCCCAAAATGATTCTAATTGGCAGAATTCGTGGACGGCATATTACTGGCCATGGTGGATGACCTGGGCCCCTTTCGTAGGGATGTTTATTGCACGTATTTCCAGAGGTCGAACTATCAGGGAGTTGATCTCTGGCGCACTTATTGTTCCAACCGTTATTACTTTTATCTGGATATCTGTGTTCGGGGGTACAGCATTAAAGATCGAACAGCAGGCAAGGGTGCATCATTACGAACATGTTATTTCACAGAAAAAAAACCTGTCAGATGTTCAGGATGATTTCAAAGGTGGCCCTATTTTGGAGGCGACCAGAAAGGATACAACCAATGCGTTATTCGCACTCTTCAATAATCTACCTTACTCTTCGCTAACTACTATCCTTAGTGCTTTGGCTTGTGTGTTATTAGGAACTTACTTTATTACATCTGCTGATTCTGGAACGTTGGTGCTTTGTATTCTAGATGCATGTGGGCATAACGAACCCCCACCATTTATTAGGGTTCTTTGGGGAGTAATGATCGCTGCCATTGCCGCTGTTCTTTTATATGCCGGAGGTTTACCAGCAATGCAAACGGCTTCAATTATTGCAGGTTTTCCTGTATCAATATTTATAGCATTAATGACTTTTACTCTTTTCCGTACGATTAGAAGAGAGCCAGCTCCATGGGCTATGTTACCTGAACACGTTCATCCTGAGCCAGAGCAACTAGATGGTTCGATAAAACCAACTGGGGCGTTTAAAACGGTCTTGATGCAGAAAAGAAAACTGTAAATTTAAACAGCAGGTTGGGTGTGAACCCAGCTTCCTGTTTTATTGTCGTCCCTAAACCACCTCCTGGGGAGGTGGTGATTACTCCTGTAAGGCTATAGCCTGAAGAATGCCTATGTCGGAATATCTCTGCTTACTCACCACAAGTAAAAAGAGACAAACCGACATGGGACTTTACAGGAGTTCATCACATGTATATTGGCGTTGCAAATACCACATAGTCTGGACGCCCAAGTACCGATTCAGGATCCTGAAAGATAAGCTGAGTAAGGAGTTGTACAGGACGATCTGTATCCTCTGTGGAATAAAGGATTGTGAGGTTCTGGTGCTAAATGTTCAGTCCGATCATGTACATCTGCTCGTCATCATCCCACCTAAGATCTCAATATCAACTCTGATGGGCCATCTGAAAGGACGGAGTGCCATCAGACTTTATAATCGTTTTCCACATATCGGGAAGAAGCTATGGGGAAACCATTTTTGGTCCCGAGGCTACTTTGTCGATACGGTGGGAGTGAATGAAGAAATTATCAGACGATATGTGAGGAATCAGGAGAAAACGGAACAAACGCATGAACAGCAGATGTAATTGCTAGAGTAGTAATCAAAATTGACAGTAGCCCCCCTTACAGGGGGCATTCTCAAAAGCCACCTTCTCAGAAGGTGGTCTTTTATTTTAAGCTGTTGTGTTAGGGCATTGTTTCAATAGCCATTCACGGAATAATTTTATGCTGGAAGTGGTTATTCCTTTTCCAATTGGCTCAAGCATTGAAAAACAAGATTGTGTACCTAGTGTATATGAGACAGGTCTGATTAGTGCCCCAGATTCAAGGTAACTGTCAACCAAAGAACCCCAGGCAAGAGCTACACCTTGTCCATTAATTGCGGACTGTAATAACATTGGGTAATTATTGATATTTATTCTGTTTTTGGGTTTGTATTCAGGTAAATTTACAGCTGAAAACCATTGTTCCCAACTTAACCATTCTGAGTGGGAATCTTCAAGAAAAAGTAGAGTTTTGCTGAAAATATCTTCAGGTGAAGAAAGAACTCCTATTTTTTCTAAGTAAACTGGGCTACAGACCGGGAATACATTTTCTGAAAATAATGGCGTGGCCTTCATGTTAGCTGGCGGTGTGCGACAATAGTAAAGAGCAATGTCACAATCTTGCTTACGTAGATCATGTATGCTATCTGAAGCAAGAATTCTCAGATCGACTTCTTCATGTTCATTCTGAAAACTGACAACTTTAGGCAGAAGCCAGAGTGCCGCCATTGCGCTGGTTGTTGATACGGTTATTTTATGTTCGCCTTGCCATTTTTTAACATCACCTGTTGCACTGGCAATTTCTATCAAAGCATTATTGACAGAGTCATAGTATTGCAACCCTGTAGCGGTTAAATGGATATTTCTATTGGAGCGGGTAAAAAGAGCTGTGCCAAGAAATTCCTCAAGATGTCGAATTTGACGGCTTATGGCTCCTTGAGTGACACTGAGTTCATTCGCTGCCAACGTGAAGCTGAGATGCCGCGCAGCTGCCTCAAAAGCTGTCAAGCTGTTTAGTGGGGGCAAAGGTTTAATTTTCATATGAATAGTCTTATGAGGTATATTGGTCAGTTTTTAATATAGTTTATTTTTACCATAACTTACCTCAGTTTTGTTATGGTCATGCGGGAAAATTTTAAAATTGTGATCGTTGACATAAGTTCTAATGGCTCTCGAATATTTTGGACTGTTTCTCGGCTGTGAAAATTTTCAAAGGTTTTATTTATAAGATTAAAAGCCTATTGTTTATTCTTTTTAGAGGTCGTGTTGGTTTTCTCGTTCTATTATTCCTGGCAAAGCGATTAATATTTACTAATGATGTTGGTTTTTCAGGTGTTATATATTTTCAATTAAAGCGATTTGGTGTTTAATTATATTTCATCATTAAAGCTCTGCATTAACAATCTATTTTCATAGATATCTATGAATTGTAAGTGACCCTCCTGTACCGTATTAAAGTGTATTTCGCAGTAAGATCCATTTTTCATGGCGGCAGATTGTGAACATGGTTCGACGACAAGTTATGGAAATGGCTGATGGCGTACCGCAGTCACTTTACAGACCCTACGTCATTTTATCACATGGAGAACGGCAAGTTGGCTGAACACTGGGATGCCATGATGTAAATGCCCGATAATCGGGCTAATAACAATCCGGTGTTTTAATCTGAAAGGAAGCGACTGCTCCAGAATCCAATGGTCAGCGCTTTTGTGAATTTGCGCACGAACCGGAATCTCAGGCCATTTCACTGGTGTGCCCACGCAGTAACCAAAGCGTCACACTGCACAATCTCATTGATTCAGCCTGTAAAATTTGGCCGCAGACACTTTCTGTCGCGGCCATAAAGCCCCGTTAGATTGCACTTAACGGGGCTTTATGCTATTGAAACCTTGCTAATTTTACGGTCAGGAAGGTGTGCATGCGTCGCTGTTCTAAGCTTGTACCTGAATAAAAGTTCATTACGGCAGGTAAACAGTCTAGTTTATAGCGTGGAATCTGTGGTCTCGGTTCATAACACCACGATGAAAAGAAAGGCAGGGTTGCATCAGGGCCCGTAAACGCCTTTGTGCAACCCTGAGGGATTATTCTTCGAGTGATTTACCGTTGGTCGCAATGAGTTTCTGGTACCAGGAGTAACTTTTTTTGTAGAAACGTTTGCCGTCACCACGCCCCAGATCGTCAAGATTGACGTAAACCAGGCCATAACGTTTTGACATCTGGTTCGACGAGCAACTGATAATGTCGATCGGAGACCACATGTAGTAGCCCAGCACCTCCACGCCATCGGCAATGGCTTCACCGACAGAGCGGATATGATCCCTGAAGAAGGTTATACGGTAATCATCCTCTACGGTTTCGTTAACCAGCTCGTCAAAACAGCCAATGCCGTTCTCGGTGATCATGATGGGTTTTTGCCAGCGATCCCAGAAGAAATTCAGCACATAGCGAAGCCCTACCGGGTCAATTGCCCAGCCCCAAGGAGTTTGCGATAAAAGCGGGTTACGCTTGTTATTTCCCCTGAACTGGTGCGCAATTTCAGCATTGCTAACATAGGTCGTGTAATAAGAAAACGTCATGAAATCTGCCGTATTCTTCAGGAGGGCTTTATCCTCATCCGTGATGCTAAGAACAATGTTTTTCTCTTTGAAGAACCGTTTGATATAGCCAGGATATTCTCCACGCAGAAGCACATCCGCGAAGTAGACTTCATACTGGTTTTTCTGCCATGTCGCGAAGTTGTCTTCCGGGCTTGTCGTTTCAGGGTAGGCAAAATCGGTATACAGCATCATGCCGATCTTAATATCCCCGCCCAGGGATGCGGCATATTTTTTTACCATGGCCGATGCCACCAGTTCGTGGTGGACACCCTGATATTTATCCTGTTCCAGATAGGTGCCCTCATCTTCGAAAATGCCCAGATGATTGAAGGACTCATAGCGAATGAGGTTAATCTGGTTAAAAGGGATCCAGTACTTAACGCGATCGTGATAGCGATCGAGGCAGCTGCGGGCAAAGTTAAAATAAAAATCGATTAACTGGCGATTCTTCCAGCCGTTATATTTAAGCGCGAGGTTCAGGGGCATTTCATAATGGGCGAGCGTAATCATGGGCTCCATGCCATTTTTGATGATTTCGTCTATCAGCTCATCGTAAAATTGCAGGCCCGCTTCGTTTGGCGCAGAATTATCCCCGTCCGGAAAAATACGCGCCCAGCTGATTGAGGTACGGAAGGTCTTCAGACCAGCGGCTTTGAGCAGCGTCAGGTCTTCACGAAAAGTATGGTAAAAATCGATACCTGTTCTTTTAGGAAACACGCCGTCTTTATCGTCCTGTGCCTGGACAGCATAGTCCCGGGTGAGTTCGATATTATACATTTTGTGCATGTCTTCATTGAAAACATATTCATTGATGTCAGCAACGCTGATACCTTTACCATC
This sequence comes from Enterobacter cloacae complex sp. P29RS, assembly GCF_014893445.1. NCBI lineage: Bacteria > Pseudomonadati > Pseudomonadota > Gammaproteobacteria > Enterobacterales > Enterobacteriaceae > Enterobacter > Enterobacter cloacae complex sp. P29RS. The sequence goes on along the minus strand of NZ_JADBPZ010000020.1, from coordinate 16,866 downwards.
AAGATTCCAGGCTCCCTCAGCCTGGTTTGCCGCGATAGCGCCGCCCCACAGGAAGTTCTCAGGAAAATTCAGTGATTCGTTACTCATGTTCTCTCCCATTTTTAAGACCGGCTCTTGTAACCAAAAATAACCGGTAAGACTGCGCCAGTAATTAAAGTGGCGAATAGACCCACGCTGTAGATCAGCATGTTACTTGCGGTCGGGATGGAAAGCAGACTCGCAAAAACAAGGTTATTAATCGTGATGTTATAGCCACCCACAATTCCCCCTCCGATCGCACCGGCAATAATGATGTAATAAATCGTACGGCGATTAGGAATGATGAGGCCGTATAAGATGGGCTCAGTCACGCCGCTGATTAATGAAGGGAAGAAGGCACTGCTGGCAAGCTGACGCGTACCTGCATCACGCGTTCTGATAAGGATCCCCAGTGCCACTCCCATCTGGGCGATGGCTGACATACCGCCAATGGCATAGATAGGGTCACCGCCATGGGCAATATTTGAAAAGACTACCGGAATAATGGCCCAGTGCAGACCGAACAGGACGATAAAGGAATAGGCCGCGCCGATGATCATCCCGGCCACAAGGCTGTTCACACCAATGATATAAACAATGGCTGATGCCAGATAATCGCCGAGGTACTTCCCGAACGGGCCAAGTAAAAACATGGTGAGCGGTACCACAATTACGACGCATAACAACGGCACCATAAACAGCTGTACTGAATCCCAGAGTCTGGCCTTCAGGAAGCGCTCCAGCGCAACAGCAACCGGTACGGCAAAGAATACAGGGAAAATGCTGTATCCGTATTCCATAACTACAAGCGGCAGGCCAATGATATTCAGCGTCTGCCCTGCCAGACTGGTAAATTCGGGATACAGTAATGACGCACCGATAATCGCCCCTATCAGCTCATTGGATTTGAGCTTTCTGGCGATAGTGAAACCAAGCAACACGGGCATGAAATAAAACGGTACATTAGCAATGAATGACAGCAGGGTCAGAGTACTGTTTCCGACCAGCGAAGGCAGGCTCAGTAACAACGTGGTGAAGGCGCGCAGCAGACCTGCGGCGGCAAGGATACCTATCAGTGGCAGGAAGCTGCCTGAAATGAATGCGAAGATACGGCTGATGAAGGATTCCCGGTTTGCTGCCGCCCCTGAAGAAGACGGCGTGCGGTTCTGACCGCCGTTTTCAATCATACCGTGCAGGGCATTGTATACTGCCCCTACTTTGTTGCCGATAATGAGCTGACACTGTCCACTTGCCTGCACGACTGAGAGGACCAGCGGGTTCGCTTTAAGATCATCCTTGTTAATCTTGTCATAATCGAAGAGATTAAAACGCAACCGCGTAGCGCAGTGGTAATAATCCTTAATATTTTCACGGCCACCTAAATTGTCAATGATAGACAATATCTGCTGTTGTTCAGACATTTGCGGGACTCTCTTGATGTAGGGTATAACCAGAAAATATCCGTGAACAAGGTGGAAATCAAAAAGTATCATTTTCCTGTTTTGGAAAACAACTTTGTGAGCTAAATCACGTTCTGTACGATATTAAAAACAATACTTTCAAGGTATTTATGCGAAAAATAGTTAGCATATAACATCTGAGGGTAATTGTTGAGTTCAATGGTACGGACTGGTTTGTTATTCAGGATGGCGGGCACGCTTCCAGAAATAAGGCATAATTGCGACTTTTCAGATACGTTGTTTATATACTGGCATGCGTTTATCCACTGTCCTGTTAGGGTAAGAATAAAAACGCAGTCCACCTGCCGCAGGATGGTTTTTATCAGTTCGTTGTTTGAACGCTCGACCAGATAAACCTTCCGGTTGCTGCTGCTGATGCTTTCCCTCATGACGTTTGCAATATTGAAAAGAAATGAGTTTGATAGAATAATAACCGAGCGACTGTCATTAATGATATCTGCCATTTTCCTGCATTCTTCGTAAGGAATGTATTTATATATTTCCCCAAGAATCTCTTTTTCGGTCATTCCTTTTATGCCCTGGTGTGTCAGCCTGTAGGGAACAGTATCATTTTTTAATTCATGGAACGAACCGTACCCCAACTCTCTGACGAATTTGGTGATACTCGAAGGCGTCGTATTACAGTACGACGCCAGTTCCTCAATATTCACATAGGGAAATTCTTCAATTTTATCAATTATCGATTTCGCAATGGCGGTATAAACATTGCGCTTACCCGCATAAAAAAGATATTCAGATACCCTCACATAAAGTGGGCTGTAGAATACGCTATTCAAAGTGTTTTTCATGCCGTCCCCATCCGAAAATAAAAAGAGATTGTCTGACGGTCATGATAATAATGGAACAAACTACAAAGGTCGCGAAAATTATTGCCGATAGCGCAAGCGTGTGGTTCAGCGTATTCGTAGATGCCCCATCAACCCGTATCAGACCTGATGCAAGAGCAGTTGAGGGAAAGGTAAATCCCCACCAGATTCGACTAAACGTATCCGGGAACATTCTTCTCCAGAGGCTGATAAGCACAATGGCAAAGAACAAGGCTGTCCAGACCATAAATTCAATAAAATCATTCATACCGCCATAAACACAGTAAAGTCCAACGGCGATGACCGCAGGCGCTGAAACCATGATAGCCAGGCCGGGCATGGCCTTTTGAGGGGTTGCAGGGCGAACAAACACGATGCGCCAGAGAATAATCGGCATAAAAAGAGCCCAGCAAAGCAGGGCTGAAAACAGCAGCATCTTACTCAGGCCCGGAAATCCCAGATCCACACCCGCGAAAGCAGGAGAGGCATTTCCCACCATCGGGATAAGCCATACCGGGCTGATTTCATGCGTATCAAGCTGATCGATAAGCCAACGGCGGAACGTACACGTCAGGAAAAAAATCTGCGCGCTGACGGCCGCTATCCAGAGCGATTTCGCCAGCAGGATACTGTAAGGCAGCAGTCCCATTGCGAGCAGAAATCCTGAGATCGTGGCAGCACAAAAAAAGTTCTTACTGGCGCGCGACTGCCATTCTGCAAGGATAGCCTGACGGCAAAAAACCAGCCGCAGAAGCTGGATACCGGTCAGTATTAAAAATACCGTTAATCCTGACGCAAGGAAGACTTCGCCAGGCAAAGCGGTCACGCTGTAGGTTTTTGCGGCGGCCCGCCATACCAGGCCAAGGCCGGTTATCCCCATTACCGAGGAATAGAGATCGAAGCTGACAGTTTTAAGTTTTTCGGACACCGTATATCTCACTTTTAATTTCCGGGCTAAATTACTGCGCCCCGGACAGAAGAATGCTAAATTCCCGCTATATTGGTCCTGTAACATTACCGTTCAAAGGTCCAATCCAGGTAAATAATTGGACCACAGGGGTTTACGTGATTGACATTCATCTCAGCCGCAGCGCGACGGCTCTTCCGCTTTACCATCAGATTGAGCAGCAGATCAGCTGGCAGATCATCAAAGGCCGGCTGAATTATAGCGAGTACCTTCCCCCCTCCCGGGAGCTGGCCCGTCAGCTGAGGGTATCCCGTGGAAGCGTTGTCCGGGCTTATGAAGCGCTTTGCGTGAAAGAGTACTGTCACAGCCATACGGGAAGAGGAACGATGGTGATTTACCGGGAAAAGTCGGATACGTCACCGCCTGGTCCGGTTACGTCTGCCCCCTCCCCAATCCCCCACGCGAGTGATAAATTTCTTCCCGGAGGCTTATCCCTGCTTCCCAGCCATGCCAGCACGGCCCATCTTCCGGTCAGTGAGTTCCGGCAGGCTTTCAACCGCGTGCTGCGTTATCCTGACAGGCTTAATCATTTTGGTGAGAGCGCAGGGAACCTGGAGTTACGTCAGCTTATCTGCGACCAGATCCTCCCTTCCCGGGGGATCTCAGCCAGTCCCCAGGAAGTGCTGATAGTGCCTGGTTCACAGTACGGAAGTCTGCTTCTGGCCATGACCGTACGGCAGGAGAGAACCTATTTTCATTTTGGCGAACCGGGCTACCTGGAGTTTGCCCGTAATTTTTCGCGTTTTGGCTACGAGCTGCAGTCACACAGGATGGACGCTGAGGGGATCGATATCTCCGGCTTCCGGCCAGCTTCGGAGGACATACTTTATCTGATGCCGGAGCATCATTTTCCACAGTGCATTACGCTGTCCGATGCCAGGCGAAGCGAGATAATTCAGCTGGCCTGTCAGAAAAAACTGCTTCTGCTGGAAGATGATTACGACAGTGAATTTTACTTCGACAAGGTTCCCCGCCCCGCACTTCGTTCAACCGCAGCTGCAGCGCAGGTGGTTTATATGGGCACCTTTTCCAAGGTACTGTTCAATAACGTCCGGCTCGGATATCTGGTTGCAGACAGCTACCTCGTACAACAGATGGCAGCCCTGCACTGGAGCTTATCTCGCGGTACAAGCGGCCTGCTACAGCAATGGGTTACTGAATTGCTGAAAAGCGGAACTTATGCGCGACATTTGCGAAGGATGCGAACGGTATACCGGCATAAACGGGATGATATGGTGGCCCTGGTAAGAAAATACCTGCCGGACGCGCAGTTCAGCGTTCCGCCTGGCGGTCTGCAGCTTTACGTCAGATTCAGCGAGCCTGAAAAAACCGGCCGGATTTCTGACTGGCTTTCCAGAAACAATATTCAGGTTGCCGATACAGGGAACTATACGTCTGATACTAACGCGCCGTCCGCTTTCATCGTGATAGGGTTCGCCAATATTGATGTGAATGAATGTGAGAGGGTGCTTAAAAGGCTTAATCAGGCACTATATGAAGGTTCCGACAGAACAGGATTTTGTGGGCCAAAGAATTGACGCCTCACCTGCTACCCTGATCTCTTCCTTGTCACCAGAATGGTGCCGGTGACAATGGCTATGTCCCAGGACCTGTGGGGAGCTAATTAAACTTTTCACAGATATGGGGATTTCCGGGAATGCCATCGCTGTGCTGGTAATAAACTACGTTAAAAAACCTCAATTATCCGTAGAAATAATGACCCATTTCCATCGAATGTTGTCGTCACAGCCAATTGTGAGCATTGGAAAATTGCTTCAAAATTATTCAAAGAACAGATGTCATTCTCTGAAGCTGATGTGGTCTGGACATAATTTTGAGGAGCCAATTCTGATGAAAAATACAATTCTTGGAAAAAGGTATGGTGCTGCACCTGTTCCTGTTTCACTGCTGGATTTCGCCATGGCGGGGAAAGGGGTGAGTGCTCAGGAGGCTCTGGCGGACAGCATCAGACTGGCACGCCTTGCTGATCAGCGCGGCTTTACCCGCTACTGGATAGCTGAACACCATGCTATGCCGGGCGTCACGACCTCTTCTCCACCACTTCTTCTGGCCAGACTGACGGGAGAAACCCGGCGTATTCGCCTGGGTGCTGGCGGAATGATGTTACCGAATTTCCCGCCATTGGTTGTGGCTGAGCAGTTTGGCCTGCTGGCCTCACTGGCGCCCGGACGTATTGATTTAGGTATAGGCCGTGCACCGGGTACGGATATGGCCACAGCCTCTGCCTTGCGCCGCGGGGATACTGGAAGAGAAAGTTTTCCGAGGCAACTGGATGAGTTGCTTCACTTCCTTGATGGCTCATTCCCGGCAGGGCATCGTTTTTCTAAGACTGGCGTTTATGCTGTACCCGGTCCGGTACAGGACAGTGAGAATGGGGTATCCCGCTCATTTGAGCGTCCGCCTGTCTGGTTACTGGGATCGTCTGATTATTCGGCTGGTGTTGCTGCTCAAATGGGATTCCCGTTTGCCTTCGCCGCACATCTGGCGGACCAGAATGTAGAGATGGCAGTGAAACATTATCGGAAGCATTTTCGCCCTTCAGCCGTGCTTGACCGTCCATACGTGATAGCGAGTTTCGGGGTGATGGCTGCTGACGATGAGAACGATGCACGGCAGCAAGCATGGGCATACTCACATGCCATGATGCGTATGAGTACAGGGCGATCTTTTGTCGTTCCAACGCCAGACGAAGCCCGTGATTATGATTATTCTACGTCTGAATTACGACTGATGGATATGTGGAATGCCAAGATCATGAGTGGAACAGGTCAACAGGTTGTCAGACAACTGGGCAAATGGCACAAACGTGTTAATTCAGATGAAATAATGATCCTGAACCTCGGTCATTCACAAAAATCTATTTACCGTTCAACTGAGATTATTGCTGATGCCTGGGGAATGCCACGAAATACTGAAGACTAACACTCTTTCAGACTAACAACTTTTTTCTTAATCCGTTTCCTTGAAATATTAATAACAGGGAACGGATTTACCCTGTCCACTTCAGTTTAAAGCGGGCACTCCGATAACGCAAACAGAGAATTTTCAGGCTATGTCTGACCAGTTGCAGTACCAGAATCACATTTTAACCATTTACCAAAAAATCCAGGATGCAGATGCGATCCTGGTCGGTGGTGCCGCAGGTATGTCAGCGGCAAACCAGCATGATTTTTACGGATACAGTAAATACTTCCGGGACCACTTCAGTGATTTCCAAAAAAATTATGGCATCCGTAACCTCTGTGATGCGCTGTATCACAGGTATCCAAGCAGCGAAGAGCGCTGGGCATATCTTGCCAAACACGGACGGTTAATGTTCGAACAACCTGCCGGGCAGACATATGTGGATCTGCACAAACTTATCCATGATAAAAATTATTTCATCATTACTACTAATCAGGATCTGCAGTTTTCCAAACTCTTCCCTGACGAGAAACTTTGCTACCCACAAGGAACATCCCACTGGCTTCAGTGTGGTAAACCCTGCCATGACGCTGTCTATCCCTCCGAGGACATTGTCAGAGAAATTGCTGCACACATCGCTGATACGCGCATTCCTTCAGAATTGATCCCGCGTTGTCCGCGTTGTGGCGCAGAGATGGAGCCCTGGTTCCGTTCCCCTGTATTTCTGGAAGGGACGCACTGGGAAAATTATATGCGTAAATATCAGGATTTTATTGAGCAGCACTCACAGAAGAACATTGTGCTTCTGGAGCTCGGCGTCGGTCTGATGACGCCTAATATCATCAAAAATCCGTTCTCGGTGGCGACGTATCACTGGCCTAATGCTTTTCTGGTCCGAATCAATAAAGGCGAACCGCCCACACATGATTTATTGCGGAACAAGACAATAACGCTAGATGCTGATATTGCCCAGGTCCTGCATGACCTCGTTACATATGCAGAAAAGAGGGCGTTATCCGCAAATCCGGAATCAGGCGAAACTGTATGAGCAGAGAATTAACGGATGCGATCCACCGTATTCATGATGCAGATGCCATTGTAATCGGTGCCAGCAATGGATTATCCATTGCTGCAGGTATTCATCTTTTTGCTGAGGATGCCGCTTTTTTGCATAAGTTTGGTGATCTCCGCCTGCAACACGGGTTCCGTAATATCATCCGTGGTTGCTTTCATTCTTTTCCTAGAGAGGCAGACAAATGGGCGTTTTACAGCAGGATGTACGATTACTTTCTCAATGACAGAATGCCTGATCCGGTCATGGAGAATTTGCTCACCCTGGTAAAAAATAAAAACTATTTTGTCATCACATCGAATATTGATGCTCACTTTCTTGCAGCAGGCTTTAATCCTGAGCGAGTGTTCGAATTCGAGGGTAATTGCCAGAATCTGCAATGCGCAACGGCCTGCCATGACCAGTTATATCCAGGGGATGAACTCCTCAGCATCATGGCCAGGGAGCAACAGAACGGGAAAGTTCCTTGCCATCTGGTCCCGGAGTGTCCGAAATGTGGCGGTCATATGCAGGTTCATATTGAAACCGGGCATGCCTTTTTGAAAGGCTCGCAGTGGCAGGCACGCCAGAAAGCATTCAGTGATTTTCTGATACAGAGACAGGACAAAAAAATAGTCTTTCTTGAACTGGGGGTTGGGGCACGTAATCCGTTTATTAAAGCGCCTTTCATGTCCAGGGTTCAACAAGAACCTTATGCCAGTTATATTACCTTCAATATAGGGGAAGAATTGTATATTCCTGATGTGATTCGCGGTAAATCCATCGGCCTTGATGGCGATATTGCCGATAACCTGAGGCAGCTTGTCCAATACTCAGTATGTTGATAAAGGTAAAGGAGGATCCTGTGATCCCAGAAAGTATCCTGCGAACCGTCCTTGATGAGGAACTGTGTTCTACCATATCCGGCCCTTATCATCACTGGTTAGCCTTTATGGACGAACATGTTGAGTTTCTGTTGGCTGACAGTGCGTGGCATGGACCTGATCATTGTGCCCGGGTGTTGCTACTGGCAATTATCCTGGGGCACCAGAAACAACTGACTGAAGAAGACATGGAAGTTCTTTGTCTGGCCTCCGTTTTCCATGATTCCCGTCGTCAGGATGATTATGCTGACAAAGGGCATGGTAAACGTGCTTCAGAGTACTATCATCATTTTTGCCAGAAAAAAAATATTCCTGTGAATCGCCTGGCAAGCTTCATCATGCATTTTCACGATCTTGAAGATGCTATTGGCCTGTCCGAAATTGCGAGAATGCAATCAGGGCGTGAGCGATATCTGAAACTCTTTCAGGTTTTTAAGGATGCGGATGCACTTGATCGTTTTCGTCTGAGCCCTGATGCACTGGATGTCTCAATGCTGCGAACCAGTGAAGCGAGCATGCTCGTCGGGTTTTCTCGTTATCTGTTTCTTAAAAGCAGAGACCTCCATTCCGGGAAAATTTAATATCATGATTCTAAACGAGTACTATTAAAATTTGTGCTTATCGAAATGATTTTCGCATCCCGGATATACAGCCTATCGTAGGCTGATCATCTGAATATATTCAGATAACACAGCTTCTTTAAGTTTTTAGTGAGAAGACTGTATAATAGCTAAAAAGAGAGTAAATGTGATTCTGGACAGAAAAACGCTGAATAATGGTTCATTCCTGAATGCTTTACAGGAGATATCTGGCTCCGAGAGGTGGTCAGAAAACCGTATTGAGCAGTCAATGAAAAATATGCTGAAGACTCATGTTGCAGGAGAGCCGCTCTGGATTTTTGCTTATGGGTCGCTTATATGTAATCCACTCTTTCAATACGTGGAAAAACAACTGGCAGTTGTTGAGGGCTGGCATCGAAGTTTCTGTATCCGCCTTATCCTTGGAAGAGGAACTGTTAAATGTCCGGGAAGAATGCTTGCGCTGGAGCAGGGGGGAAGGGCTTCGGGCCTGGTATACCGTTTCCATGAAGAAAATCAGGAAAATGAACTCCGAATGGTATGGATGCGCGAAATGGTTGGCGGTTTTTACCAGCCAGTGTGGGCTGATGTCACGGTTGATGATGGGCGAACGGTCAGGGCGATTATTTTTGCAGCTGATCCCGCGAACATATTTTACGAGAAAGATTCTTCTCCTGATAATATTATTTCATGTATTTCTACAGCATATGGAAAGCTTGGGTCTAATCGTGATTATGTCCTGCGTCTGAATGACTCCCTTTGCCATTACGGCATTGTCGATGAATATATTCACGAACTGGCTGCTCGCCTGAGGGCGAAAGCTCTTTCAGAAAAGGACCCTGACAACAATGGTCCATCATGCTAGTGAAACATCTCCCTGTTTCGCTTTTTGCTTTGTTATATAACATGTCTGGCTTGTAATGGCCGCATTTATGGGACTCCTTCTGGATATATACAAAAACCGGTCAGTGCTGTGCATCTGACCGGCAGGAGTTTGCTGATAACAGCCTCTGTCAACTTTGCAGATATTCCTCAGTAGATTTCACCGTTGCGTAGGCAAACGCCAGAGCAGCCATCATCGTGGCGTGGACCTGTTCCGCCGGAACGTTGACTCCGTTGAATTCAAGATCCAGTGTGGCACAGGCATCATGCAGGACCGTCACGTCATAGCCGTAATCTGAGGCCGCACGTACGGCAGCGTCCACGCACATATGACTCATTGCCCCGACTACTACAAGAGAGGTGATGCTCTGCTCCTCAAGCAGCTGCCTGAGGTTGGTATTCAGGAAGGAGTTTACGTAGTTTTTAACGATGACAGGTTCATTGCCTGAAGGCAGCACAGCAGGCTGAATTTTTATCCCGTCTGAGTCCGGTACAAATACTGGCATCTCATTATTGGCAAAAATATGCTGGATATGAAAAACCGGTACAGCCTGTTCACGGGCTGAAGCAATGACTTTTGCCGCATTAGCTGTGGCCGATTCGATACCAGCCAGTGGCAGTTTCCCTGTCGGGAGATATTCATTCTGTAGATCGATAACAATGATAGCTTGTCTGGTCATGGAGTGTATCCCTTGGTTGGCTTTTTAAATTCATTAGAGACAGTTTGTATCAGAGCAGATAATATGCAAAGTGGCAATAACGACATAATCAGAGGTGGAATCGACACATGAGCCAGACATTGACGAAAGAAATCGCGATCCTTGTTTATCCACATGCACAGCAGGCCGCCGTTCTGGGTCTTATGGATCTGCTGGCTTTTGCCGAAAAAGTCCGGCTTCGTCATGACGTGAAAGTACCCGGTCCGGTTAATGTAACTCGGTGGCATGGAGGGAGGAGCGCTGAAGTCCCGCAAAGACTGGGTGGGGACGCTCCAGGCTACGAAGACGGGCCAGATGTGATTATTTTACCCCCCAGTCTGGAGGAGCCGCTGCCGGCATCATCAGCCCGTCCCTGTACTGCCTGGCTTTGCGACCAGCATGCCAGTGGAGCTACGATCGCATCTGTCTGTGCAGGCGCATTTTTACTGGGGGAAACCGGGCTGCTCAGAGGAAGAACCATCACCACGCACTGGCAGTATGCTGAATTATTCAACCAGCGCTTCCCCGACGTCAGGCTCGATGTTGATCAGTTACTAATAGACGATGACGATATTATAACGGCAGGCGGTGCGATGGCCTGGGTGGATCTGGGTCTTCGCCTGGTTGATCGCTACTATGGTGCCGCCATTATGATTGAAACCGCCCAGCGGCTGCTGGTAGATCCACCAGGTCGGCAGCAGCGTTTCTACAGCGCTTTCTCTCCCAGACTATCACATGGGGATCGGGCGGTACTGAAAGTTCAACACTGGTTAGAGGAGACAGGAGCAAAAGAAACTGCGCTGCCGGTAATGGCAGCCCTGGCAGGCCTGGAGGAGCGCACTTTTTTACGGCGCTTTCAGAAGGCGACTGGTATGACGACGACCGAGTATTGTCAGCGCCTGCGGGTTGGACGCGCCCGGGAAATGCTCCAGTCTTCCCAGCTTCCGTTAGAACGTATTGCGTGGGATGTGGGTTACAGCGATACGGGGGCCTTCAGAAAGGTCTTTACCCGTATAGTGGGACTAACACCGGGGGACTATCGCCGGAGGTTTCAACCTTGATCCTGCACGGGGTAATCTAGCCTGCCTGTCAGGACAGAAAAAGATGACAGGCCGGTTTTCGGGATTCAGATTTACATCGACGGTGTTTTCCTTTTATTCAGGGCAACAAACTGGCTGAAGCTTTCAGGGGGAATATTCAGCTCCGCTGCGGCTATTCTATGGAGTCATGAACATAACGACAGCTTATCGCATCCCCGGATCTTCCTCTGTCGGCCGACCCGGGGTGCCTGAAAGGCGACAATGCGACCTGAGATTAGGATTACCGGTCTGTATTCATACACACCACTACCTAAGAGGTCAGGAGGTAAATATACCGACACTTATTGGCTTCTCTCACGGGTGTGTTCAGCCGGCACATACACGGGTGAATGTAGATTGCTTCCCTTCGCTCACACATTTACGTCGGGCCTGTGTCCGGTTCAGCGGCACATAAAGAAGTAATTCCTGCTGTCGGACAATGGTCGTGGCCAGGACATTAAAGCCCTCTTGTGACCCGATTACATCGTTAATTGTCTAGTGGGCGTCTCACGCAGCCTTTCAGGTATCCCTATACTGAGCGTCTACAAGTCAGGCACTGTAAGCCTGCTTGCTGACTAATCAATTTAAGGGGGTTTTCAATGAAATTAACTCAAATTCGCAACGCCACACTTGTACTTGAATACGCCGGTAAACGTTTCCTCATCGATCCTATCCTCGCCGCAAAAGAAGCGTGGCCAGGCTTCCCCGGGACAGCTCGTTCGCACCTGCGTAACCCCCGGGTTGAACTGCCTGTCTCTGTTGACGAATTACTGAATGTGGATGCGGTAATTGTCACGCATACGCATCTGGATCACTGGGATGAGGCTGCGCAGCAACTCATCCCAAAAAACAAAACTATCTTTTCACAACATGATGCAGATGCTGAGCTCATTCGTGCACAGGGTTTCACCGATGTTCGCGTTCTGCAGGATGAAAACCATTATGACGGTATCACCCTTATAAAGACCGATGGTCAGCACGGGAGTGATGAGGCCTATGCCGATCCGGAGATGGCGGCTTTCCTTGGCGATGCATGCGGCCTTGTCTTCAGCCACGCCAGTGAAAAAGTGCTGTACATCGCGGGTGATACTATCTGGGTTAAATCCTATGCAGACAGCCTTGCTACTTATACGCCGGATGTGGTTGTTATCAACGCCGGTTTCGCTCAGGTCGATGGCTACGGCGCCATTATCATGGGAACCCAAGATATTCTGCGCACGCATCAGACCCTTCCTGACGCCATCGTTGTGGCATCCCATCTGGAGGCTATTAACCACTGTCTGCTGACGCGCAGTGAAATTAAAGAATTCGTCCAGCAGAACGGGATCCAGCACAGCGTGCGTATTCCTGACGACGGCGAAACGCTGTCCTTCTGAGAATTGTGTCATGACACGCCTGCGAATGCTTACAGGCGTGAACAGAGCACTCCGTTACCGGAGTGCTTTTCTGCCATCAGGCCGCGATACCTTAACAACGGAGATGAAACCGTGAGCGTACCTGTCGTTGCTGTTGTTGCCACCCCTGGCGTCAGCCCATTCCATTTTTCAGTACCCTACATGGTTTTCGGTCAGGCATTACCTGAACCAGATCATTTCTGCCTGAAGATTTGTGCCGAGAGTCCGGGAACTGTCAGGTCCGAAGCCGGTTTATCGATCTCGACTGAGAACGGACTGGAGCTGCTTGAAACCGCCAGTATCATCATCGTTCCATTCTGGAGTCATCCTGAGGAAAAACCGTCCCCCACAATTTTGAAAGCATTGCGTGACGCCTGGAGGCGGGGAGCAGAGGTCGTGGGATTATGTCTGGGTACATATGTGCTGGCCTACGCGGGTTTGTTGGATAACCGACGGGCAGCCACACACTGGGAATACGAGCGGGATTTTACCGGACGCTTCCCGACAGTCCGACTGGATACCAATGCGCTGTACATCAATGATGAACGGCTCATTACTTCTGCCGGTACGGCAGCAGGGATTGACTGTTGTCTGAATATTGTGCGTGCGCATTATGGCAGCGCATTTGCCAACAGAGTGGCGCGCCGGATGGTCATGCCGCCTTATCGTGAAGGTGGGCAGGCACAGTATATCGAACGTCCGGTACCAGAGACCACCCGCGACAGCGCTGTAAACGAACTGACAAGTTATTTACGAAGGAATCTGGAAAGGCCGCATAACATCGATTCACTGGCGAAATTCTGCAGTATGAGCCGCCGGACGCTTACACGACACTTTCAGGCCGCCACCGGCATGACGATCGGAGACTGGCTCAACAGCGAACGTCTTCAGCGCAGCCAGGAACTTCTTGAATCCACCGACCACAGCATTGAAGACGTGTCCTCGATGTCAGGATTTCAGTCACCGATTTCTTTTCGCCAGAGTTTTAAAGCACGGTTTAGCGTAAGCCCGAGCGAATGGCGGCGCGCTTTCAGGGGGCCGGATACTCAACTCTGACTGCCACCTGTTTGTTAGTTGTTACAATTTCGAGGCCTGGCTGGCGATCCCGGCAGAGTCTGCACATTTATTCTGCCCGCCACAGCAAAACGGGTATGCTTAACCGGATTAAATTCTATGCAAAAAATGTTTCGCCAGGTCTGGGTCCTGGCTGGTTCACAGGCCATTTTCCAGACGGTATCCATTCTGGTTATGACCATTGGAGGACTGGCAGGAGAGATGCTGGCTCCCACACCGGTGCTTGCCACCCTGCCGATTGCTGCTGTCAGTCTGGGCACTGTACTGGCAACATTTCCTGCATCAATATGGATGAGTCGGGCAGGCAGAAAGATAGGATTCTGCACCGGCGCGGGCACGGGCGTTATCGCCAGCATTCTTGCCGTCATTGCCTTGAGTATCCATTCTTTCGCACTGTTGTGTGTGGGCACGTTTATGGTCGGTATCTATCAGGCTTTTGCTCAGTTTTACCGCTTTGCTGCAGCCGAGGCGGCGAAGAGATCGTATCGTACCCGCGCCATTTCTCTCGTCATGGCCGGAGGGATCGTGGCAGCCCTGATGGGCCCTTTACTGGCAAATGCGGGAAGTCATCTTTTTTCTGTCCCGTTCCTGGGCTCTTTTCTGTTAATGGGCATAATGGCACTGTCAGGGCTGGCATTACTGAGTCGCCTGCAAATGCCGCCAGCAGAAACGTACGAGGCCAGTGAGACCATTTCCCGCCCCTGGCTGGCGGTCATTACCCAACCGGCATATGCCGTGGCGCTTTTCTCGGCTGCCTCTGCATTCGGGATAATGGTACTGGCAATGACAGCGACGCCGCTGGCAATGAAACATCATGACTACTCTCTGACCCAGAGCGCTACGGTTATCCAGATCCACGTTCTGGGTATGTTTCTTCCCTCCTTTTTTACAGGCCGATTGATTGAGCGTTTTGGCATTATTACTGTCATGATGACAGGTGCAGGTGCGCTTATTCTGTATATTCTGCTGGCGCTATCGGGTACGGGCTTCACCCAGTTTGCAGGCGCACTTTTTCTCGTGGGGTTGGGCTGGAATTTTCTTTATATTGGCGGGACCAGCCTCCTGGCAACATCGTTCTCGCTGGCTGAAAAAGGATTTGCCCAGGCTATTAATGACATGAGTATTTTTGTATTTACATTGCTCTGCTCACTTGCTGCCGGGAAGCTTCTTAACACCTTTGGCTGGGAGAAAATGAATTTCCTGCTCCTGCCCTGGGTCCTGTTTCTGATGGTTCCGCTTGCAGGACTGGCCTTACATAACAGAAGAGTAACACGCATGCAGTGTGGAAAAAATGAAACTCAGTTACTTTAAAAACTGGCCGCTCATTTTCATTAGCAGTGTTTTTCACCCGGGGTTTTTGCATAGCTTCAACGCTCTGTTATTCCAGCGCAGGTAAGGACTGATTTATTGATACCCGCCGCAGAAAAGACAGTGAACTCTGTAATTCCTTATTTTTTCAGTTAAACTTTTTTGTTCCCAGCCTCAGTCGTGACGGGGTTGATCCGATTTATGTCGGTACCGCCACTTGTTGTCTGCATTACCAGATATCAGACTGAGGCAGTGACATAATCAGAAGGAGCGAAAATTGTGAATAAACTTAAAACAACGTGGAAAGGATTCAGGCTGGGGCATGGATCTGTCGAGGGAAATGGATTTGAAATCCCGATCGCCATTCCGGAGGTTTTCGGTGGTGTCGGTACCGGAGCAAATCCAAAAGATATGCTCAAAGCCTCAGCTGCATGATGCCTTGTAATGACTCTGGCCATTACGCTTGAGTCACGCAGCATTAAGGCTAATGATATATATGTCACCACAGAAATTACTGGTGACAAGCCTCAGGATTTACATATCGCTCATTCAGTGGTGGTTTCACTACCTGAGGAGACGACGCCAGAACTCAAGGATAAAGTCAGACAACTGATAACGGCAACTGATATTGCCTGCATGATAGGCAATTTACTTAAAGCAGCCGGTGTACGGGTATCTGTATCAGGAGATGTAACTCTGGCGGTTCAGAACGTTTAAGCTCAGTAATGGATAAACGGTAAAACCAGGCAAACGTAGTTTTCCGTCAGTACAGCACAGAGTGATTGTAGACTGCGGGTATCTCCAGGTTCGCCGACTCTAACACCATGCAAATGGTGTCAGAAAGCCGCCTGTCATTTCTGAAGCTGCAACAGAACAAGTGTGGACTGGCCCCGCCTCGGTTGACGATCCTGCCCTATAGTTGGACTGACCCTGCCCAGGATCGACAATTTTCAATGCCGCTGGCCTGATATTGATGTTCGCCTTGAAACCAGGCTGAAATTATTAGATTTCTCCTCGCAAGAAATGGATGCTTGCATCCGCTATGGTCTGGGTAAATGGGAGGGGCTACAGGCTGAATTACTAATGGCGGAAGAAATGTTTCCGGTGTGCCCCCCCAAATTATGTCTGTTAACCCATTGATTAACTGCCTGACAGGAGCCATTGGGTATACACTTATTCACGATCTGTCGATGGAACAGCATAAAGATTTTATCACTTGGGATACATGGTTACGTCTTTTCAATATTCAGGAAATAGCGCGTAAGCCTTCTCTGCGGGGTAACAATTCAGCTGCAGTTTTACAAGCAGCAATCGAGGGTCATGGTGTCGCTTTGGCGAGAAGTGTTATGGTCGATGAAGATATCAAAGCGGCAGACTTGTTCGTCTTTGTTCGGAATATTCTTTAAGGCCCGTTAGCTTATTACCCGGTCAATCTTCTTGGTTGCGATAGTCTGCCAAAAATTGCTTACTTTCGTGAATGGATAATTGAACAGGCAGAAAAATTTAATAGAGTGTGATGCCAGAGGACAAATGAAATCTTATTACAGGCTGTCTAATTTTAACCATTGACTCAACTAATTATGTGAAAGGTTGGACATCTTCAGAATTAAATAAAACCTGACGGCCACTTATATCCAGTCTGCATTGGAAAAAATAAAACCAATTTTCCAGAATAAAATGCAGCACTAAAACAGATAATCAAAAGGCTATAAAAATTACAT
>NZ_JADBPZ010000019.1:0-98703 GCF_014893445.1 Enterobacter cloacae complex sp. P29RS | reverse complement strand
TCGCTGACAGCCCTCAGTCATTTAGAAAGCAACTTTATTGCTTCTGCATAAAAAAATTACTGGGGATCCCTCAGCCCGGTGGGAGAGGGTTAGGGTGAGGGCATCAGGCCGCACTATTCTGAGCAACAAAAACAAAAAAGCCCGCAGAGCGGGCTTTTTTGTTTTAAGTGGCTGGGGTGCAGGGATTCGAACCCCGGAATGCTGGTATCAGAAACCAGAGCCTTACCGCTTGGCGACACCCCAATTGCGTTAAACAAACTGCTTAACGACTTTAAAGTGGCTGGGGTACGAGGATTCGAACCTCGGAATGCCGGAATCAGAATCCGGTGCCTTACCGCTTGGCGATACCCCAACAATGTTCAGTTTACCGAATCGTATTCGATAACATAAATATGGTGGCTACGACGGGATTCGAACCTGTGACCCCATCATTATGAGTGATGTGCTCTAACCAACTGAGCTACGTAGCCAGTACTGCAATCTTCGATGGCTGGGGTACCTGGATTCGAACCAGGGAATGCCGGTATCAAAAACCGGTGCCTTACCGCTTGGCGATACCCCATCCGTGCAACGCTTACCTGGGAATGGTGCGGGAGGCGAGACTTGAACTCGCACACCTTGCGGCGCCAGAACCTAAATCTGGTGCGTCTACCAATTTCGCCACTCCCGCAAAAAAGATGGTGGCTACGACGGGATTCGAACCTGTGACCCCATCATTATGAGTGATGTGCTCTAACCAACTGAGCTACGTAGCCATCTTTTTTTCGCGTTACCTTATCGGCGTTGCGGGGCGCATTATGCGTATAGACCCTTGCAGCGTCAACACCTTTTTCAATGAAAATAGCCGGAATGTGACTGTTTGGTTAGGTTGCGAACAGCGAGGCCGAATATTCGACAATTATTGGTTATTAATCGATTTTATGCGGGGAAAAGAGAGGCAAAAAAATCAGGCCCCGGAGGGCCTGATGATACTCTGAACATTATTTATAGGCAGACTGGTGAACGCCCACTGCGCGTCCTGACGGATCGTTCATGGCTTTGAAGGATTCATCCCATTCAATGGCTTTAGCAGAAGAGCAGGCGACCGATGGACCACCCGGTACGCACTCGGCTGCACTTGGAACCGGGAACAGCTCCTCAAAGATCTCACGGTACAAATACGCTTCTTTCGAGGCTGGCGTGTTGTACGGGAAGCGGAAGCTCGCAGTTTCCAGTTGTTGATCAGAAACCTGTTTTGCCGCCACCTCTTTCAGGGTGTCGATCCAGCTGTAACCTACGCCATCGGAGAACTGCTCTTTCTGACGCCACGCCACGCTCGCCGGCAGGTAGGATTCAAAACATTCACGCAGGATATGTTTCTCCATTTTGCCGTTGCCGCACATTTTGTCCTGCGGGTTGATGCGCATCGCCACATCGAGGAATTTCTTATCGAGGAACGGCACGCGGGCTTCCACACCCCAGGCGGACATCGCTTTGTTGGCGCGCGCGCAGTCAAACATGTGCAGCGCCTGTAGCTTACGCACCGTTTCTTCATGCAGCTCTTTGGCGTTTGGCGCTTTGTGGAAATAGAGATAACCGCCAAACACTTCGTCAGAACCTTCGCCGGAGAGCACCATCTTGATGCCCATCGCTTTGATCTTCCGCGACATCAAATACATCGGCGTGGAGGCGCGAATGGTGGTCACATCATAGGTTTCAATGTGATAGATCACATCGCGGATCGCATCCAGACCTTCCTGTACGGTGAAGTGAATTTCATGGTGCACCGTGCCGAGATGGTTCGCCACTTCCTGGGCGGCTTTCAGGTCAGGTGCCCCTTCCAGACCCACGGCAAAGGAGTGCAGCTGCGGCCACCAGGCTTCTGAGCGCTCCTGATCTTCCACGCGACGTGCGGCGAATTTCTTGGTGATCGCGGAGATCACGGAGGAGTCCAGACCGCCGGAGAGCAGTACGCCGTAGGGTACGTCTGACATCAGGTGGCTTTTCACTGACTCCTCTAGTGCCTGACGCAGTTCGGCTTTGTCCGTCACGTTGTCTTTCACCGCCTCATAATCAAACCAGTCGCGCTGGTAGTACGGGCGGATCTCGCCGTCTTTACTCCACAGGTAGCTACCTGCCGGGAACTCTTTGATGGTGCGGCACACCGGTACCAGGGCTTTCATCTCTGAGGCAACGTAGAAGTTACCGTGTTCATCGTGTCCCATGTACAGCGGGATAATACCAATATGGTCGCGGCCAATCAGGTAAGCGTCTTTTTCGCTGTCGTACAGCGCGAAGGCGAACATACCTTGCAGGTCGTCGAGGAACTCCGGGCCTTTCTCCTGATACAGCGCCAGGATCACTTCGCAGTCTGAGCCGGTCTGAAACGCGTAGCGATCGCCGTACTCAGCGCGCAGCGCCTGATGGTTGTAAATTTCACCGTTAACAGCCAGCGCGTGCGTTTTTTTCTCGTTATACAGCGGCTGTGCGCCAGCGTTGACATCAACAATGGAAAGACGTTCGTGAGCCAGAATCGCTTTATCGCTGGCGTAAACGCCTGACCAGTCCGGACCGCGGTGGCGCATCAGGCGGGACAATTCGAGTGCTTTTTTACGCAGTTCGCCCGCGTCAGTTTTAATATCCAGTACGCCAAAAATAGAACACATAACCTTCTCCGTTAACCCTGTTGCGTTGTGATGTTGCTTGCTTATGAAAATGCCGCAAAAAGGGGAGGGGGCGCAAGCGTTTTACCGATGAAAACGTAAAAAGTGCAATGGCAATTGCCGAATCTTAAAAAAAGAGTATGCATTAAGCCATTCTATTGATGATTTCTCAATGAAGAGCTGATTTCGTTAGATGAAGTGATATTTTCAGGCAGCAGAAATGAAAAACCACGCCCTGGGGCGTGGTTCTGAATCAAATAACGTCGATTTCGTCGACAGAGGGGTAAATCCAGCTTGGCCGGAACGGCATCGTATCAATGTCATCAAGCTGTGAAACGCCAGAAAGCACCAGGATGGTTTCAAGCCCGGCCTGGAAGCCGGCCAAAATATCGGTGCGCAGGTTGTCGCCAACAATGACGGTTTCTTCTGAGTGTGCCTGCATCGTATTCAGTGCAGCGCGGATGATCCACGGGCTCGGTTTGCCGACAACAAACGGCTTACGGCCTGAGATTTTTTCGATACCGGCGCACAGCGCACCGCAGGCGGGATAAAAACCACGACCATGCGTATCCGGGTTAGTGGCGATAAAACGTGCACCATTGGCGACAAAGTAGGCTGCTTTATGCATCATCTCCCAGTTAAAGGAGCGCGTTTCGCCCACGATGACAAAGTCCGGATTCACGTCGGTGATGGTGAAGCCCGCTTTATACAGCTCGTGGATCAGCGCGCCTTCGCCAACCACGTAGGCTTTTTTGCCTTCCTGACGCTTCAGGAAATCCGCGGTCGCCATCGCAGAGGTATAAAACACGCTGTCCGGGACATTGACGCCCGCGGTAGCAAAGCGATTTGCCAGATCCTGACCAGTCTGTGAAGGGTAGTTCGTGAGAAGAACCAGTGGCATTCCTTTGTCGATGATGCGGTGAAGAAACTCCGCAGCACCCGGCACGGCAACGTTGTCGTGCATCAGCACGCCGTCGATATCACAAATTACATTCTTAATGGTCATGGACAATCCGACATCAAAAAAAGAAGGCGTTACTATAAGGTCCGATCAGGATTCCAGCAAATGTTGCAGCAGGATCCCGTTGAGCATGGCACGTTTTACCAGGGCGAATGCGCCAATTGCCGAGCGGTGATCGAGCGTAGATCGCACCACCGGCAAATTCTGGCGAAATGCCTTCAGCGCCTGGGTATTGATGCAGCCTTCAATGGCAGGCAGTAATACTTTTTCGGCTTCAACGATCTCGCCGGCGATCACCACTTTTTGCGGATTAAACAGGTTGATGGCAATGGCGATGGTCTTACCCAGGTGGCGTCCTACCTGTTCGATCACTTCGCAGGCCAGCGCATCGCCTTTGTTTGCCGCTTTGCAGATGGCACCGATCTTACAGTCGCCCAGCGTGACGCGGCTCTGATAACCCTGCTCCAGCAGGTGGCGGACGCGATGTTCAATGGCGGCATTGGCGGCAACGGTTTCAAGACAGCCAAAGTTACCGCAGTGGCAGCGCTCGCCAAGCGGTTCCACCTGGATATGACCGATCTCGCCTACGTTACCGTTACGACCAATAAAAATGCGGCCATTCGAGATGATACCCGCACCTGTACCACGGTGAACGCGCACCAGAATAGAGTCTTCGCAGTCCTGGCTCGCACCAAAGTAGTGCTCCGCCAGCGCCAGCGAGCGGATATCGTGACCAACAAAGCAGGTCAGCTTGAAGCGCTTTTCCAGCGCCTCAACCAGCCCCCAGTTCTCTACCTTAATGTGCGGCATGTAGCGAATAACGCCGCTTTCCGGGTCAACCAGACCGGGTAAAATCACCGAGATGGCGATGAGTTCACGGATCTTGCGCTGACAGCTTTCGATAAACTGCGCGATGGTATTCAGTAACGCGTGTTCGAGCGTCTCCTGTGTGCGCTCAGGAAGGGGGTAGTGCTCTTCGGCAATGGCCTTGCTGCTCAGATCGTAGAGCGTAAGCGTGGTGTCATGACGGCCTAAGCGAACGCCAATGGCCTGAAAATTGCGGGTTTCAGTGACGATGGAAATCGCGCGGCGGCCGCCGGTGGAGGCCTGCTGATCCACTTCTTTGATCAGGCCGCGCTCAATAAGCTGACGTGTAATTTTTGTCACGCTGGCGGGAGCAAGCTGGCTTTGTTCGGCTATCTGAATGCGTGAGATTGGCCCGTGCTGGTCAATCAGGCGATAAACTGCCGCGCTGTTAAGTTGTTTAACGAGATCGACATTACCGATTTGAGCTTGTCCGCCTGGTGTCATACTTTTACTTACTCAGTGACGACCTCGTTACCATTAACGATGGTCTTAATAATTTTATAATCGTGTGTGAACGCCGTCAGGTTTGCAACCATACCTGGCGCAATACCGCCGAGCTGTTTATCGACGCCAATAGCGCGCGCCGGATAAAGCGTGGCCATGCGCAGCACTTCCTCAAGCGCAATGCCGCAATGTTCAACGAGGTTACGTACCCCTTCGATCATCGTCAGAGAAGAACCGCTCAGCGTGCCGTTCTCATCCACACACAGTCCATTCCGGTAGTATATTGTTTTACCAGCAAAAATGAACTGGTCAATATTCGCTCCTGCCGGAGCGGTTGCATCCGTGACCAGGCAGAGCTTGTCGCCTTTAAGGCGCTTGGCGTTGCGGATGTTGGTGTAATCGACATGCAAGCCGTCGGCGATAATGCCGCAGTAGACGTCTGGTTCATCCAGAATTGCGCCAACCAGTCCCGGTTCGCGACCGGTAATATACGGCATCGCGTTATAAAGGTGTGTGGCAAATGTAATGCCTGCGCGGAAACCGGCCTTCGCCTCTTTCAGCGTCGCGTTCGAATGGCCCGCAGATACCACAATCCCGGCGGCGGCCAGTTTGCTGATAACGTCCGTGCCGGTCATTTCCGGTGCCAGCGTCACTTTAGTGATCACATCGGCATTGGCGCACATGTAATCCACCAGCTCGGCATCCGGTTTGCGCACGTAGTTCGGGTTATGGGTGCCTTTCTTGACCATATTCAGCCATGGTCCTTCCAGGTGCAGACCCAGCGCCTGATTCGGATGTTTTGCCAGGTATTCGCGCATGACGCGGATACCCTGTTTCATCAGGTCATCGCTGCTGGTAATCAGCGTTGGCAGATAGCTGGTGCAGCCCGATTTCTCGTTGGCTTTTTGCATGATTTCCAGCGTTTCAACCGTTACCGCCTCTGCGGTATCGTTAAACTGGACACCGCCGCAGCCGTTAAGCTGTACGTCGATGAAACCGGGGGAGATTACTGCTCCATTGAGGGAACGCTGTTCGATCTCCGGCGGCAGTTCCGCCAGCGGGCAAACACGTTCAATCAGGCCATTGGCGATTACAATCGCATGGTCATCCAGAATTTCATGGCCGGTATAAATCCGACCGTGGGTTAAAGCGTACATATCGACCCCCGGTTAAAAAAGCGACCGCCCCTGATAAAAGAGGCGGTTATTCAATTACAGACCTTTAATGTTCTCAGCTTCCAGCTCGTTGAAGTATTTCAGCGTTTTCACTTTCAGCTCCATGGTGGACGGTTCGTCACACACGACAACCGCTTTTGGATGCAACTGTAAGCAGCTGATCGTCCACATATGGTTCACGTTGCCTTCAACGGCAGCCTGAAGCGCTTGCGCTTTCACTGCGCCCAGTACCAGAATCATCACTTCTTCGGCATCCAGCAGTGTACCCACACCCACGGTCAGCGCGTATTTCGGCACCTGATTGACGTCGCCGTCAAAGAAGCGGGAGTTAGCCACACGCGTGTCATGGGTCAACGTTTTAATACGGGTACGGGAAGCCAGTGAAGATGCCGGTTCGTTGAACGCGATATGACCATCGTTGCCTACGCCGCCCATAAACAGGTGGATTTTACCGTAGGAACGGATTTTTTCTTCATACTGACGGCATTCTGCGTCAATATCAGGCGCGTTTCCATTCAGCAGGTTAATGTTTTCAGCCGGAATATCAACGTGATCGAAGAAATTACGGTGCATAAAGCTGTGGTAACTTTCCGGATGTTCCTTTGGCAGGCTGACATATTCGTCCATGTTGAAGGTCACAACATGTTTAAAGCTAACCTGGCCCGCTTTGTGCATTTCAACCAAAGCCTTATACGCGGTCAGGGGAGTACCACCGGTTGGAAGACCGAGTACGAAAGGACGATCGGCTGTTGGTTTGAACGCGTTGATGCGGTTAACGATATGACGAGCAGCCCATTTTCCGACTTGTTCAGCTGTTGCCAGGGGAATCAGTCTCATTATTCACCTCTAAAGTTTAAGTAAAAGTGGGCGGATGATTAGTGCAACCTGAACTAAGCGTAACCTGGAACCTTTCAGGCCGGATCAATCCGTCTTGATTTTTTGAATGATAAAATAAGTTTTCGTGGTTAGCCAGTGAAAGGGAGGGTTTAATACGATATTTGGTGACAATAATCACAAAAAATAGGTGTTTAATTTGCGATACGAATTAATTTTTCACACACTCACACTGCCAGTGAATCATCAACAGTATCTATCGTTCGTGACACAATAAAAACATAGTTTATGCGCGAGTCTTAACAAAGGGTCTCGTAGGGGGAATAGGATGAATATTTTAGGTTTTTTCCAGCGCCTCGGTAGGGCTTTGCAGCTCCCTATCGCCGTGCTACCGGTTGCAGCGTTGCTGCTGCGATTCGGGCAACCCGATCTTCTTAATGTGCCGTTTATTGCCCAGGCAGGCGGCGCCATTTTTGACAACCTTGCGCTGATTTTCGCCATCGGCGTGGCGTCAAGCTGGTCAAAAGACAGCGCCGGTGCTGCGGCACTGGCAGGGGCGGTAGGTTACTTCATCCTCACGAAAGCGATGGTAACCATCAACCCGGAAATCAACATGGGTGTACTGGCGGGTATCATTACCGGTCTGGTCGGTGGCGCCGTGTACAACCGCTGGGCGGGTATCAAACTGCCTGACTTCCTGAGCTTCTTCGGCGGTAAACGTTTTGTGCCGATTGCGACGGGCTTTTTCTGTCTGATCCTCGCCGCCATCTTTGGCTACGTTTGGCCACCGGTTCAGCATGCTATCCATGCGGGTGGCGAGTGGATCGTGTCTGCGGGCGCAATGGGCGCGGGCATCTTCGGTTTCATTAACCGTCTGCTGATCCCAACCGGTCTGCATCAGGTACTGAACACCATCGCCTGGTTCCAGATTGGTGAGTTCACCAACGCGGCTGGCGCGGTATTCCACGGTGATATCAACCGCTTCTACGCAGGTGACGGCACCGCGGGCATGTTCATGTCCGGCTTCTTCCCAATCATGATGTTTGGTCTGCCTGGCGCCGCGCTGGCAATGTACCTGGCTGCGCCGAAAGCGCGTCGCCCAATGGTTGGCGGGATGCTGCTGTCCGTTGCGATCACCGCCTTCCTGACCGGCGTGACCGAGCCACTGGAATTCCTGTTCATGTTCCTGGCTCCGCTGCTGTATCTGATGCACGCGATCCTGACCGGTATCAGCCTGTTCGTTGCCACCCTTCTGGGTATCCATGCAGGCTTCTCCTTCTCCGCAGGCGCTATCGACTATGTGTTGATGTACAACCTGCCAGCGGCAAGCAGCAACGTCTGGATGCTGGTGGTGATGGGCCTGATCTTCTTCGTTATCTACTTCGTTCTGTTCAGCGCGGTTATTCGTATGTTTAACCTGAAGACGCCGGGCCGCGAAGATACGAAAGATGATGTTGTGACCAGTGAAGCCAACAGCAATACCGAAGAGGGTTTAACCCAGCTGGCAACCAGCTATATTGCCGCTGTGGGTGGCACCGACAACCTGAAAGCGATCGATGCCTGTATTACCCGTCTGCGTCTGACCGTGGGCGACTCCGCGCGCGTGAGCGATGCAATGTGCAAACGCCTTGGTGCGTCTGGTGTGGTGAAGCTGAACAAACAAACCATCCAGGTTATCGTGGGTGCGAAAGCCGAATCTATCGGCGATGAAATGAAAAAAGTGGTTGCCCGTGGGCCGGTCGCTGCCGCCTCAACGGATAACGCGCCAGTAGCTGACGCGCCGGTTGCAAAACCGCAGGCTGTGCCAAATGCGGTGACCATCGCTGCGCTGGTTTCTCCGGTGACAGGTGACGTTGTTGCGCTTGAGCAGGTGCCTGACGAAGCGTTCGCCAGCAAAGCGGTCGGTGATGGCGTGGCGGTGAAACCAACGGACAAAACCGTGGTCTCTCCGGCAGCCGGTACTATCGTGAAAATCTTCAACACCAACCACGCGTTCTGCCTGGAAACGGAAAAAGGCGCGGAGATCGTTGTCCATATGGGTATCGATACCGTTGCGCTGAACGGTCAGGGCTTTACTCGCCTGGTGGAAGAGGGCGCTGAAGTGGCGGCAGGCCAGCCGATTCTGGAAATGGATCTGGAGTTCCTGAACGCCAACGCGCGCTCCATGATAAGCCCGGTAGTGTGCAGCAACATCGACGACTTCAGCGGTCTGGTGATCCTGGCGCAGGGGCAGGTAGTTGCAGGCCAAACGCCACTGTATGAGATTAAAGGCAAGTAATCGCTCCTGAGTAGAGTTATGCCTTTAGCGGCGGGGGATATCCTCCGCCGCTTTTTTTTGCAGCAATTGCCCCCATTATTTTCTTCCGGGACGTTTTAAGGGTTGTCACTACGTCCGGCTTATAAGATCATATGCCGTTATACGTTGTTTACGCTTTGAGGAATCCACGATGAGTGAGGCAGAAGCCCGCCCGAGTAACTTTATTCGTCAGATCATCGATGAAGATCTGGCCAGTGGTAAGCACACCACAGTCCACACGCGTTTCCCGCCGGAGCCAAATGGCTACCTGCACATTGGTCACGCCAAATCGATCTGCCTGAACTTTGGTATTGCGCAAGACTACCAGGGGCAGTGCAACCTGCGTTTCGATGACACCAACCCAGTAAAAGAAGACATCGAATACGTTGAGTCGATTAAAAACGACGTGCAATGGCTGGGCTTCAACTGGTCTGGCGATATCTGCTACTCCTCAGACTATTTCGATCAGCTGTATGCCTATGCGGTTGAACTGATTAACAAGGGTCTGGCATACGTCGACGAGCTCTCTGCTGACGAAATCCGTGAATACCGTGGTACGCTGACTCAGCCTGGTAAGAACAGTCCGTTCCGCGATCGTAGCGTGGAAGAGAACCTGGCGCTGTTTGAAAAAATGCGTGCCGGTGGCTTCGAAGAAGGTAAAGCGTGTCTGCGTGCCAAAATCGATATGGCGTCTCCGTTCATCGTGATGCGCGATCCGGTGCTGTACCGCATTAAGTTCGCAGAACACCACCAGACCGGTAACAAGTGGTGCATCTACCCGATGTACGACTTCACCCACTGCATCAGCGATGCGCTGGAAGGCATTACGCACTCTCTGTGCACGCTGGAATTCCAGGACAACCGTCGTCTGTACGACTGGGTGCTGGATAACATCACCATTCCTGTGCATCCGCGTCAGTACGAGTTCTCTCGTCTGAACCTGGAATACACCGTGATGTCCAAGCGTAAGCTGAACCTGCTGGTCACTGACAAGCACGTTGAAGGCTGGGACGACCCACGTATGCCGACCATCTCTGGCCTGCGTCGTCGTGGCTACACCTCCGCCTCCATTCGTGAGTTCTGCAAACGTATCGGCGTCACCAAGCAGGACAACACCATCGAAATGGCGTCTCTGGAATCCTGCATTCGTGAAGACCTGAACGAAAACGCGCCGCGCGCGATGGCGGTGATCGATCCAGTGAAACTGGTTATCGAAAACTATCCGCAGGGCGGGAGCGAACTGGTCTCTATGCCTAACCATCCGAACAAACCGGAAATGGGCACCCGCGACGTGCCGTTCAGCGGTGAAATCTGGATCGATCGTGCCGACTTCCGCGAAGAAGCGAACAAGCAGTACAAGCGTCTGGTGCTGGGCAAAGAAGTACGTCTGCGTAACGCCTATGTAATCAAAGCCGAGCGCGTAGAGAAAGATGCGGAAGGTAACATCACGACCATCTTCTGTACGTACGACGCAGAGACGCTGAGCAAAGATCCGGCGGATGGCCGTAAAGTGAAAGGCGTAATCCACTGGGTGAGCGCGCAGCATGCGCTGCCGGTTGAGATCCGTCTCTACGACCGTCTGTTCAGCGTGCCTAACCCAGGCGCAGCGGAAGACTTCCTGGCGGTTATTAACCCTGAGTCGCTGATTATCAAGCAGGGGTATGCCGAGCCGTCTCTGAAAGCCGCTGAAGCCGGTAAAGCGTTCCAGTTCGAACGTGAGGGTTATTTCTGCCTGGACAGTCGTTACAGCACGGCAGAAAAACCGGTATTTAACCGTACCGTGGGTCTGCGTGATACCTGGACTAAGATCGGCGAATAATAACGCTGCTCTGGTCAATGAGAAACAAACGCCGCGTAATGCGGCGTTTTTTTATTTAACGATCATGTCGTTAAGCATCGGGATAATCTTTTAAAGCCCACATTCCAGGTCAATGTGGTGCTACTTATTTTATTTAAAAAAAGTTTGTTGTTTTCCAAAAACAGAAACGCTGAAAAATATATTCTCAATCTCAATGTTACTTACTGAAAATTAGCGTATTCCCCCGCCAGTACTCGCTTCACGGTAAATGTTACAAAGCACTACGAAATATGTGCTCTTCGTCATAATCCTGACTTTTGCCTGATTAAAAGCATTGATAATTCGCGTCGCGAAAAATAACCTAAAGACGGTAGTTAATTCGAGGGTATTTCTGACTACCCCTGACCATTTGGTCTTTTCTGTTTTTCGCCGTTTAAGGCGTTTTAATTCGTCAAAGAGGAATAATCTATGCGTACGTTCAGTGGCAAACGTAGTGCGCTGGCGCTGGCTATCGCCGGTGTGACAGCAATGTCGGGCCTGGTGGTTGCGCCAGAGGCAAAAGCAGCAGGTTTCATTGAAGATTCCACCCTTACGGGCGGTATTTATTACTGGCAACGTGAGCGTGACCGTAAAGACGTCACTGAAGATAAATACAAAACTAACCTCTCTCACTCGACCTGGAACGCCAACCTGGATTTCCAGTCGGGATATGCCGCCGATATGTTCGGGATCGATATTGCAGCGTTCACCGCAATTGAAATGGCCGAAAATGGCGACAGCGGCCATCCGAACGAAATTGCGTTCTCCTCCAGCAATAAAGCTTACGACGAAGACTGGTCCGGCGATAAAAGCGGAATCAGCCTGTATAAAGCGGCTGCAAAATTCAAATATGGCCCGGTCTGGGCGCGTGGTGGTTATATCCAGCCAACCGGTCAGACGCTGTTAGCGCCGCACTGGAGCTTTATGCCAGGTACCTATCAGGGCGCGGAAGCCGGTGCTAATTTTGACTACGGCGATGCGGGGGCGTTGAGCTTCTCCTATATGTGGACCAACGAGTACAAAGCGCCGTGGCACATTGAGATGGACAAGTTCTATCAAAACGATAAAAAAACCAAAGTTGATTATCTCCACTCGCTGGGGGCGAAGTACGACTTCAAAAACGATCTGGTGCTGGAAGCGGCTTTTGGTCAGGCAGAAGGCTATATCGATCAGTACTTTGCTAAAGCCAGCTACAAATTTGATATCGCAGGTAGCCCGCTGAGCACCAGCTATCAGTTCTACGGTACGCGCGACAAGGTCAGCGATGGCAGCGTAAATGATATTTATGACGGCACCGCGTGGTTACAGGCGCTGACCTTCGGCTACAAAGTGGGTCAGGTTGATTTGCGTCTGGAGGGTACATGGGTGAAGGCAGAAGGGCAGCAGGGCTACTTCCTGCAACGTATGACGCCAACCTACGCCTCTTCCAATGGTCGTCTGGATATCTGGTGGGATAACCGCTCTGACTTCAACGCCGACGGCGAAAAGGCGGTCTTCTTCGGCGCAATGTATGACCTGAAGAACTGGAACCTGCCTGGCTGGGCAGTGGGTGCGTCCTACGCGTACGCCTGGGACGCGAAGCCAGCGGATATGGCTACGCCAGACGCCTACTACGATCCGAACTACCGTCTGAAAGAGTCTTCATACAGTCTGGATGCGATTTATACCCTGCAGGAGGGTCGTGCGAAAGGCACGATGTTCAAACTGCACTTCACCCAGTATGACAACCACTCCGATATCCCGAGCTACGCGGGCGGTTACGGCAACATCTTCCAGGATGAGCGCGACGTGAAATTCATGGTCATTGCGCCATTTACCATCTTCTGATGAATGTTGTGGCGGGCTGTGTCCCGCCGTTATGGAGACTGAACATGATGAAAAAAAGGGTATTCGTTGCGCTGCTGGCATTCGGGCTGGTGGCGTGCGCGCAGGATCAGGCGCCGAAAGAAGACTCCCGTCTGAAAGAGGCGTATAGCGCGTGCATCAATACCGCACAAGGTTCACCTGAGAAGATTGAAGCCTGTCAAAGCGTGCTGAACGAGCTAAAAAAAGACAAAGCCCATGAGCAATTCGCCACGCAGGAAAACGTTCGCGTGATGGATTACCAGGCCTGTATTCAGGCGCGTAAAACCGGTAACGATCAGGAAGTGGCGAAGCGTTGCGATAAGATTTGGGACGAGATTCGCAATAACAATAAATAAGTTGCTTTACGCCCGGTGGCGCTGCGCTTACCGGGCTTTTTCCAGGCAAAAAAAAGCCAACCTCACGGCTGGCTCAGAGTATGAACACTGACTTATTTTGCGTCGTGCGCATGTTCATTTTCGCGGCAATCCCCTTCAGCACAGTGACCGTACAGGTACAGGCTGTGGTTGGTCAGGCGGATGCCATGACGGGCGGCGATTTCACGCTGGCGTGATTCAATGGAATCATCGCTAAATTCAATGACCTTGCCACAGTCGAGGCAGATCAGGTGATCGTGGTGGTGTTGCTGAGTCAGCTCGAACACGGATTTACCGCCTTCGAAATTATGACGAGTAACAATGCCCGCGTCATCAAACTGGTTCAGCACACGATAGACGGTTGCCAGCCCAATCTCTTCACCCATATCGATAAGACGCTTATAAAGGTCTTCCGCACTGACATGGTGATTGTCTGGCCCCTGAAGCACTTCAAGGATTTTTAACCGAGGAAGCGTTACTTTCAGGCCAGCTTTCTTTAATGCGGTATTGTTGTCAGTCATGCGGAATCTGTCCTGTTGCTAAACGATTCACTTCAAAAGAAGAAGTGACAGAAAATGCACTTGGGATAATGCGTCTCATTATAGAACTGCCATGGCTAAATGAAAACTGCAAGTCTCAAGCAAAGTATGCTTATAAAAACGTGGTATCACCAACAAACTTGTTCGATGGCACCCACTTTTTACCAGGGGGATATTGTACAGGTCTGGACGAAAAAGTTAAAAGTTTGTAGCAATTAATTTAATCGGTTTTACCTGGACAACGGGCGCAACCGGAGTTGCGCCGCAGGGATATCAGGCGTTAAGGATATCGTCCAGGTTCAGCTCTTCACGAACCTGCTTAACCCATTTTTCTACACGCTCTGCGGTCAGCTCTGGCTGACGGTCTTCATCAATGGCAAGGCCAACGAAGTGATCGTCATCTGCCAGACCTTTGGAAGCTTCGAAGTGGTAACCCGCTGTTGGCCAGTGACCAACGATCGCCGCACCGCGCGGCTCAATGATGTCGCGAATAGTGCCCAGCGCATCACAGAAATACTCAGCGTAGTCTTCCTGATCGCCACAGCCAAACAGGGCAACCAGCTTGCCGTTGAAGTCGACTTCTTCCAGCGTCGGGAAGAAATCGTCCCAGTCACACTGTGCTTCACCGTAGTACCAGGTCGGGATGCCCAGCAGCAGGATGTCATAGCCCTCGAGATCTTCTTTGCTGCTCTTGGCGATGTCATGCACATCAGCAACGTCTTTACCGAGCTGTTTTTGAATGTTTTTTGCGATATTTTCTGTATTGCCGGTATCACTGCCAAAGAAAATGCCGATGATTGCCATGAGTAAAATAACCTCTTGAAACTTAATGGTATGGTGGCGCAAATTGTCCACGGATAAGGGCAATAATAGCAGAACAGGCAACCCTGCGGAAACAGCTATCACGCAGGACTGCACTCTGTGCTACATGAAAAAGGTAATATTGGGGATTTTCTGACTCACGCCTTGCCGCGTAACGTCTCAAGCTGGGCGATCAGCATCTCTTCGATCAGTTCGCTGCGGCTGATGTTGCGCGCGTCAGCTAACTCGTTAAGCGCATCGACGGCATCGGCATTCAGCTTGAGTTCGACACGCTTAAGCCCACGATTTTTATCGCGTTTAAGCTGGTTGCGTTTATTGATACGCAGCTGTTCATCGCGCGAAAGCGGATTCGTTTTCGGTCGTCCCGGTCGACGCTCATTCGCGAACAGATCTAGTGTCGTACGGTCCGTTTGTTCTTTGGCCATGATTCTGAGACTTCGGGGGAAACACGCCGCCCTGCTAATGCCCGGGCGATAAGCGCGCCATCATACATCACCCATATCCACACGCCAACGACTGGAAGCCCGTCGTCTTCCGGTCGCTGGCTTTTTAATCAATTCGCTGTATCAGTAAGATAGCGGCGAATGGCGCGCAGGACCGCATCCGGTCTTTCCGCGTGGACCCAGTGCCCGGCACCGGCGATGACGTGAGCGCGAGCCTGCGGAAATTGCGCCAGCAGCGTGTCACGGTACGCGTCAGTGACGTAAGGGGAGTTGCCGCCGCGAATAAAGAGGGTAGGGTGCGGCCAGGCGGGGACATTTTCCCACCCCACAATATGCGAATACTGATCCCACAGTACCGGGACGTTAAAGCGCCATTGTCCGTCAACAAAGGATTTCAGCAGGAACTGGACCACGCCTTCTTCATCGAGATGCTCGCGCATAACGGCTGCCGCCTGCTGGCGTGTGGAGACGCCTGACTCTGTCACGGCATTGATCGCAGCGAAAATCTCATCGTGACGGCGAACGTCGTAATTGACGGGCGCAACGTCAATGACCACCAGACCGGAAATTCGCTCAGGGGCCAGCGCTGTAAGCGCCATCACCGCTTTACCGCCCATTGAATGCCCGATGAGCGTCGCTTTCTGGATATTATTCGCATCGAGGGTGTCCCGCAGATCCTGCGCCATGGCTGCGTAGGTCATCTCCTCAGAGCGCCCTGAAAGACCGTGATTGCGCATATCAACCTGGAGGATCTCGTGATCGGTCACTAAATCGCGCGCCAGCACGCCCAGGTTATCCAGACTACCAAACAGGCCGTGAACCAGTACGATGGGAGAATTATTGTTCGGCGATTGTGCAGTTTGCGCTCGGGTATTCAATTTCATGGCAAAGTTCTTTTTTTAGGTTTGTCAGGTTAGGGTATCATGTTGACCATTCTGCCGCCCGGGGGCAAGGATCCAGTTTAATCTGACTTTTGCCGCCAACCTGGTTTGACGCTATCCGCTGTTGGGATTAGACCTTATAATCTCAACGACTTGTATTCAGATAAGATATCGCACTGGATTAAGATGAAAACAATCGAAGTTGATGACGAACTCTATCAGTATATTGCCAGCCAGACGCGGCATATTGGGGAGAGCGCGTCCGACATTTTACGGCGCATGCTTAAAATTTCCGCCGCCTCACAGCCCACTCCTGTCACTAAAGATGTTGTGTCTCAGCCGAGCGTTGTTGCACAAGTAAAACCTGCCGTCATGCCGGCAAAAGACAAAGTGCGCGCGATGCGCGAGCTGCTGCTGTCCGATGAATATGCAGAGCAGAAAAAGGCGGTTAACCGCTTTATGCTGGTGCTGTCTACACTTTACTCACTGGATAACAACGCATTTGCAGAAGCGACAGAGTCGCTGCACGGTCGCACGCGCGTTTACTTCGCAGGTGACGAGCAGACCCTGCTGCAAAATGGCAACCAAACCAAACCCAAACATGTTCCCGGTACGCCATACTGGGTGATCACCAATACCAATACGGGCCGCAAGTGCAGCATGATCGAACATATCATGCAGTCCATGCAGTTCCCGGCGGAATTGATCGAAAAGGTTTGCGGTACAATTTAACCCTTGCATCAGAAGGACCAGGCAATGGCAAATCACAGCCGTGCAGGACAACCTGCACAACAACGCGATTTGATTAACGTCGCTCAACTGACCGCGCAGTACTACGTGCTGAAGCCGGTGGTGGGCAACGCAGAACACGCAGTGAAGTTTGGTACATCTGGCCACCGCGGCAGCGCGGCGCGCCACAGCTTTAACGAACCGCACATTCTGGCCATTGCTCAGGCCATCGCGGAAGAGCGCGCCAAAAATGGCGTCACCGGTCCGTGCTATGTTGGGAAAGATACCCACGCCCTGTCTGAACCTGCCTTTATCTCCGTGCTGGAAGTACTGGCGGCAAACGGCGTAGACGTGATTGTTCAGGAGAACAACGGTTTCACGCCAACGCCTGCGGTTTCTAACGCTATTCTGGTACATAACAAAAAAGGTGGCGCGCAGGCGGACGGTATTGTGATCACCCCGTCCCACAACCCACCGGAAGATGGCGGCATCAAGTACAACCCACCTAACGGTGGCCCGGCGGATACCAACGTCACGAAAGTGGTGGAAGATCGCGCCAACGCGTTACTGGCTAACGGTCTGAACGGCGTGAAGCGCATCTCGCTGGATGAAGCCATGGCGTCCGGCCACGTGAAAGAGCAGGATCTGGTGCAGCCGTTCGTGGAAGGGCTGGCGGATATCGTCGATATGGCCGCTATCCAGAAAGCCGGTCTGAAGCTGGGCGTGGATCCGCTGGGCGGCTCCGGTATTGAATACTGGAAACGCATTGCCGAGCACTACAAGCTGGATCTGACCATCGTGAACGATCACGTCGATCAGACCTTCCGCTTTATGCACCTGGACAAAGACGGCGCGATCCGTATGGACTGCTCCTCCGAATGCGCGATGGCGGGCCTGCTGGCGCTGCGCGACAAGTTCGATCTGGCGTTTGCCAACGACCCGGACTACGACCGTCACGGTATCGTCACCCCGGCTGGGCTGATGAACCCGAACCACTACCTGGCTGTTGCGATTAACTATCTCTTCCAGCACCGTCCGCAGTGGGGCAAAGAGGTTGCGGTGGGTAAAACGCTGGTCTCTTCTGCCATGATTGACCGTGTGGTCGATGCGCTGGGCCGCAAGCTGGTGGAAGTGCCGGTGGGCTTCAAGTGGTTTGTTGACGGTCTGCACGACGGCAGCTTCGGCTTTGGTGGTGAAGAGAGCGCGGGGGCATCCTTCCTGCGCTTCGACGGCACCCCATGGTCAACCGATAAAGACGGCATCATCATGTGCCTGCTGGCGGCGGAAATCACCGCGGTTACCGGTAAGAACCCGCAGGAACATTACAACGACCTGGCAGGACGCTTTGGTGCGCCAAGCTATAACCGTATTCAGGCTGGCGCGACCTCTGCTCAGAAAGCCGCTCTGTCCAAACTCTCTCCGGAGATGGTCAGCGCCAGCACCCTGGCGGGCGATCCGATCACCGCGCGTCTGACGGCAGCACCGGGTAACGGCGCATCCATCGGCGGCCTGAAAGTGATGACCGAAAACGGCTGGTTCGCCGCGCGTCCATCCGGTACGGAAGATGCGTACAAAATCTATTGCGAAAGCTTCCTCGGCGCTGAGCACCGCCAGCAGATTGAGAAAGAAGCGGTAGAGATTGTCAGCGAAGTGCTGAAAAACGCGTAAATGGTGTCTGGTGCGGGCTGATGCCCTCACCCCGGCCCTCTCCCACAGGGAGAGGGAGAAAACATTGATCTCGTAGGCCCGGTAAGCGTTAGCGCCACCGGGCTTCTTTTTTAACTATGCTTATTCTTCAGTTCAAATCTCGGCGATACCAGACCGTACAGCGTCCAGCCCATAAAGGTCACCATCGCGCCATACAGCATCGCCTCCTGACCGGACGAGTAGAGCGCATAGAAGCTGTAAATCGCCCCAATCAGCGCCACGATATTGGCCGCCCGGGCTTTGCGCGGATCCACCTTCGCCACCTTCTGAATAATTACCAGTGCCGCCATCGACAGAATGTACGGAATGATGTTCGTCACCACCGCCAGGTTGACCAGTACATTAAACTGGCTGTTCAGTGACGGGCTGATGGTC
The DNA here is from genome assembly GCF_014893445.1 of Enterobacter cloacae complex sp. P29RS. Classification (NCBI taxonomy): domain Bacteria; kingdom Pseudomonadati; phylum Pseudomonadota; class Gammaproteobacteria; order Enterobacterales; family Enterobacteriaceae; genus Enterobacter; species Enterobacter cloacae complex sp. P29RS. Next base: position 79,932 of record NZ_JADBPZ010000019.1, on the reverse strand, counting down.
ATCAGCGACAAACCGCTCTGGAAAATCACAATCGCCAGCATACCCTGTACCGGCGCATCCGCTTTGGTGACGCGGGAGAAGATTTTCGGGAAATAACCTTCGTCAGCGGAGGATTTGAATACCTGGGCGATGGTGAACTGCCAGCCCAGCAGCGAGCCGCAGCAGGACATCACCATCAGTCCCATGATCACTTTCCCTACCTCTGGCGTAAACATCTGCGCAAACGCCAGCCCGAACGGCGCCGTGGAGTTAGCGAGATCCATGTTGGGCACAATTCCCGCAATCACGTTGGTTGAGACGATATAGATCACCGCCGCCCCCAGCGTCCCGCCGAGTACCGCGATCGGCACGTTCTTTTCCGGGTTTTCCACCACTTCCGCATTCGCACAGGCTGACTCGAGACCGAGGAAAGCCCATAGCGTCATGGCGATGGATGATCCCACGGCGGTGAAGAACGGTACGTGATGCGGGTTCCAGGAATTGGCGTACAGCGTCGGGCTGAACCAGAACCAACCGATGATGCACAGACCGACAACCGGAATGATCACGCCCCAGACGGTGATGCTGCTGAGTTGTCCGGTGATGCGCGCGCCGCCAAAGTTGGCGACGGTGCAGATCCACAGCACGCCGATGGTCGCCAGCCCAATCTGCACCGGGGTCAGCGTCGCGCCAAACAGCTCCGTACCGTAACCGACAGCGGAGATGGCAATCGCCACGTTGGCGATCAGCAGCGACACCCCGTAGGTATAGTTGGCCATGAAGTTACCGGACTTACCAAACGCATATTCGGCATAGCCGCCCATGCCGCCAGACTTACGGCTGAACATCCCGCACTTGGCAAACGCCCACGCCAGCGCCATTGAGCCGACTGCCGTTACCAGCCAGGAGATAATCGAAATCGTCCCCACTTCAGCGAGCTTGGTGGGCAGCATGATGATCCCGGACCCCATCATATTCACCATGGTGAGGATAGTGAGTTGTACCACGCCCATCTTGTTGGACTTACTCATAATTTTTCTCCTTTCAGCAGAGACGGCTGAGCGGCGGGTTGTTTAATGACGTAGCAGCGCACCTGTTTGCGCCCGTCACACTCCTCGACGTAAACCCCCTGTAACTCCGGCGCAAAGCCCGGCAGCAGATTGATCCCGTCTTCCAGCGCGGCGAAATAGCGCAGCACGGAACCGCCCCAGACTTCCCCCGGAACCACGCACAACACCCCCGGTGGGTAAGGCAGCGCGCCTTCCGCGGCGATACGGCCTTCCGCGTCGCGCAGTGACACCAGCTCGACCTCACCGCGCAGATAGGCATAGTTCGCCTCCTGCGGGTTCATCATGACGCGCGGGAAGTGAGACTTGCGGAACATCTCTTTCTGCAACTGCTTCACGTTATGGCGGGCGTAGAGGTCGTGCATCTCCTGACAAATCTGACGCAGGGAATAATCCGCATAACGTTCCGGATGTTGCTTATAAAGAGAGGGCAGAACCTCTTTCAGCGGCACATCGCTCTGGAGCAGTTTTTCGAAGCGCACCAGCTGGGCGACGAGCTGCTGCAATTTGCCCATGTCCTCCGCCGGGGTGAGCAGGAACAGAATGGAATTGAGGTCGCATTTTTCCGGCACGATGCCGTTTTCACGCAGGAAGTTGGCGAGGATGGTGGCGGGCACGCCGAAATCATCATACTCGCCGGTGCGGGCGTTGATGCCTGGCGTGGTCAGCAGCAGTTTGCAGGGATCAATAAAATACTGATGCTCGGCATATCCCTCAAAGGCGTGCCAGCGTTCGCCCGGAACGAAATGGAAGAAGCGCAGATGGGTGGCGATCTCCGCCGTATCCCAGCTTTCCCACGGACGGCCATCCACCGTCTCCGGCACGAACGGGCGAATAAACTGACAGTTCTGAAGGATCAGTTTTCGCGCTTCGATACCCGTCACCACGCAGTCCATCCACATGTTGCGCCCACTTTGCCCCTCGTGCATGCGGGCGTTGATATCCAGGGCGGCAAACAGCGGATAAAACGGGCTGGTGGAGGCGTGCATCATAAAGGCGTTGTTGAGGCGCTTATGCGGAACATAGCGCGGCTGGCCTTTTATGTGGCTGTCCTTCTTATGGATTTGCGAGGTTTGCGAGAAGCCCGCCTGCTGCTTATGCACCGACTGGGTAACCAGAATGCCCGGATCGTTTTCGTTCAGCTCCAGCAGCAGCGGCGAGCAGTCGGCCATCATCGGGATAAACTGCTCGTAACCCACCCAGGCGGAGTCAAACAGGATGTAATCGCACAGGTGACCAATCTTATCCACCACCTGACGGGCGTTATAAATAGTACCGTCGTAGGTGCCCAGCTGGATCACCGCCAGACGGAAGGGACGTTCATCCCGCGCGCGACCAGGCGCGACCTCTGACACCAGTTCCCGCAGGTAACTCTCGTCGAAACAGTGTGCGTCAATACCGCCGATAAACCCGTACGGGTTGCGGGCTGTTTCCAGATACACCGGCGTCGCTCCCGCCTGTAACAGTGCTCCGTGGTGATTAGATTTATGGTTATTGCGATCGAACAGCACCAGATCGCCTGGCGTGAGCAGGGCATTGAGCACCACCTTATTGGAAGAGGAGGTGCCGTTCAGCACGAAGTAGGTTTTATCCGCATTAAAGACTTTTGCCGCATGCTGTTGGGCGATGCATGGCGCACCTTCATGGATCAGCAGATCGCCCATTGCCACGTCGGCATTGCACAGATCGGCGCGGAAAAGCGTTTCGCCAAAGAAATCGACAAACTGGTTTCCGGCCGGATGGCGGCGGAAGAACTGGCCTCCCTGATGTCCGGGGCAGTCAAACGCGCTGTTCCCCTGCTGGACGTAATCGACCAGCGCGCGGAAGAACGGCGGACGGAGCTGGGTTTCGTACTTCTGCGCAGCCGCTTCAAGCTGGCGTCCGTAGTACGCATTGCTGGTGTCGGAGTACTCAAAAACGCCGTGAATACGCGACAAAAATTCAGCCGGAACCCTTTCTTCTTTATGCGTGGCAATAAACACCGGAATACCGAATCCCGTGGCTTCTATTTCTTCTATGGCGCCATTGAAAATATCACTGACGGCCAGAACCACGGCTGCCACATCAATATAATCCGATGCGGTGATATCCACGATCTCGCGCGAAGTGGTAAAGCATTCAGGGCAGGCACGGCTGACGGCAATTTTTAACGTTTTCATCTTTATCTCTTTATTTCAGGCAATCTGGGTCCCTCGACTTCTTGCGGTAAAGAAATCGATTTTTTCCGGAAAAAAAAAGCAAAGCGTGTCCGCTGATACGAAATCAGTTAATTGCTTTTTTGCTGAGTAGAATTCAGTCCGCCCGGTTGCGGAGAATCTGAATCACAAGGAATGAGCGCAGGTGTTCACAGGCAACAGCCTGTAAAATAGCGTTTTTCAGGATAACCTGTAAGCAGATGCGCCAGAAGTCGAAGGACTACCGGGCGTTAAAGAGATGAAAGTCAAAACAGTTTCGGTGGGCAAACATCATGATATGTGTTGTCCGCCTTATATGGGGCATTAAACGATTATTGTTTTCCATGTTCATTTTCCTTTCAGTAATTGAAAGCACGGTCATTTTATCCAGGAAAAAGGGATTAACTGTGAAACAGATCACCAATAACCGATCATTTCAGAAATAATTAGTCGTTTTGAGTGAATAACGCAGATCAAAATGCTGTTTTGTTGGTTCGGTGTTAAATTGATGTTTTAATTGTGTTTAAAGAGGGCGGATATAGCTATGAAAATAAACTCATCGTTATTTTCATGGCTATATTAAGGCCGGTATGTTTTATATTTAAAATTAAAGTGAATACTTATTCAGATCATAAACCGATATCCGATACCGGTTTCTGTTAATAAATGACGAGGACGCGCGGGATCGGCTTCAAGTTTCTGGCGAAGGTGTCCCATATAAATGCGTAAATAGTGACTATGTTCGACAGCATTCGGTCCCCAGACCTGGCTTAACAGCTGTCGCTGCGTTAACACTTTTCCGTGGTTACTGAGCAACACGGCCAGCAGACGAAACTCGATAGGCGTAAGGTGGATCTCTTCTTCCCCTCGCACGATGCGGCGGGCGGCAAGATCGACGCGGATATCGCCAAAGACGTACACCGGTTCAGAAGGAGTGGTGGCACTGTGTCGACGCAGCGCCACACGCAGCCGGGCCTGTAACTCGCCAATGCCAAACGGTTTGATCAGATAATCATCCGCTCCGGCATCCAGCGCGGCGATTTTATCCGTCTCTTCGGTGCGGGCAGAGAGCACCAGAATGGGCATCTGGCTCCACTGACGCACCTCACGAATAAAATCGATGCCATCGCCATCCGGGAGTCCCAGATCCAGGATCACCAGATCTGGCTTGCGGGTGGCGGCTTCAATTAACCCCCGTTGAAGCGTACCGGCTTCATGAACGCGCAAACCGTCGCCTTCCAGCGCGGTACGCAGAAATCGGCTGATAGCGAGCTCATCTTCAACAATCAGAACGTTAATCACAAATCCTCTGGTAATTCATCAAGTTCTGGTGGGGTTTCAAGAGGAAGTGTAACACAAAAGCGTGCCCCACCTTCCGGGCGGTTCTCTGCGGAAATGGTGCCGCCATGCACGTCAACAATCGCCTGGCAGATCGCCAGCCCCAGCCCGACGCCCGGAATGGCAGATTCCTTATTACCGCGCGCAAATTTTTCGAATATGGCGCGCTCCTGGCCGGCCGGAATACCCGGCCCGGTATCCCAGACATCGAGCCGCAGCACACGTTTATCCACCCTGGCAGCAATCCCCAGCCGGGCCTTTGTCCCGGCGTATTTAGCGGCATTTTCCAGCAGATTAATCAGCACGCGCTCAAACAGCGGGCCATCCACATGGATTAACGTCAGGGGTTCCGGCATGTCCAGCTCGATATGGCGCCCGCCGAGACCCGGCTCCAGCATCTTCAGCGCACTGCCGACAACCTCCTCAAGGGTGAGCCACTCTTTTTTGAGGTTAAACCCGCCGGACTGAATGCGCGCCATGTCCAGCAGGTTGTTCACCAGACGCGTGGTATTTAGCACGTGCTGACGAATTTCGCTGGCCTGCATCGCATGTTTTGATCCTTCCGCCGCCAGATCCAGCGTCAGAATTTCGGACTGACCAAACAGCACGGTAAGCGGGGTGCGCAAATCGTGAGACAGCGCTGCCAGCAGCGAATTGCGAATACTTTCGCGCTCGCTTGCCAGCCGTGCCTGCTCTTCGCTGGCGGTGAGCGCCAGCCGTTCAAGGGCGCTGGCGACCAGCAGGGTGAAGGTTTCCAGCAGGCGCTGCTGCTCGGGGATCATCAGCTGACGCAGGTTAGACGGCTCGACGATGACCAGCCCGTGATTTTTATCCGCGCTGCGCAGCGGCAGGATCTGGTAAGGCACCCCGGGCAGAGTGTCGGTGCCGGCACCGGCAGGTAAACCCTTATCAAAGCTCCAGCGGGCAATCGCTTCATCCCAGGGCGTCATCCCCGAAGGGGAGGTCAGCGGGCGAAGGCGCCCCTGCTCGTCGGGGAGCAAAATCAGGTTACTGGCATGAAAGGTCGAACGGATAAACTGCTCGCTGGTCTGGACGATATCCTGCTGCGTGCGACCGACCGCCAGCGATTTTGACATCTCATACAGATGGCGGGTGCGCTGCTCGCGATAGCGGGCAATGCGTGCCTGGTAGCGCACGCCTGCCGTCAGATTCCCGATCACCAGCCCGACGGTAAGCATCACGGCAAAGGTCAGAATGTACTGCACGTCCGAGACAGCAAGCGTCCCGCGCGGAGCGATAAAAAAGAGGTCGAAGCTGATGACGTTGATCACCGTTGCCAGCACCGACGGCCAGCGGCCATAAAAGAGCGCGACCACAACGACGCCCAGCAGATAAATCATGACCAGATTGGCGGCATCGAAGGCGATTAGCCACTGGCTGGCAATCACCGTAATCAGGGCGCAAAGGACCACGGCCACGAGGCAGCCCCGGATCTGGACGCGCCATTTATCGCCAAAGGTGCGTGCGTCCGGCGTACGGCCGGGCAGGGGGGCGGGCTTGTCATCCAGCGCGACGATGACTAAATCCAGATCCGGCGCGCGGCGTGCCAGCCTGTCGGCAAAAGATTCGCGGCTAAACCAGCGGCGATGCTGGCGACGTCCAATGACAATCTTGCCCAGGTTATGCTCGCGCGCGTAGCGCAGAATGGCTTTATCTTCCTGCGGATCGGACAGGGTTGCGGTTTCGGCACCCAGCTCCTGCGCCAGCCGCAGCGCGCTCAAAATGGCGCGACGCTGATTTTCCGGCAGGCCGTGAAGCTGTGGCGTTTCGACATACACCGCGTGCCAGACGCTGCCAAACTTCGCCGCAAGCCGGGCGGCGGTGCGGACCAGTTTTTCATTGCCGCTGCCGTGACCAATGCATAACAGAATGGCGTCACGCGTGTGCCAGACGCGCTCCCGCCCCTGCAGGTCCCGCCAGGCGCGCATCTGGTCATCCACGCGATCGGCGGTGCGGCGCAGGGCCAGCTCGCGCAGGGCAATCAGGTTTCCTTTGCGGAAAAAATGTTCGATAGCGCGTTCGGCCTGGCCGGCAATATACACCTTGCCTTCGTGCAGGCGCTGGCGTAGATCGTCCGGCGGCAGGTCAACCAGTACGACTTCATCGGCAGAATCAAAAAACGGATCGGGGACGGTTTCCCGCACCTGGATACCGGTTACCCCGCTCACCACGTCGTTCAGGCTTTCCAGATGCTGAACATTCACCGTAGTGAAGACGTCGATGCCGGCTTCAAGCAGCTCCTCAACATCCTGCCAGCGCTTCGGGTGGCGTGAGCCAGGCGCGTTGCTGTGCGCCAGTTCGTCCATCAGGATCAGCGCGGGGCGGCGGGCGAGGGCGGCATCAAGATCGAACTCCGTGACCAGCCGCCCGCGATGGCTGATACGCTGGGGCGGCTGCGTCGCCAGCCCCGTCAGCAGCGCCGCCGTCTCTTTGCGACCGTGGGTTTCCACCACGCCGATGAGAATATCAAGCCCCTGCGCCCGAAGCCGCTGGGCTTCCGTCAGCATGGCGAAGGTTTTCCCGACGCCCGCGCAGGCGCCGAAGAAAATTTTCAGCTTGCCGCGGTGGGCTTCAGCCGTTTGTTCAAGCAGCCTGTCCGGATCCGGGCGCATGGGCTCATCGGTCATTTAGTTCTTCCTTAGCGCATCCAGCGCCAGATTCAGCTCAACAATGTTCACTACCGGCATGCCGATGAAGCTGACCAGCGGCTTTTGCGTATGTTCTGCAACCAGCTGGCTCACCTGCTCGACGGTCAGCAGACGGGCGGCGGCCACGCGTGGGATCTGCCACGCCGCTGCGTCCGGCGTCAGGCTGTAATCCAGCCCGCTCGCGGAGGCGGTGACCAGCTCAACCGGCACCTCACGGCTGGCCTGCGGATTCGCGGCGCGCAGGGCGGCAACGCGTTCAGCAACGGCTTTGTCCAGGTCAGGATTACTGCCAGCCAGATTGCTGCCGCCGGAGGCCATTGGATTATACGGGCTTTCCGCAGTGGCGGAAGGGCGTCCCTGGAAGTAGCGCGGGTCCGTAAAGTTTTGCCCAATCAGACGCGAGCCACGGTTTTCACCGTTCTGGATAATCAGCGAGCCGTTGGCCTGGTCCTCAAACCACCACTGGCCCAGCGCGGTTGTCATCAGCGGGTAAAGCCCGCCGGTAATCAGAGACAGCAGAATAAACAACAGTATAGCGGGACGTAACATCGTCATGAGATTCACCTTTTAAACCAGCCCGAACAGCATTAACAACATGTCGATAACCTTGATCCCAATAAAGGGCACCACCAGCCCACCCAGACCGTAAATCCACAGGTTACGGCGCAGCATGGCGGCGGCCGTCAGCGGCTTATAGCTCACCCCTTTCAGCGCCAGCGGAATAAGAAAGACAATAATCAGCGCGTTGAAGATCACCGCGCTCAAAATGGCCGAGGCTGGAGAGTGCAGGTGCATTACGTTCAGGGCATTCAGCTGCGGATAGGTTGCCGCAAAGGCCGCCGGGATTATGGCGAAATACTTCGCCACGTCGTTGGCGATACTGAACGTGGTCAGCGAGCCGCGCGTCATCAGCATCTGCTTCCCGATATGCACCACTTCGATCAGCTTGGTCGGGTTCGAGTCGAGATCCACCATGTTGCCCGCCTCTTTTGCCGCCTGGGTACCGGAGTTCATCGCCACCGCCACGTCGGCCTGCGCCAGCGCCGGGGCGTCGTTGGTGCCGTCGCCGGTCATCGCCACCAGACGACCTTCCGCCTGATACTGGCGAATGAGTGCCAGCTTCGCTTCCGGTGTCGCTTCGGAAAGGAAATCATCCACGCCCGCTTCGGCGGCAATGGCCGCCGCAGTCAGACGGTTATCCCCGGTGATCATTACCGTTTTAATGCCCATCTTACGCATCTGGGCGAAACGCTCTTTTATACCGCCTTTAACGATATCCTTCAGGGCGATAACCCCCAGAACGCTTGCACCTTCCGCCACCACCAGCGGGGTTGCCCCCTGACGCGCTACGCTTTCCACCAGGTGGTCGACTTCCGGAGGGAAATGTCCATTATTGGCTTCAATATGACGGCGGATGGCATCAACGGAGCCTTTACGGATCATTCGGTCCTGAATGTTAATTCCACTCATCCGTGTTTGCGCCGTGAAGGGCACGAACGTGGCGTGCAGGCTTTGTACGTCGCGCTGGCGCAGGTTAAAGCGCTGCTTGGCGAGGATCACGATACTGCGACCTTCCGGCGTCTCATCGGCCAGCGAAGAAAGCTGCGCCGCGTCGGCCAGCGTTTTTTCATCCACGCCGGGAGCAGGTAAAAAGTCAGAGGCCTGACGATTACCCAGGGTGATGGTCCCGGTTTTATCCAGCAGCAGTACGTCTACGTCACCCGCCGCTTCAACGGCGCGTCCGCTGGTGGCGATGACGTTCGCGCCCAGCATACGGCTCATCCCCGCCACGCCAATCGCGGAAAGCAGGCCGCCGATAGTGGTGGGGATCAGACAGACCAGCAGGGCGATCAGTACGGTGATGCTGACCGCTGTACCGCCGTAGGCAGAGAAGGGCCACAGGGTCGCCGTTGCCAGCAGGAACACAATGGTGAGCGCCACCAGCAGAATGGTCAGGGCGATCTCGTTCGGCGTTTTACGACGCTGTGCGCCTTCCACCATGGCGATCATCCGGTCGAGAAAGGTTTCGCCCGGGTTAACGCTGCACTGGATCACCAGCCAGTCGGAAAGAATGCGCGTTCCGCCGGTAACTGAGGCGAAATCTCCGCCCGACTCACGGATCACGGGCGCGGATTCCCCGGTAATAGCGCTTTCGTCTACCGACGCGCCGCCCTCAATTACCTCCCCGTCGCAGGGGATGATGTCCCCGGCTTCCACCAGCACCACGTCACCTTTGCGCAGTTCATCCGCCGGAACGTGGTCCATCTGCGCGCCGTATTTAGGTTCGCGTAATTTGCGCGCAAAGGCGGTTTTTTTGACCCCTTTCAGACTGTTGGCCTGCGCCTTACTGCGGCCTTCCGCCAGCGCTTCGGCAAAGTTGGCGAACAGCACGGTAAACCACAGCCACAGGCTGATGGCGCCGGTAAAGGTTGCATTTCCTGAAAGGTGTCCCGTTCCCATGGCAATCGCCAATGCGGTGGTGAGTAAACTTCCAGTCCAGACAATAAACATCACCGGGTTGTGCCACTGCACGCGCGGGCTCAGTTTTTTTACCGCATCCATGAGGGCCTGACGAACTAATGTCGGTTCGAGCAGGGCCAGTTGTTTACGACTCATGACAAATTCTCCGCAAAATCAGCGTAAAGAGAGATATTCCGCAACCGGGCCTAACGCGAGGGCGGGGATAAAGGTCAGGGCACCTACCAGCAGAACGGTGCCAATCAGCAGGCCGACGAACAGCGCGCCGTGAGTCGGTAACGTACCGGTAGTGGTCGGCTGGATCTTCTTATTCACCAGTGTTCCGGCGATCGCCATGACGGGAATAATCACGCCGAAACGACCGAAGAACATGCAGAACGCCAGCAGACAGTTCCAGAACGGTGAGTTGGCACTTAACCCTGCAAAGGCGCTGCCGTTGTTGTTTGCGGCAGACGAAACGGCGTAAAGCACTTCGCTAAAGCCGTGAATGCCCGGGTTAAAGATGCCGCTGCGCCCGGCGTCGGTCATCAGCGCCAGGGCGGTACCGAGCAGCACAAGGGTGGGGGTGACCAGGATTGCCAGCGCGGTTAATTTCATTTCGCGGACGTCGATTTTTTTGCCGAGATATTCCGGCGTGCGGCCGATCATCAGCCCGGCGATAAACACGGCGAGCAGAACGAACAACAGCATGCCGTACAGCCCCGAACCGACCCCACCGAAGACTACCTCGCCAATCTGCATCAGCCACATCGGGATCATGCCGCCGAGCGCGGTGAAAGAGTCGTGCATGGCGTTCACCGCCCCGCAGGAGGCCGCTGTGGTGACCACCGCATAGAGGCTGCTGGCAAGAATGCCGAAGCGGCTCTCTTTGCCTTCCAGGTTGATATTGCTGTTAGCCCCCAGCTGCATGAAGTGGCTGTTGCCGTTCCATTCGGCCCACATCACCAGTGCTACGCAGACCACGAAGATTAACGACATGGCCCACAGCAGCGTACGGCCCTGGCGGCGATCGTTAACCACATCGCCAAAGGCGAAGCAGAGCGCGGCGGGGATCAGGAAGATCGCCAGCATCTGTACAAAATTGGTTAATGCCGTTGGGTTTTCAAACGGATGCGATGAGTTGGCGTTGAAGAAGCCGCCCCCGTTGGTGCCCAGCATCTTGATTGCTTCCTGCGACGCCACTGGCCCCATTGGCAGGAGTTCCCTGCCCCCTTCAAGCGAGGTGTAAGGGGTATAAGGCAGCAGGTTTTGCAGAGTGCCTTGCTGTATAAAGAACAGGGCAATAATCAGCGCAACAGGCACCAGGATCCAAAGGGTGATGCGCGTGACATCAACCCACGCGTTGCCGAGCGTGCTGACATTCTGGCGGGCAAACGCGCGCGTCAGGGCGAAGATCACCGCGATACCGCTGGCTGCAGACAGAAAGTTTTGCACGGTTAACCCGGCCATCTGGCTGAAGTAGCTGAGCGTGGTTTCACCGGCGTAAGACTGCCAGTTGGTATTGGTGACAAAGCTGACCGCCGTGTTCAGCGCCAGATGCCAGGATAAACCTGGTAACTGCTGCGGATTGAACGGCAAATTGCCCTGGAGCATGAGCAGCGTAAAGAGGGCAATAAGCCCCACGATATTCAGAAGCAGTATCGCCATCAGGTACTGGCCCCAGCTCATTTCGCGGTCGCTGATACCTGAAATGCGCCAGAGCACGTTTTCAATTTTTCGCGTACCCGGCAGTGGCACGTTGTTTATCAGCCGCGCCAGCGCTGTTCCCAGCGGCCTGGCGAGCACAAGCAGCAGCAGTAAAAAGCTGGCAATAAGCAAAAACGCCTGAGCAGCCATCAGAATGCCTCCGCATTAATCAGGGCATAAATCAGATAACCCAATAACAGGAACACCAGCACGATGCCGGCAATCAGACCTGCACTCACACTCCACCTCCGGGTGACTTTTGTTGTTGTACAAACGGTAGGATTTGTGGCGCAAAGATTTCGCAAAAATCAGAAGGGCAGGTGTAAAAAAAGTATAAAAATGGGAAAGACCACAATTTAACTATTGTTAAGTAAATTGTTAACTTTTTTGTAACTTAATTACAGGCGTGAATGTAAATATTCACGAAATGGATGAAAATAAGTGGTCGGATGAGTAGTAAAATTACAAACAAAGCGGTATTATTTTAACCAGGTCACAGATTTCACATTTTCCGGAGACGGTTTCCGGCCAACTACAGGGGAGAAAAATATGGATCTTTATAAAGAGTATCCGGCTCATATCGTGTTCATGCGTCGCACTTTCGCCGTAGTGGCTGGCGTGCTGGCCCTGCCGGTGATGCTGTTCTGGAAAGATCGCGCACGTTTTTACAGCTATCTGCACCGCGTCTGGGCGAAAACCAGCGAAAAGCCGGTGTGGATGGATCAGGCCGAGAAAGCAACCTGCGATTTCTACTGATACGGTGTGACATCGTAGCCATAAAAAAACCGCCTACAGCAAAGTGGCGGTTTTTTTGTCCCTCGGGATTCGCGGTCCGTTGGGTAATCTTGCAGCCCCTACCCGGGATTTTTATCATACCCTTCTTTAAAAAGTTCGCAAACCACTTCACCTTTATAAATTCCTAATTTTACTGAAATAACTTACTTTTGGCGTTGGTGTTAATTATGATGCCACGTCCCTTTCCGCCATCTCGCAAATGGGCATCGGTCCTGGGAAAGGTGTATCCATAGCCGTAAAGCAGCGCGCCTACCCGGGCTTGTGTCCACCGATTTATCACCGGTGGTGATAGGTGGAGCGGTTAGCAGCAGGGACCGCATAGTGAAACGCTATTTATGCATCGCGTTCATTGTCGCCAGCGCACTCGTTGTAAAGAGTGATAAACCGGATGTGTTTATTGCCTTTACCCCGATAGCGCAGGACAAGTAGCGTTAAGGCCGCCTCGGGCGGCCTTTTTTATTTCATCCCGTCTACACTTCATGGCAAAGTAGTTCAATGCATGCCTTTTTCCTTTTACGGCATGCCCTTACGGACATAATGGACAATTGCCTGGAGTTTTATGCCCACCCATCTGGTTTGGTTTCGCGCGGATTTACGCATTCACGACAACTTCGCTCTCGCGGCCGCCTGCCGCGCTAAAGACGCGAATGTGCTGGCCCTGTTTATCGCCACTCCTGAACAGTGGCTGCAGCATGACATGGCGCCCCGGCAAGCGGCATTACTCAGCGCGTATCTGAATGACCTGCAACATTCACTGGCCGAAAAAGGCATTCCGCTGATCTATAAAGAGGCCCATGATTTTGCCGCACAGCTTGAGATGGTGCAGGCAATCTGTAAGCAGCACGCGGTAACGCGTCTTTTTTACAACTACCAGTATGAATTTAACGAGCAGCAGCGGGATCGTCAGCTGGAAAAAAACCTTACGGGCGTGGTCTGTGAAGGCTTTGATGACAGCGTGATGCTCGCACCGGGCAGCGTGATGACCGGCAGTCACGAAATGTATAAAGTTTTCACGCCGTTTAAAAATGCTTTTATCAAACGCCTGAAAGAGGGGCTGCCAGAATGCGTTCCCGCCCCGGCCATAAGAGGGGAAACGATAACGGATCTGCAGGACATCAGGCTGAATTATCCCCAGCAGTCGTTTGATGAAACGGTATTCCCCGCCAGCGAGAAAGCGGCTATCGCCCGCTTGCGTCAGTTCTGCGCGCAGGGGGCGGCGGATTACGAGGCGCGGCGGGATTTTCCAGCGATTGAAGGCACCAGCCGCCTGTCGGCCTGTTTAGCGCTGGGCGCGCTCTCCCCGCGCCAGTGTTTACATCGGCTACTGGCGGAACAGCCTCAGGCGGTAGACGGGGGGGCGGGCGCAGTGTGGCTGAACGAACTGATCTGGCGTGAGTTTTATCGCCATCTGATGACGTATCATCCTGATTTATGTAAACATCGCCCCTTCATTCGTTGGACCGAACAGGTACAGTGGCAGTCGAATGAGAAGCTGCTGAAGGCATGGCAGCATGGGCTCACCGGCTTCCCGATTGTTGATGCGGCTATGCGGCAGCTCAATGAAACCGGGTGGATGCATAACCGTCTGCGTATGATTACCGCCAGCTTCCTGGTAAAGGATCTGCTTATCGACTGGCGAACCGGAGAGCGTTATTTTATCTCTCAGCTGATCGATGGCGATCTGGCGGCAAATAACGGCGGCTGGCAGTGGGCGGCCTCCACCGGCACGGATGCGGCTCCCTATTTTCGGATCTTTAATCCGACCACGCAGGGACAACGATTTGACGTCGACGGCGAGTTTATCCGTCGCTGGCTGCCTGAACTTAAGGATGTCCCCGCCAAAGCCATTCATGAACCCTGGGCATGGGCGGATAAACAGCGTGTTACCCTGAACTATCCCCGTCCCATTGTCGACCATAAACAGGCGCGCGTCGCCACGCTGGCGGCGTACGAAACCGCCCGAAAAGTTTGAGAGAATGATGATGAAAAACAGTGAACTGGAACGCCTGATTAACGAAAAACTCAACACCGCCTCGTTTAGCGACTACGGTCCGAATGGCTTACAGGTGGAGGGTCGCGAGACGGTGCAAAAAATCATCACCGGCGTAACGGCAAGCCAGGCGCTGCTGGATGAGGCGGTGCGTCAGGAAGCCGACGCGGTGATTGTCCATCACGGTTATTTCTGGAAAAACGAATCACCTATTATTCGCGGCATGAAGCGCAACCGTCTCAAAACGCTGCTGGCGAATGACATCAACCTGTACGGCTATCACCTGCCGCTCGATGCGCATCCTGAACTGGGGAATAACGTTCAGCTTGCGCAGCTGCTGGGGATTACCGTGATGGGCGAAATTGAACCCCTGGTGCCGTGGGGTGAACTGTCGATGCCGGTTCCGGGTCTGGAGCTGGCATCGTGGATCGAAGCACGCCTGGGGCGTCGTCCGCTGTGGTGCGGCGACACCGGGCCGGATACCGTGAAGCGCGTGGCATGGTGCACCGGCGGCGGCCAGGGCTTTATTGATAGCGCGGCGCGTTTCGGTGTCGACGCCTTCATTACCGGCGAGGTTTCCGAGCAGACCATTCACTCTGCCCGTGAACAAGGCCTGCATTTTTACGCGGCAGGCCATCACGCCACCGAGCGTGGCGGCATCCGCGCCCTCAGCGAGTGGCTGACGGAAAATACCGATCTGGATGTGACGTTTATTGATATCCCTAACCCGGCCTGATGAGAGGTAGTTAAGTGCAGCGAGCGCGTTGTTATCTTCTGGGTGAAACCGCAGTGGTTCTGGAACTTGAGCCTCCGGTGACGCTTGCCACGCAAAAGCGTATCTGGCGTCTGGCTCAACGACTGCCCGAGCTACCTGGCGTGGTTGAAGCTATTCCGGGTATGAATAATATCACCGTGGTGCTGCGTGATCCGCACACGGGGGCGCTGGATGCCATTGAGCGCCTGCAACGCTGGTGGGAGGAGAGCGAGGCGCTGGAGCCGGAATCGCGGACGATTGAGATCCCGGTTGTCTATGGCGGCAAGGGAGGCCCCGACCTTGGCGTGGTGGCCGAACACTGTGGATTAACGGAGAAGCAGGTTGTGGAGTTGCATAGCTCAGTCGACTATGTCGTCTGGTTTTTGGGATTTCAGCCGGGTTTCCCCTATCTGGGCGGGTTATCGCCCCAGTTGCATACGCCGCGCCGGGCTGAGCCACGCCTGAGCGTACCGGCGGGCAGCGTGGCGATTGGTGGTGAGCAAACGGGAATTTATCCGCTCGCCTCGCCGGGAGGCTGGCAGCTTATCGGGCACACGTCCACGCCGTTATTTGAACCTGGCCAGGACGCGCCCATACTCCTGCGTCCGGGGGATACCCTGCGCTTTATCCCGCAAAAGGAGGGGATATGTTAACGCTTATTCGCGCAGGGCTTTACACCTCGGTACAGGATGCCGGGCGTTTTGGGCTGCGTCAGTCGGGCGTGAGCTACTGCGGTGCGCTTGATCGTCCATCGCTGGAGATTGCCAACCTGCTGGTAGGCAACGCCGGCAGCACGGCGGCGTTAGAAATTACGCTGGGTCAGTGCGTGATTGAGTTTGGTCAGGAAACCTGGTTTGCCTTAACCGGCGCGGGCTGTGACGCGACGCTGGACGGCAAAGCGGTGTGGACCGGCTGGCGCCTGCGGGCGAAAGCCGGACAGCGTCTGACGCTCAAGCGTCCTCTGCACGGCGTGCGCAGCTATCTTGCGGTGGCGGGAGGTATCGACGTGCCGGAGGTGCTGGGCTCATCCAGCACCGACCAGAAAGCGGGAATGGGCGGACATGAAGGACGGCTGCTGCGCGACGGCGATCGCCTGGCGATTAAGCCATCAGCGCGCCATTTCACCACCACGCAGGGCGTGAAGCAGCTGTTGTGGGGGAACCTGATCCGCGCCCTGCCGGGGCCGGAATATCATGAGTTCGATGAGGCCTCAAAAGAATCTTTCTGGCGCTCGCCATGGAAGATCAGCCCGCAGAGTAACCGCATGGGTTACCGGCTTCAGGGCCAGCCGCTGACCCGCACGACTGACCGGGAGCTGCTTTCCCATGGTCTGTTGCCGGGGGTGATTCAGGTGCCGGGCAACGGCCAGCCTATCGTACTGATGAACGATGCGCAAACCACGGGAGGATATCCGCGTATTGCCTGCATTATCGAAGCGGATCGCTACCATCTGGCGCAAATTCCTCTCGGTCAGCCAATTCATTTTGTGCAGTGTTCGCTGGAGGAGGCGCTGAAAGCCCGTCAGGATCAGCAGCGTTATCTCGAACAGCTGGCGTGGAGGCTCGATGGTAAAGATTGATTTAAACGCCGATCTGGGGGAGGGCAGCAGCGCCGATGCGGCGCTGATGACGCTGGTCTCCTCGGTGAACATCGCCTGTGGGTTTCATGCCGGCGATGCGCAGACCATGCTGGCGAGCGTGCGCAATGCCATGAAAAATGGCGTGGCGATAGGCGCTCACCCCAGCTTTCCGGACCGGGAAAACTTTGGTCGCACGGCGATGGATCTGCCGCCTGAGACGGTTTACGCGCAAATGCTCTACCAGATCGGCGCCCTGGAGGCGATAGTGCGCGCTGAGAAGGGCGAGATGCGCCACGTCAAGCCGCACGGCATGCTCTATAACCAGGCGGCGAAAGATCCGGCGCTGGCAGACGCCATTGCCCGCGCGGTACGGGACTGCAATCCGCGTCTGGTGCTGGTGGGCCTGGCGGGCAGCGAGCTTATCCGTGCCGGCGAACGGCTGGGGCTGATTACGCGGCAGGAAGTGTTTGCCGATCGGGGATACCTGCCGGACGGCAGCCTGGTTCCGCGTACGCAGGCCGGTGCGCTGATCACCGACGAAGGTAAAGCGCTGGCGCAGACGCTGGAGATGGTGCGCTTCGGGCGAGTAACCTCGACGGAGGGTACAACGGCAAACGTTCAGGCTGATACGGTGTGCTTACACGGTGACGGCGAGCATGCGCTCCAGTTTGCACGACGCCTGCGGGCGGCGTTCTCGGAAGAGGGCATTGTTGTCAGCGCAGAATAATCATGAAAGGACAATAACATGCCAGAAGGTCCGGAGATCCGCCGCGCGGCGGATAGCCTGGAGGCGGCGATAAAGGGCAAAACTCTGACACACGTCTGGTTTGCCTTTCCTCAACTAAAACCGTTTGAAACAGAGCTGGTGGGACAGACGGTGACCCACATTGAAACGCGCGGCAAAGCGTTACTCACCCACTTTTCCCATAACCTGACGTTATATAGCCACAATCAGCTTTACGGCGTCTGGCGGGTGGTAAAGGCGGACGAGCAGCCGCAAACGACCCGCGTGCTGCGCGTGCGGCTACAAACGGCGGATAAGGCGATCCTGCTCTATAGCGCTTCTGATATCGAAATGTTAACGCCGGAGCAGTTGCTCACGCACCCGTTCTTACAGCGGGTTGGGCCGGACGTGCTGGATATGCGCCTGACGGCAAGCGATGTGAAAGCCCGGCTGTTATCGCCCACATTCCGCAACCGGCAGTTTTCCGGGCTGTTGCTCGATCAGGCATTTCTGGCGGGGCTGGGAAACTACCTGCGGGTGGAGATCCTCTGGGAAGTGGGGCTGGCGCCGCAGCGCAAAGCGTCGCAGCTGAGCGATGAACAGCTGGAGGCGCTGTCGTACGCGTTACTGGATATTCCACGGCTGTCGTACAACACGCGCGGCGTGGTGGATGAGAACAAGCATCACGGGGCGCTGTTCCGCTTCAAGGTGTTTCATCGGGCAGGTAAAAAGTGTGAGCGGTGCGGCGGGGTGATTGAGAAGGCGACGATCTCTTCCAGGCCGTTTTACTGGTGTCCTGGGTGCCAGATGTAAAAAAGCCGGGTGGTGGCTACGCCTTACCCGGCCTACATCTCGCACTTGTAGGCCCGGCAAGCGAAGCGCCGCCGGGCGTGTTTTTTAGCGCTTAATGTCAGACTTAAAATCACGCTGCTCGTAGCCGGTATACAGCTGACGAGGACGCGCGATTTTCATGCCTTCGCTGTGCATTTCGTTCCAGTGCGCAATCCAGCCTACGGTACGCGCCATGGCAAAGATCACGGTGAACATGGAAGACGGAATGCCCATCGCTTTCAGGATGATACCGGAGTAGAAATCGACGTTCGGGTAGAGTTTCTTCTCGATGAAGTACGGGTCGTTCAGCGCGATGTGTTCCAGCTCCATCGCCACTTCCAGCAGATCATCTTTGGTGCCCAGCTCTTTCAGCACTTCGTGGCAGGTCTCACGCATAACGGTCGCGCGAGGGTCGTAGTTTTTGTAAACACGGTGACCGAAGCCCATCAGACGGAAGGAGTCATTCTTGTCTTTCGCGCGGCGCACGAACTCAGGAATGTGCTCAACGGAGCTGATCTCTTCCAGCATCTTCAGTGCTGCTTCGTTCGCGCCGCCGTGCGCCGGTCCCCACAGGGAGGCGATACCCGCAGCGATACAGGCGAACGGGTTCGCGCCGGAAGAGCCTGCGGTACGGACGGTAGAGGTCGAGGCGTTCTGTTCGTGGTCAGCGTGCAGGATCAGAATACGGTCCATCGCGCGTTCCAGCACCGGGTTCACTTCATACTCTTCACACGGCGTGGAGAACATCATGCGCAGGAAGTTACCTGCGTAGGAGAGGTCGTTGCGTGGATACACAAACGGCTGACCGATAGAGTATTTGTAACACATCGCCGCCATAGTAGGCATTTTGGACAGCAGACGGAACGCCGCGATATCACGGTGACGTGGGTTATTCACGTCCAGAGAATCGTGGTAGAACGCCGCCAGCGCACCGGTAATACCGCACATGACCGCCATCGGATGAGAGTCACGACGGAACGCATGGAACAGACGGGTAATCTGCTCATGGATCATGGTGTGACGGGTCACGGTGGTTTTAAATTCATCGTACTGGGCCTGCGTCGGTTTTTCGCCGTTCAGCAGGATGTAGCACACTTCCAGATAGTTGGATTCGGTGGCTAACTGATCGATGGGGAAGCCGCGATGGAGCAGGATACCTTCGTCACCGTCAATGTAGGTGATTTTGGATTCGCAAGATGCGGTGGAGGTGAATCCAGGGTCAAAGGTGAATACCCCTTTGGAACCCAGCGTACGGATATCAATAACATCCTGACCGAGCGTGCCTTTTAGCACATCCAGTTCAATAGCATCATCACCATTTAGGGTGAGTTTTGCCTTTGTATCAGCCATTTACGGTCTCCTTAGCGCCTTATGCTTAAGACTGCGCTTTACCGGATTTGCTTTCAGCTGTTAATCATCGTTACCAGATTGTTATTTGGCTTACCGCTCAGCTCACGAGGAGAAACCAGGGTACAGAGCTATGGCGCCTTGCAGGTAAACGAATGAAATATCAGTGAAACAACAGCAAATCAGCGTTTTTGCAGTCCGAATTATTCAAACCTGTATATCACTAATAACTGTCCTGATAACTTCGGTCAATACCATCACACTGTTACATAACTATTTGTCAGGTGAAAGAGAGACCTCATAACTTTTGCGCATTATATGCCTTTTCTGATGACGTTTGTAACAATATTGTTTAACATTTGTCAAATCAGATGATTAAAAATTAAAAAGATGTTGTTATCGTGACCCCGATCACTGTTCCAGAGAAAACCCAACAAACTGTATGTAGGTTAATTGTAATGATTTTGTGAACGGCCTATACTGCCGCCAGGTCTCCGGAACACCCTGCAATCCCGAGCCACCCAGCGTTGTAACGTGTCGTTTTAGCATTTGGAAGCAATGTTTTGCATGACGCGCAGTTATAGAAAAGGAACGCTGTCTGACCCGCATCGCAGTCCGGAGGAAGGAAACAATAAGAACAGCATGTGGGCGTTATTCATGATAAGAAATGTGAAAAAACAAAGACCTGTCAATCTGGATCTCAAAACGATCCGATTCCCTGTAACAGCAATAGCGTCCATTCTGCACCGTGTTTCTGGTGTGATTACGTTTGTGGCGGTTGGTATCTTGCTGTGGTTACTGGGAACCAGCCTCTCATCTCCTGAAGGATTCCTCCAGGCCTCAGCCATCATGAACAGCTTCTTCGTGAAATTTATCATGTGGGGCATTCTGACCGCGCTGGCCTATCACGTGGTTGGCGGCGTTCGCCATATGCTGATGGACTTTGGCTACCTGGAAGAGACGTTCGAGGCCGGTAAACGTACCGCTAACATTTCATTTGTGATCACTGTCGTGCTTTCACTTCTCGCAGGAGTTCTCGTATGGTAAGCAACGCCTCCGCATTAGGACGCAACGGCGTACATGACTTCATCCTGGTCCGCGCTACCGCCATCGTCCTCACGCTCTACATCATCTATATGATCGGTTTCTTCGCCACTAGCGGCACACTGACGTGGGAAATCTGGAGTGGTTTCTTCGGATCGGCCTTCACCAAAGTGTTCACCCTGCTGGCCCTGTTCTCAATCCTTATTCATGCCTGGATTGGCATGTGGCAGGTGTTGACCGATTACGTTAAACCGCTGGCGATTCGTCTTCCGCTGCAACTGATTATTGTTGTTGCTCTGCTGGTTTACGTCATTTATGGATTTGTTGTGGTGTGGGGTGTGTAATGAAACTGCCAGTCAGAGAATTTGATGCTGTTGTGATTGGTGCGGGTGGCGCAGGTATGCGCGCCGCACTGCAAATTTCCCAGAGCGGCCAGACCTGTGCGCTGCTCTCTAAAGTATTCCCGACCCGTTCCCACACTGTGTCTGCGCAGGGCGGTATCACCGTTGCGCTGGGTAATTCCCATGAAGATAACTGGGAATGGCACATGTACGATACGGTAAAAGGTTCCGACTACATCGGCGACCAGGATGCCATCGAATATATGTGTAAAACCGGCCCGGAAGCGATTCTGGAGCTGGACCACATGGGTCTGCCGTTCTCCCGTCTGGAAAATGGCACCATCTATCAGCGTCCGTTTGGCGGCCAGTCGAAAAACTTCGGCGGCGAACAGGCGGCACGTACCGCAGCAGCGGCTGACCGTACCGGTCACGCTTTGCTGCATACCCTTTATCAGCAAAACCTGAAAAACCACACCACCATCTTCTCCGAGTGGTATGCGTTGGATCTGGTGAAAAACGCCGATGGCGCGGTGGTGGGTTGTACCGCACTGTGCATTGAAACCGGTGAAGTGGTCTATTTCAAAGCGCGCGCAACCGTGCTGGCCACCGGCGGCGCAGGCCGTATCTATCAGTCCACTACCAACGCCCACATCAACACCGGTGACGGCGTTGGGATGGCTATCCGCGCTGGCGTGCCGGTGCAGGACATGGAGATGTGGCAGTTCCACCCAACCGGTATCGCCGGTGCGGGCGTGCTGGTGACAGAAGGCTGCCGTGGTGAAGGTGGCTATCTGCTGAACAAACATGGCGAGCGCTTTATGGAGCGTTATGCCCCGAATGCGAAAGACCTGGCGGGCCGTGACGTGGTGGCGCGTTCCATCATGATCGAAATCCGTGAAGGCCGCGGCTGCGACGGCCCTTGGGGCCCGCACGCGAAGCTGAAACTCGACCATCTGGGTAAAGAAGTGCTGGAATCCCGTCTGCCGGGCATTCTGGAACTGTCCCGCACCTTCGCCCACGTCGACCCGGTAAAAGAGCCGATTCCGGTTATCCCAACCTGTCACTACATGATGGGCGGTATTCCGACCAAAGTGACCGGTCAGGCGCTGACCGTGAACGAGCAGGGTGAAGACGTGGTCATCCCTGGTCTGTTCGCGGTAGGCGAAATTGCCTGCGTATCCGTGCACGGCGCAAACCGTCTGGGCGGCAACTCCCTGCTGGACCTGGTGGTATTTGGCCGTGCGGTGGGGCTGCATCTCCAGGAATCTATTGCCGAGCAGGGCGCGTTGCGTGATGCGACCGACGACGAAATTGATGCCTCTCTTGAGCGCCTCAACCGCTGGAACGGCAACCGTAACGGCGAAGATCCGGTTGAAATCCGTAAAGCGCTGCAAGAGTGTATGCAGCACAACTTCTCGGTATTCCGTGAAGGTGACGCGATGGCCAAAGGGCTTGAGCAACTGAAAACGATCCGCGAGCGTCTGAAGAATGCCCGTCTGGACGATACCTCGAGCGAGTTCAACACCCAGCGCGTTGAGTGCCTGGAGCTGGATAACCTGATGGAAACCGCGTTCGCAACCGCGATGTCGGCAAACTTCCGTACCGAAAGCCGTGGCGCCCATAGCCGCTTCGACTTCCCGGATCGTGATGACGAAAACTGGCTGTGCCATTCCCTGTATCTGCCAGAGTCGGAAACCATGACGCGTCGTAGCGTTAACATGGAACCGAAACTGCGTCCGGCGTTCCCGCCGAAGATTCGTACTTACTAATGCGGAGACAGGATAATGAAACTCGAATTCTCAGTTTATCGTTATAACCCGGATGTAGACGATGCTCCGCGTATGCAGGATTACACCCTCGAAGCGGAAGAAGGTCGTGACATGATGCTGCTGGATGCTTTAATCCAGCTGAAAGAAAAAGATCCTACGCTGTCGTTCCGCCGCTCCTGCCGTGAAGGGGTATGTGGCTCTGACGGTGTAAACATGAACGGCAAAAACGGTCTGGCCTGTATCACGCCAATTTCAGCGCTACAGCGTGCAGGCCAGAAAATTGTCATCCGTCCTCTGCCTGGCCTGCCGGTCGTGCGTGATTTGGTGGTGGACATGGGGCAATTCTATGCACAATATGAGAAGATTAAGCCTTACTTATTGAATAATGGGCAAAATCCACCCGCTCGCGAGCACTTACAGTCGCCTGAGCAGCGTGAAAAACTCGATGGGTTGTACGAGTGTATTCTCTGTGCATGCTGTTCAACGTCATGCCCGTCATTCTGGTGGAACCCGGATAAATTTATCGGCCCTGCGGGTCTGCTGGCTGCCTATCGCTTCCTGATCGACAGCCGCGATACCGAAACCGAGAATCGTCTGGAAGGGTTAAGTGACGCTTTCAGCGTATTCCGCTGCCATAGCATCATGAACTGCGTCAGTGTGTGTCCTAAGGGGCTGAACCCGACGCGCGCCATCGGCCATATTAAGTCGATGTTGTTGCAGCGCAGTGCGTAAGTAACAACGCCGGATGGCGCTGCGCTTATCAGGCCTACGTAACAGTAGGCCCGGTAAGCGTAGCGCCAGCGGACAGATTGCAGAAACCTTTAAAAACTGCCCTGAAGTTTAGACAGTTTCTAAAGGTTCCTTCGCGGGCCAAATGAAAAGAGCTCGCAGGTGAACCCCGGCACGTACACATGGTGTGCGTGGTAGTTTCTACGGCGAAAGTAAGCATAAAAATGCTTAAGGGATCACGATGCAGAACGGCGCAATGAAAGCCTGGCTGGACTCTTCTTACCTCTCTGGTTCAAACCAGAGCTGGATAGAACAGCTCTATGAAGACTTCTTAACCGATCCTGACTCAGTGGACGCAAACTGGCGTTCCATGTTCCAGCAGTTGCCTGGTACAGGGGTCAAACCGGATCAATTCCATTCAAAAACACGTGATTATTTCCGTCGTCTGGCGAAGGATGCCTCACGTTACTCTTCTGCGATTTCCGACCCTGACACCAATGCGAAGCAGGTAAAAGTCCTGCAGCTTATCAACGCTTATCGCTTCCGTGGTCACCAGCATGCGAATCTCGATCCGCTGGGACTGTGGCAGCAGGAACGTGTAGCGGATCTCGATCCGGCTTATCACGATCTGACCGAGGCCGATTTCCAGGAAAGCTTTAACGTAGGTTCCTTTGCCATCGGCAAAGACACGATGAAGCTGGGCGATCTGATTGATGCGCTCAAGCAAACCTACTGCGGCTCCATCGGCGCGGAATATATGCACATTACCTCCACCGAAGAGAAACGCTGGATCCAGCAGCGTATCGAATCCGTGGCGGGTCACGCGAATTTCTCAGCAGACGAGAAAAAACGTTTCCTGAGCGAACTGACGGCAGCCGAAGGCCTTGAGCGCTATCTGGGCGCGAAATTCCCGGGCGCAAAACGCTTCTCACTGGAGGGCGGCGATGCGTTAGTCCCGATGCTGAAAGAGCTGATTCGTCATGCCGGTAAGAGCGGCACGCGCGAAGTGGTGCTGGGCATGGCGCACCGTGGCCGTCTGAACGTGCTGGTTAACGTGCTGGGTAAAAAACCGCAGGATCTGTTCGACGAATTTGCGGGTAAACATAAAGAGCACCTCGGCACCGGTGACGTGAAGTACCACATGGGCTTCTCGTCGGATATCGAAACCGAGGGCGGTCAGGTTCACCTGGCGCTGGCGTTTAACCCGTCGCACCTGGAAATCGTCAGCCCGGTGGTTATCGGTTCCGTGCGTGCGCGTCTGGATCGTCTGGACGAGCCGAGCAGCAATAAAGTGCTGCCAATCACCATTCACGGTGATGCGGCAGTCACAGGGCAGGGCGTGGTTCAGGAAACCCTGAACATGTCGAAAGCGCGTGGTTATGAAGTGGGCGGTACCGTTCGCATCGTAATCAACAACCAGGTGGGCTTCACCACCTCTAACCCGCTGGATGCGCGTTCTACCCCGTACTGCACCGACATCGGTAAAATGGTTCAGGCGCCAATCTTCCACGTAAACGCGGATGACCCGGAAGCCGTTGCTTTCGTTACCCGTCTGGCGCTGGACTTCCGTAACACCTTTAAGCGCGACGTGTTCATTGACCTCTTCTGCTACCGCCGTCACGGCCACAACGAAGCGGATGAGCCAAGTGCAACCCAGCCTCTGATGTACCAGAAAATCAAAAAACACCCGACGCCGCGTAAAATCTATGCTGACAAGCTGGAAAGCGAAAAAGTGGCGACGCTGGAAGATGCGACCGAAATGGTCAATCTTTATCGCGACGCGCTGGACGCGGGTGAATGCGTGGTCAAAGAGCTGCGCCCAATGAACATGCACTCCTTTACCTGGTCGCCGTACCTCAACCACGAGTGGGACGAGAGCTACCCGAACAAGGTTGAGATGAAGCGTTTGCAGGAGCTGGCTAAACGCATCAGCACCGTGCCGGAAGCGATCGAGATGCAATCCCGCGTGGCCAAGATCTATGGCGACCGCCAGGCCATGGCGGCGGGTGAAAAGCTGTTCGACTGGGGCGGCGCGGAAACGCTGGCCTATGCGACGCTGGTTGACGAAGGTATTCCGGTTCGTCTGTCCGGTGAAGATGCGGGTCGTGGCACCTTCTTCCACCGTCATGCGGTTGTACACAACCAGTCTAACGGTTCAACCTATACTCCGCTTCAGCACGTGCATAACGGTCAGGGCCAGTTCAAGGTCTGGGACTCCGTGCTGTCAGAAGAAGCGGTTCTGGCCTTCGAATACGGCTACGCCACCGCAGAACCTCGCACCCTGACTATCTGGGAAGCGCAGTTCGGTGACTTCGCCAACGGTGCGCAGGTCGTCATCGACCAGTTCATCTCCTCCGGTGAGCAGAAGTGGGGCCGTATGTGTGGTCTGGTGATGTTGCTGCCGCACGGCTATGAAGGGCAAGGGCCGGAGCACTCCTCCGCGCGTCTGGAGCGTTATCTGCAACTCTGCGCCGAGCAGAACATGCAGGTCTGCGTGCCGTCCACCCCGGCTCAGGTGTACCACATGTTGCGTCGTCAGGCGCTGCGCGGTATGCGCCGTCCGCTGGTGGTCATGTCGCCAAAATCCCTGCTGCGTCATCCGCTGGCGGTTTCGAGCCTGGATGAACTGGCTAACGGCACCTTCCTGCCAGCCATCGGTGAAATTGACGAGCTGGATCCGCAGGCCGTTAAGCGTGTCGTAATGTGTTCTGGTAAGGTTTATTACGACCTGCTGGAACAGCGCCGTAAGAACGATCAGAAAGATGTCGCCATCGTGCGTATCGAGCAGCTTTATCCGTTCCCGCATCAGGCGATGCAGGAAGTACTGAAACAGTACGCTCACGTTCATGATTTTGTCTGGTGCCAGGAAGAGCCGCTCAACCAGGGCGCATGGTATTGCAGCCAGCATCATTTCCGTGAAGTGATTCCATTTGGGTCTGCCCTGCGTTATGCAGGTCGCCCGGCCTCCGCCTCTCCGGCGGTAGGGTATATGTCCGTTCACCAGAAGCAGCAACAAGATCTGGTCAATGACGCGCTGAACGTCGATTAATTAAAGGATACATAATGAGTAGCGTAGATATTCTTGTTCC
This sequence comes from Enterobacter cloacae complex sp. P29RS, assembly GCF_014893445.1. Lineage (NCBI taxonomy): Bacteria > Pseudomonadati > Pseudomonadota > Gammaproteobacteria > Enterobacterales > Enterobacteriaceae > Enterobacter > Enterobacter cloacae complex sp. P29RS. The sequence goes on along the minus strand of NZ_JADBPZ010000019.1, from coordinate 53,549 downwards.
CGACCTGCCTGAGTCCGTAGCAGATGCAACCGTCGCCACCTGGCACAAAAAACCAGGCGACGCGGTAACCCGTGACGAAGTGCTGGTAGAAATCGAAACTGACAAAGTGGTACTGGAAGTACCGGCTTCAGCGGATGGCATTCTGGATGCAGTCCTGGAAGACGAAGGTACGACCGTGACTTCTCGCCAGATCCTGGGTCGCCTGCGTGAAGGCAACAGCGCGGGCAAAGAGTCCAGCGCGAAATCTGAAGAGAAAGCGTCTACCCCAGCCCAGCGCCAGCAGGCGTCTCTGGAAGAGCAAACCAATGACGCGCTCAGCCCGGCGATCCGTCGCCTGCTGGCTGAGCACAGCCTCGATCCGGCAGCCATCAAAGGTACCGGCGTGGGTGGCCGTCTGACTCGCGAAGATATCGACAAGCATCTGGCAAAAGCGCCTTCAGAGGCGAAAGCGGAAGCGAAAGCCCCTGCGGCAGCACCAGCGGCACAGCCAGCTCTGGGTGCACGTAGCGAAAAACGCGTGCCGATGACCCGCCTGCGCAAGCGCGTGGCCGAGCGTCTGCTGGAAGCGAAAAACTCCACCGCGATGCTGACCACCTTCAACGAAGTCAACATGAAGCCAATCATGGACCTGCGCAAGCAGTACGGTGACGCGTTTGAAAAACGTCACGGTATCCGTCTGGGCTTCATGTCCTTCTACGTGAAAGCGGTAGTTGAAGCGCTGAAACGCTACCCGGAAGTGAACGCGTCTATCGATGGCGATGACGTGGTTTACCACAACTACTTCGACGTCAGCATGGCGGTTTCTACCCCACGCGGCCTGGTCACCCCGGTTCTGCGTGATGTGGACACCCTGGGTATGGCTGACATTGAGAAGAAAATCAAAGAGCTGGCCGTGAAAGGCCGCGACGGCAAGCTGACCGTTGAAGACCTGACTGGCGGTAACTTCACCATTACCAACGGTGGCGTGTTCGGCTCGCTGATGTCTACCCCGATCATCAACCCGCCGCAGAGCGCGATCCTGGGTATGCACGCCATTAAAGATCGTCCAATGGCGGTAGACGGTAAAGTTGAGATCCTGCCGATGATGTACCTGGCGCTCTCATACGATCACCGCCTGATCGACGGCCGCGAGTCCGTAGGCTTCCTGGTTGCCATTAAAGAGCTGCTGGAAGATCCAACGCGTCTGCTGCTGGACGTTTAGTAACTATTTAGCATCACCTGCCCTGTAGGCCGGATAAGCGTAGCGCCGGTCTACAGGTTTGAAGATAACGATTACCCTGAAGGATGGATAGAACACATGAACTTACATGAATATCAGGCCAAACAGCTGTTTGCCAGGTCAGGCTTACCGGCTCCGGTGGGTTATGCCTGTACTACCCCGCGTGAAGCAGAAGAAGCCGCATCTAAAATCGGTTCCGGCCCGTGGGTAGTTAAATGTCAGGTTCACGCTGGTGGCCGTGGTAAAGCGGGCGGTGTGAAGGTTGTTAAGAGCAAAGAAGAGATCCGTGCGTTTGCTGAACATTGGCTCGGCAAGCGTCTGGTAACCTACCAGACAGATGCGAATGGCCAGCCGGTCAACCAGATCCTGGTTGAAGCGGCAACCGACATCGCGAAAGAACTGTACCTCGGCGCAGTCGTAGACCGTAGCTCCCGTCGCGTGGTGTTCATGGCATCTACCGAAGGCGGCGTGGAAATCGAAAAAGTGGCGGAAGAGACCCCGCACCTGATCCACAAAGTGGCAATCGATCCGCTGGCGGGCCCAATGCCTTACCAGGGACGTGAGCTGGCGTTCAAACTGGGTCTGGAAGGCAAGCTGGTTCAGCAGTTCACCAAGATCTTCATGGGGCTGGCGACCATCTTTCTGGAGCGCGATCTGGCGCTGATCGAGATCAACCCGCTGGTGATCACCACCCAGGGCGACCTGATCTGCCTCGACGGCAAGCTGGGCGCTGACGGCAACGCGCTGTTCCGCCAGGCGGATCTGCGCGAAATGCGCGACCAGTCTCAGGAAGATCCGCGTGAAGCGCAGGCTGCCCAGTGGGAGCTGAACTACGTGGCGCTGGATGGCAACATCGGCTGCATGGTTAACGGTGCGGGCCTGGCAATGGGCACCATGGACATCGTTAAGCTGCACGGCGGTGAGCCAGCGAACTTCCTCGACGTGGGCGGTGGCGCAACCAAAGAGCGCGTAACCGAAGCGTTCAAAATCATTCTCTCTGACAGCAACGTAAAAGCGGTTCTGGTGAACATCTTCGGCGGTATCGTACGTTGCGACCTGATCGCCGACGGTATCATCGGCGCGGTAGGAGAAGTGGGCGTTAACGTTCCGGTTGTTGTACGTCTGGAAGGGAATAACGCTGAACTCGGCGCAAAAAAACTGGCTGACAGCGGCCTGAATATTATTGCAGCGAAAAGTCTGACGGATGCAGCTCAGCAGGTTGTTGCCGCAGTGGAGGGGAAATAATGTCCGTTTTAATTAATAAAGATACCAAGGTTATCTGCCAGGGCTTCACCGGTAGCCAGGGGACTTTCCACTCCGAACAGGCGATTGCCTACGGTACGCAGATGGTTGGCGGCGTAACGCCAGGTAAAGGCGGCACCACGCACCTGGGCCTGCCGGTGTTCAACACCGTGCGTGAAGCAGTAGAAGCGACGGGCGCAACCGCGACCGTGATCTACGTTCCAGCGCCGTTCTGCAAAGACTCTATTCTGGAAGCGATCGACGCAGGCATTAAGCTGATCATCACCATCACCGAAGGTATCCCGACGCTGGATATGCTGACCGTGAAGGTGAAGCTGGACGAAGCAGGCGTGCGCATGATCGGCCCGAACTGCCCAGGCGTTATCACCCCGGGCGAATGCAAAATCGGCATCATGCCGGGCCACATTCACAAACCGGGCAAAGTGGGCATCGTGTCCCGTTCCGGTACCCTGACCTATGAAGCAGTTAAGCAGACCACCGATTACGGCTTCGGCCAGTCCACCTGCGTGGGCATCGGCGGTGACCCGATCCCAGGCTCTAACTTCATCGACATCCTGAAGCTGTTCCAGGAAGATCCACAGACCGAAGCGATCGTGATGATCGGTGAGATCGGTGGTAGCGCGGAAGAAGAAGCGGCTGCTTACATCAAAGATCATGTGACCAAGCCGGTGGTGGGTTACATCGCGGGTGTGACCGCGCCGAAAGGCAAACGTATGGGTCACGCGGGTGCGATTATCGCTGGCGGTAAAGGTACGGCTGATGAGAAATTCGCAGCACTGGAAGCCGCAGGCGTGAAAACCGTTCGCAGCCTGGCGGATATCGGTGAAGCACTGAAATCCATCATTAAGTAAGTCCTCTCTGCTCCCCGAATGGGGCGCGTTGAAGTATAAAAAAATGTCCGTTTCGACATGGTTGGCCGCTGTAAAGCGGCCTTTTTTTATTGTCTGCGTTTAGCCACCAGAGTGAATTTATAGTCGTCGGTATTAAACACGTTGCGACTGTATTCAAATACCCGGCCGTCTTTAAGGAAGCCGCGGGAAACTTTTTCAAGAATTGGTTTTGCCGGATCGAGCGCCAGGGCGGCAATCGCCTCGTCCGATGGCATGATGGGCACCAGCTCCTGCTCGCTGCGATCGATAACCAGCTTTTTGACCTGCTCAATGTAATGGTATTTCGACTGTTCCATCACTTCCCAGGTGAGGTCGGGGAACATCGCCAGCGGCATCCATGTCTCTTCCAGATTCACCGGCTTTTCCCTGATGAAGCGTACGCGCTTGACGTGCCAGACCTTATCATCCGGATTGAGCGCCAGTTTTGCCGCGAGCCGCTCATCGGCTTTCACCACTTCGAAGACGCTGACGTCGCTGTGCGTATCAACGTTGCGATCCGCCAGTTTTTCGTAAAAGCCGGTAAGTTGATAAATATCGTAATTCACCCGCTCCTCTTTTACATACGAGCCGCTGCCCTGAATGCTTTCGATGATCTGCTCGTCGGCGAGCAGCTTCAAAGCCTGCCGCACGGTGACACGGCTAACGTTAAATGCCTCCTGAAGGCTGGATTCCGTCGGCAGCGCGTCTCCGGGTTTTAATTCCCCGGCGTTAATCTTCTCGCGGAACGCATCGGCGATCTGCCGGTACATCGGTTTATTGCCCATTGTGTTACGCCTTTTTAATACCTTTTTAGGGGAATTATGCCTTCAGTGACTGATTTGTAAATAATACAAATTAAATACAAATATCGTTGTTAGTGAAAATGATCACATAAATGTATTATCCAGTCTGCCACAATCCTCCCCAGACAATAACTTAGGATAGGTGAGGATCTTATGAACCTGACGACTCTGACCGACCCCCGTGCTGTCTGCGTGCAGGCGCAGTTTACCAGCCGTGATGAGGCAATCCGTCAGCTTGCGACGCGGCTGGTAGCGTTGGGCAAAATAGCCGACGCCGATACGTTTCTGGCAGAGGTTTTCCATCGCGAATCGCTTGGCCCGACGGCGCTGGGCGAGGGGCTGGCCGTACCCCATGGTAAATCAGCGGCAGTAAAGGAAGCGGCTTTTGCCGTGGCAACACTGCGCGAGCCGCTGGCCTGGGAAGGCGTGGACGGACCGGAGGAGGTCGAGCTGATTTTTTTGCTCGCCATTCCTCCCGCACAAGCGGGATCAACGCATATTCAGGTGCTGACGGAACTGACGTCCCGCCTGGCGGATGACGATCTCAGGGCGCACGTGATGACGGCGACCAGCGCGGAAGCGGTGCTTGCTGCGCTGAAAACGGCGCCTGAGGCGCAAGAAACCGCCGTCGCAGAGAATGCCCCGACGATCGTCTGCGTTACCGCCTGTCCGGCCGGGATCGCCCATACCTACATGGCAGCGGAATATCTCGAAAAAGCGGGACGTAAGCTCGGCGTCAATGTAGTGGTCGAAAAGCAGGGGGCAAACGGTATTGAGGGGCGCATCACCGCGCAGCATTTGCAGGAGGCAAAAGCGTGTATCTTCGCGGCGGAAGTGGCGATCAAAGAGCGTGAGCGTTTTCAGGGGATCCCCGCCATTTCCGTGCCCGTCGCGGAACCCTTGCGCCATGCGGAAGCGCTCATTGAGCGTGCGCTGGCGCTACAGCCTGTATCCGATGCGCGTCCTGCGCATGTCGACTCGGACGCGAAAAAGTCCGTTAAAACCGAACTCAAGCAAGCGCTGCTCAGCGGTATCTCCTTTGCGGTGCCGCTGATTGTCGCTGGCGGCACGGTGCTGGCCGTGTCGGTACTGCTGGCGCAAATCCTGGGCTTGCAGCACCTGTTCGATCAGGAAAACTCGTGGCTGTGGATGTACCGCAAACTGGGCGGTGGGATGCTCGGCATTCTGATGGTCCCTGTTCTGGCGGCCTATACCGCTTACTCGCTGGCGGATAAACCTGCGCTTACGCCGGGCTTTGCGGCGGGTCTTGCCGCCAATATGATCGGCTCCGGCTTTCTGGGGGCCATCGTCGGCGGGCTGATTGCGGGCTACCTGATGCGCTGGGTGAAAAACCACATCCGGCTGAGTAGCCGCTACAACGGCTTTCTGACTTTTTATCTCTATCCGGTGATTGGCGTACTGGGCGCAGGCAGCCTGATGCTGTTTGTGATCGGCGAACCGGTGGCCTGGATCAATAACGCCCTGACCGCCTGGCTTAATGGTCTCTCCGGCGCGAACGCGCTGCTGCTGGGGGCAATCCTGGGCTTTATGTGCTCGTTCGATCTGGGCGGTCCGGTCAACAAAGCCTCTTACGCGTTCTGTCTGGGCGCGATGGCCAACGGCGTATACGGGCCTTATGCGATCTTCGCCTCCGTCAAAATGGTTTCGGCCTTTACCGTGACGGCATCAACGATGCTGGCTCCGAATCTGTTTAAACAGTTCGAAATTGAGACCGGCAAATCCACCTGGCTGCTGGGGCTGGCGGGCATCACCGAAGGGGCAATTCCGATGGCTATCGAGGATCCGTTGCGAGTCATCGGCTCATTTGTTCTGGGGTCAATGGCGACCGGAGCGATTGTCGGAGCGATGGGTATTGGGCTCTCCACCCCGGGCGCGGGCATTTTCTCTCTCTTCTTACTGCATGATGCCGGGCTGGGCGGCGTGATAGCCGCTGCCGGCTGGTTTGGCGCCGCGCTGGTGGGCGCCGCAATCTCTACGCTCATTTTACTGCTCTGGCGACGCCAGGCCGTGAAGAGCGGTACCTACGTGACTGAAGACATACCATCCTAAACACGCACTGACAGGAAACGAAGATGAAAGCTGTATCTCGCGTTCATATCACGCCACATATGCACTGGGACCGGGAGTGGTACTTCACCACCGAAGCGTCACGTATTCTTCTGGTCAATAATATGGAAGAGATCCTCACCCGTCTTGAGCAGGACGCAGAGTATAAATACTACGTTCTCGACGGCCAGACGGCGGTGCTGGAAGATTATTTTGCCGTGAAACCGGAAAACAGGCCACGCGTGAAGGCGCTGGTGGCGGCCGGGAAGCTGATTATCGGGCCGTGGTATACCCAGACGGACACCACCCTTGTCTCCGGCGAGTCGATTGTGCGCAATCTGATGTACGGCATGCGCGACTGTCTGGCCTTTGGCGAGCCGATGAAAATTGGCTATCTGCCGGACTCCTTCGGCATGTCTTCCCAGCTGCCACACATTTACAACGGTTTTGGCATCACGCGCACCATGTTCTGGCGCGGGTGTTCCGAGCGGCACGGTACCGATAAAACCGAATTTCTCTGGCAAAGCCAGGACGGCAGCGAAGTGACGGCACAGGTGCTGCCGCTGGGCTACGCGATTGGTAAGTACTTACCGGAGGATGAAGCCGGACTGCGCAAACGGCTCGACAACTACTTCGAGGTGCTCGAAAAAGCCTCCGTGACGAAAGAAATTTTGCTGCCTAACGGCCATGATCAGATGCCGCTCCAGCAGAACATATTTGCGGTGATGGATAAGCTGCGCAAAATCTATCCGCAGCGTCAGTTTGTGATGAGCCGCTTCGAGGAGGTGTTTGACCATATCGATGCGCACCGCGATGAACTGGCGACGCTGAAAGGGGAATTTATTGACGGTAAATATATGCGGGTGCACCGGACGATCGGCTCCACGCGGATGGACATCAAAATCGCCCACGCCCGGATAGAGAATAAAATCGTCAACGTCCTTGAGCCGCTGGCTACGCTTGCCTGGACGCTGGGCTTTGACTATCACCACGGCTTGCTGGAAAAAATGTGGAAAGAGATCCTCAAGAATCACGCCCACGACAGTATCGGCTGCTGCTGCAGCGATAAAGTGCATCGCGAGGTGATGTCACGCTTTGAGCTGGCGGAAGACATGGCTGATAACCTGACGTGCTTCTATATGCGCAAGATTGTCGACAACATGCCGCAGAGCGAGGAAGACAAACTGGTGATGTTTAACCTCACGCCCTGGCCGCGTGAGGAAGTGATTAACACCACGATACGTCTGCGCGCCAGCCAGTTCCGCCTGTTGGACGAAAAGGGAAATGAAATCCCTTATTATCTCCGCAGCGCGCGTGAGATAGACCCCGGGCTGATTGACCGGCAGATAGTGCATTACGGCAACTACGATCCCTTCATGGAGTTTGACATCCAGCTCAACCAGATCCTGCCATCTATGGGTTACCGCACGCTCTATATCGAGCCGCACGTGGCCGGCAAACTGCAGACGCCAGATAAATCGCCGGAGGCGTTACTGGAAAATGCTTTCTGGGAAGTAACGTTAAACGAGGACGGTACTTTGCGTCTGCTCGATAAAGCGTCCGGGCTTATCTATGACCGCGCGCTGGAAATTGAAGAGAGCTCGGATGATGGCGATGAGTACGACTACTCGCCTTCACGGGAAGAGTGGAGACTCTCTTCCGCGCAGGGCGAACATGAGGTTGAGGTGATCCACGAGGCCTGGCAGAGCAGGGCGGTGATCCGCCATCGAATGGCGGTGCCAGCGGATCTCGCTGAACGTTCTGCGCGTCAGCAGACGGGAACGCTTGAGGCAGAACTCACGGTCACGCTCAGCCATAACAGCCGACGTATCGACGTCGAGGCACGTCTCGGAAATCACGCGGATGACCACCGTGTGCGGGTGCTGATCCCGACACCATTCACCACAGAGACGGTCTTAGCCGATACCCAGTTTGGTTCGCTGACGCGCCCTGTACAGGATGAAGCGATGGCAGACTGGCAGGAGGAGGGATGGAAGGAAGCGCCGCTGCCGGTGTGGAATCTGCTCAACTACGCGGTGCTCCAGGAACGGCGTAACGGGATGGCGCTATTTACCGAAGGGTTGCGCGAATTTGAAGTAACAGGTGAGCGTCAAAACACGTTTGCCCTGACGTTGCTTCGCGGCGTCGGGTTGCTTGGGAAGGAAGACTTACTTCTGCGCCCTGGCAGACCGTCCGGGATCAAAATGCCGGTGCCTGATTCGCAGATGCGGGGCCAGTTAACCTGTCGCTTTAGCCTGTTCAGTTTTAATGGTACGCCCGTCAGTGCTGGCGTTGCGCAGCAGGCGAAGTCGTGGTTAACGCCAGTGCACTGTTATAACAAAATTCCGTGGGATGCGATGAAGCTTAACCGTGCCTCTTTCACCACACCCTGTAGCTATAGCCTGCTAACGCTGGCGCCTAACGGATGTGTACTCAGTGCGCTGAAAAAAGCGGAGGATCGTGACGAGATGATTCTTCGTCTGTACAACCCTTCGGAGACCCGCTCCAGTGACGTGGCTTTGTCTGTGAACCGTGAGGTCCAGGCCTGTTGCGAAACGGACATGAATGAGGTGTGCAAAGCGCAAGGGGAGGAGGGCTCAGCCATTACGGGGCCTTTCCGGCCAGGCCAGTCACGCACCTTCAGCATAAAAATTGAAAGGTAATCTCAAGAACAATATCAAGGCCGCATCCCCTGCGGCCTTTATTTCATCAAATAGTCACCAAATGGTGTTAATTTTAAGATTAGCGAAGGTGAATGAAATGTAATCTTTTAGGCGGGTAGTAAAACGAAAGAAAAATACTGTGAAGCGGATAACATTATATGTTTCTCTCCCTGCAAAAAGGTCTTTTTTCACACGCGTTAATAAAAATCACAACTGTTTATATTATCTTCTGGCTTTTATAACCATTAATGCCTTTAAATATACATGTTATTAACAAGGTTTTTACTATCCATGTCACAAAGAAACATCATTAACAGTACCGGCTGTTTTTGATTTAAATCAATGTTTAATCCTTGGAAAAAGGCTCCAAAAGGCGTTAAATTGTTCCCGATCAAAATGGCCGAAAAGTGGTAATTTTGCTATAAATTGATCGCCGTCGAAAAACGTAAATCTGTTCGAATAAAAACCTGTTTATTGTAAGGGTTTTGCAGCGTATTATATTTACGGGATCAATTTGGTTTTTTCTTAACGTATTTGTAACCTTTCATCATTGCTTTTTCCTCCTGTAGAGAATAAGCAACGAAGAAGGGAAGCAGATAACTTTGTATTGGGGCATGCGTGTGGATCCTTATCTAACGGGGTTCACTCTCGGAGTCTTCATGCGATGAGCAAGGAGTCATAATGTTAGACGTAGTCGAACTGTCGCGCTTACAGTTTGCCTTGACCGCGATGTACCACTTCCTTTTTGTGCCGCTGACGCTCGGTATGGCGTTCCTGCTGGCCATCATGGAAACGGTTTACGTCCTCTCCGGCAAACAGATTTATAAAGATATGACCAAGTTCTGGGGCAAGTTGTTTGGTATCAACTTTGCGCTGGGCGTGGCAACCGGTCTGACCATGGAGTTCCAGTTCGGGACAAACTGGTCTTACTATTCCCACTATGTAGGGGATATTTTCGGTGCGCCGCTGGCCATTGAAGGTCTGATGGCCTTCTTCCTCGAATCCACCTTTGTAGGTCTGTTCTTCTTCGGTTGGGACCGTCTGGGTAAAGTCCAGCATATGGCGGTAACCTGGCTGGTGGCATTAGGCTCCAACTTGTCCGCACTGTGGATCCTGGTGGCGAACGGCTGGATGCAAAACCCAATCGCATCTGATTTCAACTTCGAAACCATGCGTATGGAGATGGTCAGCTTCGCTGAGCTAGTCCTGAACCCGGTTGCCCAGGTTAAATTCGTGCACACCGTGGCGTCTGGCTATGTGTGCGGCGCGATGTTCGTGCTGGGCATCAGCTCCTACTATATGCTGCGCGGCCGTGACTTCGCGTTCGCCAAGCGTTCTTTCGCTATCGCAGCAAGCTTCGGTATGGCCGCGATTCTGTCCGTTATTGTTCTGGGTGATGAATCCGGTTACGAAATGGGTGACGTGCAGAAAACCAAACTCGCCGCAATTGAAGCTGAATGGGAAACCCAGCCGGCACCGGCAGCGTTTACCCTGTTCGGCGTGCCTGACCAGGACGCGCAGGAAAACCGCTTCGCCATTCAAATTCCTTACGCTCTGGGTATTATCGCCACGCGCTCCGTCGACAAACAGGTGACTGGCCTGAAAGATCTGATGGTGCAGCATGAAGAGCGTATCCGTAACGGGATGAAAGCCTACTCGCTGCTGGAACAGCTGCGCGCCGGTTCTACCGACCAGGCCGTTCGCGATCAATTTAACGACGTGAAGAAAGACCTCGGTTACGGTCTGCTGCTGAAACGCTATACCCCGAACGTCTCCGACGCGACGGAAGCGCAGATTCAGATGGCAACCAAAGACTCTATTCCACGCGTTGCGCCGCTGTACTTCGCGTTCCGCATCATGGTGGGTTGCGGCATTATCATGCTGCTGATCATCGCGGCCTCGTTCTGGTCAGTCATTCGTAACCGTATCGGTGAGAAAAAATGGCTGCTGCGCACCGCGCTGTACGGTATCCCACTGCCATGGATTGCTATCGAGTCCGGCTGGTTTGTTGCGGAATATGGCCGTCAGCCATGGGCGATCGGTGAGGTGCTGCCAACAGCGGTAGCGAACTCCTCCCTGACCGCAGGCGACCTGATCTTCTCCATGCTGCTGATTTGCGGTCTGTACACCCTGTTCCTGGTGGCTGAACTGTTCCTGATGTTCAAGTTCGCGCGCCTTGGCCCAAGCAGCCTGAAAACCGGTCGCTACCACTACGAGCAGTCTGTTACGACTACTCAGCCGGCACGCTAAGACAGGAGTCATCAAATGATCGATTATGAAGTATTGCGTTTTATCTGGTGGCTGTTGATCGGCGTTCTGCTGATTGGTTTTGCGGTCACCGATGGTTTCGATATGGGCGTGGGCATGCTCACCCGTTTCCTCGGTCGTAATGACACCGAGCGTCGAATCATGATCAACTCCATCGCCCCGCACTGGGACGGTAACCAGGTGTGGCTGATCACCGCAGGCGGCGCGCTGTTCGCTGCCTGGCCGATGGTTTACGCGGCTGCGTTCTCCGGCTTCTATGTGGCGATGATTCTGGTGCTGGCCTCTTTATTCTTCCGTCCGGTAGGTTTTGACTACCGCTCCAAGATTGAAGACACCCGCTGGCGTAACATGTGGGACTGGGGCATCTTCATTGGTAGCTTCGTTCCACCGCTGGTCATTGGTGTGGCGTTCGGTAACCTGTTACAGGGCGTACCGTTCCACGTCGACGAATATATGCGTCTGTTCTACACCGGTAACTTCTTCCAGCTGCTGAATCCGTTTGGTCTGCTGGCGGGCGTGGTGAGCGTGGCGATGATCATCACCCAGGGCGCAACCTATCTCCAGATGCGTACCGTGGGTGAACTGCACCTGCGTTCCCGTGCGACCGCTCAGGTGGCGGCGCTGGTGACGCTGGTCTGCTTCGCGCTGGCAGGCGTGTGGGTCGTGTACGGTATTGATGGCTACGTGGTGACCTCCGCCATTAACCATACCGCACCGTCTAACCCGTTGACCAAAGAGGTGGCGCGTCAGGCTGGCGCATGGCTGGTGAACTTCAACAATATGCCTGCGCTGTGGGCTATCCCTGCTCTGGGTGTGCTGCTGCCACTGCTGACAGTGTTAATGTCTCGTCTGGAGAAAGGCGCTATGGCGTTCGTGTTCTCTTCCCTGACGCTGGCGTGCATTATCCTGACGGCAGGTATTGCTATGTTCCCATTCGTGATGCCATCCAGCACCATGATGAATGCTAGCCTGACCATGTGGGATGCAACGTCCAGCCAGTTGACGTTGAACCTGATGACGTACGTTGCTTGCGTGTTCGTGCCGATTATCCTGCTCTACACCGCCTGGTGTTACTGGAAAATGTTCGGTCGCATCACTAAAGAACATATCGAAAGCAACACCCACTCTATGTATTAAGTAAGGAGCTGAATATGTGGTATTTCGCATGGATTTTAGGGACGCTTCTTGCCTGTGCATTTGGTGTCATCACTGCCCTGGCGCTTGAGCATGTAGAAGCGTCTAAAGCAGGTGAAGATAAGCACTAATGAATATTATCGCAACGTTATATGCGGTAATGGACAAGCGCCCCCTGCGGGCGCTTTCCCTCATTATGGCATTACTGCTGGCGGGCTGTATCTTCTGGGACCCGTCGCGCTTCGCGGCTAAAACCAGCGAGCTTGAGATCTGGCACGGCTTCCTGATTATGTGGGCGGTGTGTGCAGGTGTGATTCACGGTGTCGGCTTTCGTCCGAAAGCGCTTCACTGGCAGGGTATCTTCTGCCCGCTGATTGCCGATCTGGTTCTTCTCGCCGGTTTGATTTTCTTCTTCTTCTGAATAAGAAATGTCCGTTAATGATATGGGCTTACCCGAGCCCATAAAAATTTACTCTCCGTTTACTTTCCCCCATTCCAAACCATCATTCCCGCGCGTATAGTAGCGAAGTTTGAAAGCTCCAACTTTTCTTGTATTACCGGGATGTAAAGTGAATACAACGCTGTTTCGATGGCCGGTACGTGTCTATTACGAAGATACCGATGCCGGTGGTGTGGTCTACCACGCCAGCTACGTTGCTTTTTATGAACGGGCACGCACAGAGATGCTGCGCCATCATCACTTTAGTCAACAGGTGCTGTTGGCTGAGCGAGTTGCCTTCGTGGTACGCAAGATGACGCTTGAGTATTTTGCGCCTGCCAGACTCGACGATATGCTCGAAGTCCAAACAGAAATTACATCAATGCGCGGAACTTCACTGGTTTTCACGCAGCGGATAGTCAATGCAGAGAACACGGTACTTAACTCAGCTGAAGTCCTGATTGTCTGTGTTGATCCAACCATAATGAAGCCTCGTGCGCTTCCTAAGTCTATTGTCGCGGAGTTTAAGCAGTGACTGACATGAATATCCTTGATTTGTTCCTGAAGGCAAGCCTTCTGGTTAAACTTATCATGTTGATTTTGATTGGTTTTTCAATCGCATCCTGGGCCATCATCATCCAGAGAACGCGTATCCTCAATGCCGCTGGCCGCGAAGCCGAAGCGTTTGAAGATAAGTTCTGGTCGGGTATAGAGCTTTCTCGTCTCTATCAGGAAAGCCAGGGACGCCGTGATAACCTTTCAGGCTCCGAACAAATTTTTTATAGCGGTTTCAAAGAGTTCGCTCGCTTACACCGTGCTAACAACCATGCGCCGGAAGCCGTGGTAGAAGGTGCGTCGCGTGCGATGCGCATCTCCATGAATCGTGAACTGGAAAATCTTGAAACGCATATTCCTTTCCTCGGTACCGTTGGCTCCATCAGCCCGTATATCGGCCTGTTTGGTACGGTGTGGGGGATCATGCACGCCTTTATCGCCCTGGGGGCGGTGAAGCAGGCAACCTTGCAGATGGTGGCACCGGGTATCGCAGAAGCACTGATCGCGACCGCAATCGGTCTGTTCGCGGCAATTCCGGCGGTAATGGCGTACAACCGTCTGAACCAGCGCGTGAATAAACTGGAACTGAACTACGACAACTTTATGGAAGAGTTCACCGCGATTCTGCATCGTCAGGCGTTTACCAGCACCGAGAGCAACAAGGGGTAAACCATGGCCAGATCGCGTGGACGAGGTCGTCGCGAGCTCAAGTCCGAAATCAATATCGTTCCGTTACTGGACGTGCTGCTGGTGCTGCTGCTGATCTTTATGGCGACAGCGCCCATCATCACCCAGAGCGTGGAAGTGGATCTGCCGGATGCGACAGAATCACAGGCGGTAAGCACCAATGACGATCCTCCGGTCATCATTGAGGTTTCCGGCGTAGGGCAGTACAGCGTGGTGGTAGAGAAAGATCGTATGGATCAGCTTCCGCCCGAGCAGGTTATTGCTGAAGCGCAACGACGCCTGGAGTCAAATCCGAAGACGGTCTTCTTAATCGGTGGTGCGAAAGACGTACCATATGATGAAATTATCAAAGCGCTGAACTTGCTACATAGCGCGGGCGTTAAGTCAGTTGGCTTAATGACTCAGCCTATTTGATCATCTGCGTAGTTTTTGGGAACCGATAGTGTCAAAGGCAACCGAACAGAACGACAAGCTTAAGCGAGCGATAATCGTCTCCGCAGTGCTGCACGTGATTCTTTTTGCAGCGCTGATCTGGAGTTCGTTCGATGAGCACATTGATGCATCGGGCGGTGGTGGAGGCTCATCCATCGACGCCGTCATGGTAGATCCCGGTGCGGTAGTGCAGAACTATAATCGTCAGCAACAGCAGCAGGCGAGCGCAAAACGCGCTGAAGAGCAGCGTGAAAAACAGGCGCAACAGCAGGCGGAAGAGCTGCGTGAAAAGCAGGCCGCCGAGCAGGAACGTTTGAAGCAGCTTGAGAAAGAGCGTTTGCAGGCGCAGGAAGCCGCGAAAGAGCAGGCGGAGCAGCAGAAACAGGCTGAAGCCGCAGCGAAGAAAGCGCAGGAACAGCAGAAGCAGGCGGAGGAGGCGGCAGCCAAAGCCGCAGCAGACGCTAAGGCGCAGGCAGATACTCAGGCGAAAGTAGCCGCAGAAGCAGCGAAAAAAGCCGCTGCTGACGCGCAGAAGAAGGCCGAAGCAGAAGCCGCGAAGAAAGCCGCTGCTGATGCGAAGAAGAAAGCGGAAGCCGAAGCCGCGAAAAAAGCCGCTGCTGACGCACAGAAGAAAGCCGAAGCAGAAGCCGCGAAGAAAGCCGCCCAGGAAGCAGAGAAAAAAGCGGCCGCCGAAGCGGCGAAGAAAGCGGCTGCCGCTGAGAAAGCTGCGGCAGAAAAAGCCGCCGCTGCGGAAAAAGCCGCTGCTGATAAAAAAGCTGCAGCTGAGAAAGCCGCTGCCGATAAGAAAGCAGCAGCCGAAAAAGCCGCTGCTAAAAAGGCCGCTGCCGCTGAGAAAGCTGCCGCAGCCGCAGGAGTTGACGATCTGCTGGGCGACCTGAGTTCCGGTAAGAATGCACCGAAAACGGGCGGTGGGGCGAAAGGAAATGGACAGCCGTCAAAAGACAGCGGTACCTCCGGAGCCAACGGTGGGGCAACAGGTGCAGATATCAGTGCTTATGCCAAACAGATCCAGGTTGCGATTCAGAGCCGACTCTTTGATGCAGGCCTGTATCAGGGCAAGCAATGCGTACTGCACATCAATCTTGCGCCAGACGGCAGGTTGAAAAGCGTGACGTCTGAAGGGGGCGATCCTGCGCTCTGTCAGGCTGCGCTGGCCGCAGCCAGATCGGCGAACATTCCTAAACCGCCTAGCGAGGCTGTTTATGAAAGGATAAAAGATGCCAAACTGGACTTTAAGCTGTAATCAACTCTTCTAACGGAAGTATGAAAAACAGTCTATGGTCGTAAACAGGATAAGTAGTTTTGTCTATTTGGGTTTGTTAACATTCTGCTAAATTATCGTGGGTAAGGTTACCCAGATAAGGGAGATATGATGAAGCAGGCATTACGTGTAGCAGTTAGTTTTTTAATGCTGTGGGCAGCTGTACTGCACGCAGAAGTACGTATCGAGATCACCCAGGGGGTGGACTCGGCGCGTCCGATTGGTGTCGTTCCGTTCCAGTGGGCAGGCCCGGGCGCTGCGCCTGAAGATATTGGCGGCATTGTTGCAGCTGACCTGCGTAACAGCGGTAAATTTAACCCATTAGATCGTTCCCGCCTGCCTCAGCAGCCGGGTACTGCGCAGGACGTTCAGCCTGCTGCATGGTCTGCGCTGGGTATTGATGCGGTAGTTGTCGGTCAGGTTACGCCTGCACCAGACGGCGGCTATAACGTCGCTTATCAGCTGGTGGATACCGGCGGTGCGCCGGGTACCGTTCTGGCTCAAAACACTTATAAAGTGAACAAGCAGTGGCTGCGTTACGCAGGCCACACGGCGAG
The DNA here is from genome assembly GCF_014893445.1 of Enterobacter cloacae complex sp. P29RS. Classification (NCBI taxonomy): domain Bacteria; kingdom Pseudomonadati; phylum Pseudomonadota; class Gammaproteobacteria; order Enterobacterales; family Enterobacteriaceae; genus Enterobacter; species Enterobacter cloacae complex sp. P29RS. Next base: position 37,311 of record NZ_JADBPZ010000019.1, on the reverse strand, counting down.
TGACGAAGTGTTTGAGAAGCTGACCGGTATTAAAGGTGCGTTCCGTACCCGTATCGCGTACGTGGTACAGACCAACGGCGGCCAGTTCCCTTATGAGCTGCGCGTCTCTGACTACGATGGTTACAACCAGTTCACCGTACACCGTTCACCGCAGCCGCTGATGTCTCCGGCATGGTCTCCGGACGGCTCAAAGCTGGCGTATGTGACCTTCGAAAGCGGCCGCTCCGCGCTGGTCATCCAGACGCTCTCTAACGGTGCTGTTCGTCAGGTTGCGTCATTCCCACGTCACAACGGTGCACCTGCGTTCTCTCCGGACGGTACCAAACTGGCGTTTGCCCTGTCTAAAACCGGTAGCCTGAACCTGTACGTAATGGATATTGGTTCTGGTCAGATCCGTCAGGTCACGGATGGTCGTAGCAATAACACTGAGCCAACCTGGTTCCCGGACAGCCAGAATCTGGCCTTTACGTCCGACCAGGCAGGTCGTCCACAAGTTTATAAAGTGAATATCAACGGCGGAGCAGCGCAGCGTATTACCTGGGAAGGTTCTCAGAACCAGGATGCTGACGTCAGTGCCGATGGTAAAACAATGGTAATGGTCAGCACTGCGGGTGGTCAGCAGCACATTGCCAAACAAGATCTGGTAACGGGAGGCGTACAAATACTGTCGTCAACGTTCCTGGATGAAACGCCAAGTCTGGCACCTAACGGCACCATGGTAATCTACAGCTCTTCTCAGGGGATGGGATCCGTGCTGAATCTGGTTTCTACAGATGGGCGTTTCAAAGCGCGTCTTCCGGCAACTGATGGACAGGTAAAATCACCTGCCTGGTCGCCGTATCTGTAATAATAATTAATTGATTACTAAAGGAATCTTAGAAATGCAACTGAACAAAGTGCTGAAGGGGCTGATGATCGCTCTGCCTGTTATGGCAATCGCAGCGTGTTCTTCTAACAAGAACGCAAGCAATGACCAGAGCGGCGAAGGCATGATGGGTGCCGGCACCGGTATGGACGCTAACGGCAATGGCAATATGTCTTCTGAAGAGCAAGCGCGTCTTCAGATGCAGCAGTTACAGCAGAACAACATCGTTTACTTCGATCTGGATAAATACGACATCCGTTCTGACTTCGCTGCGATGCTGGATGCGCACGCAAACTTCCTGCGTAGCAACCCGTCTTACAAAGTCACCGTAGAAGGTCACGCGGACGAACGTGGTACTCCAGAGTACAACATCTCCCTGGGTGAACGTCGTGCGAACGCTGTTAAAATGTACCTGCAGGGTAAAGGCGTTTCTGCTGACCAGATCTCCATCGTTTCTTACGGTAAAGAAAAACCAGCAGTACTGGGTCACGACGAAGCGGCTTACTCCAAAAACCGTCGTGCCGTACTCGTTTACTAAGAGAATTGCATGAGCAGTAACTTCAGACATCATCTGATGAGTCTGTCGTTACTGGTTGGAATAGCGGCCCCCTGGGCCGCTTTTGCTCAGGCACCAATCAGTAGTGTCGGCTCAGGCTCGGTAGAAGACCGGGTCACTCAACTCGAGCGTATCTCTAACGCTCACAGCCAGCTTTTAACTCAACTCCAGCAGCAACTTTCTGACAACCAGAACGATATCGATTCCCTTCGTGGTCAGATCCAGGAGAGTCAGTATCAGCTTAATCAGGTTGTGGAACGCCAGAAGCAAATCTTGTCGCAGATGGATAGCCTGAGCAGCGGCGGTGCGGCTGCACAGCCAGCAGCAGGCGATCAAAGCGGTACGGCGACGCCTGCACCTGCGGCAGATGCCTCCGCGTCGTCAGGTGCGCCTGTACAGAGCGGTGACGCGAATACGGACTATAACGCGGCCATTGCCCTGGTGCAGGATAAATCGCGCCAGGACGATGCTATCGTTGCGTTTCAGAACTTCGTTAAGAAGTACCCTGATTCCACTTACCAGCCAAATGCGAACTACTGGCTGGGTCAGTTGAATTACAACAAGGGTAAAAAGGATGATGCGGCGTTTTATTTTGCCTCTGTGGTGAAAAATTACCCGAAATCACCGAAAGCGCCTGATGCGATGTATAAAGTCGGCGTGATCATGCAGGACAAAGGCGACACTGCAAAAGCCAAAGCGGTTTATCAGCAGGTGGTTGCAAAATTCCCGGGTACAGACGGCGCCAAACAAGCGCAAAAACGTTTAAGTTCGATGGGTTGATTATCGCATGACCAGAAATCGCGTCATTTCTGGTCGTGCAGCATGATTCCTAAGCAGTTAAGTGATCTTCATCGAAATTTTTGTTGCGCAGAATTCTTAAATCAGTAATATATGCCGCCGTTGCCACGGGATATCAAACAACGTGAAAGCAGCGCAAAAGTGGGTCGTTAGCTCAGTTGGTAGAGCAGTTGACTTTTAATCAATTGGTCGCAGGTTCGAATCCTGCACGACCCACCACTTAAAGCAGTTCCGGCAGTACAGAGTGGGTGATTAGCTCAGTTGGTAGAGCATCTCCTTTACACGGAGGGGGTCGGCGGTTCGAGCCCGTCATCACCCACCACTCGGGTCGTTAGCTCAGTTGGTAGAGCAGTTGACTTTTAATCAATTGGTCGCAGGTTCGAATCCTGCACGACCCACCAATTTTAATATCTTACTCAGATACTACACGTGAAGGATAACGTTGCTTTAGCAACGGCCCGAAGGGCGAGGCGAAGCCGAGTCATCCTGCACGACCCACCAGTGTAGAAAGGCGCCCTAAAGGCGCCTTTTTGCTATCTGTCGTTCGCCAGTGCCTTGTAAGTCGGGTAAGGCGAAGCCGCCACCCGACAGATGCTACCGGCATCAATTCCCGATGACATTCCCCCTCAAATTCGCTATCTTGTTTAGTATACAAAACACCATTGCCTCATTTTTGTTATCTCATGCAAAACAAAGGCAATATTGTTAAGCCAGTAAAACGAGAAGCCATAATGAGTGTGATGTTTGATCCCGAAACCGCAATCTATCCCTTCCCGCCGAAGCCAGCTCCGCTAAGCCGGGATGAGAAGCAGTTCTATCGTGAAAAAATCAAGCGCCTCCTTAAAGAGCGTGATGCGGTGATGGCGGCGCATTACTACACCGACCCGGAAATTCAGCAGCTGGCGGAAGAGACGGGTGGCTGTATCTCAGACTCCCTGGAGATGGCGCGTTTCGGTGCTAAGCATTCAGCCTCCACGCTACTGGTCGCGGGGGTTCGTTTTATGGGTGAAACGGCAAAAATCCTCAGCCCGGAAAAAACGATTCTGATGCCTACTCTGAATGCCGAATGTTCTCTTGACCTCGGTTGCCCGATTGATGAGTTCACCGCCTTCTGTGATGCCCACCCTGACCGTACCGTGGTGGTCTATGCAAATACGTCTGCGGCGGTGAAAGCCCGGGCAGACTGGGTAGTAACGTCCAGTATTGCCGTTGAGCTGATTGAACATCTGGACAGCCTGGGGGAGAAAATCATCTGGGCGCCCGATCGTCACCTGGGAAACTACGTACAAAAACAGACCGGTGCGGATGTACTGTGCTGGCAGGGCGCCTGTATCGTTCACGACGAGTTTAAGACCCAGGCACTGACCAGGATGAAACGCTTATACCCGCAGGCCGCAATTCTGGTGCATCCGGAGTCGCCGCAGTCGATTGTTGAGATGGCGGACGCCGTCGGCTCAACCAGCCAGTTGATAAACGCGGCAAAAACCCTGCCGCACAAGCAGCTCATCGTGGCGACCGATCGCGGTATCTTCTATAAAATGCAGCAGGCCGTACCAGAAAAAGAGCTGCTCGAAGCGCCAACCGCCGGAGAAGGGGCGACCTGTCGAAGCTGCGCGCACTGCCCGTGGATGGCGATGAATGGACTTAAGGCGATAGCGGAGGGGCTGGAGATCGGTGGCGCAGCGCATGAGATCCACGTAGACGCCGCCCTGCGCGAAGGCGCGTTAATTCCGCTTAACCGTATGCTGGATTTTGCGGCTACACTACGTACTTAACTTATTACGCCCCGGAGAAAAAATGGATTTTTTTAGCACACAGAACATCCTGGTTCATATCCCGATTGGTGCGGGCGGCTATGACCTGTCGTGGATTGAAGCGGTAGGTACGCTGGCCGGTTTACTCTGTATCTGGCTGGCCAGCCTTGAGAAGATCAGTAACTATGCGTTCGGGCTGATAAACGTCACGCTGTTTGCGATCATCTTCTTCCAGATCCAGCTCTACGCCAGCCTGCTTCTGCAGCTGTTCTTCTTCGCGGCCAATATCTATGGCTGGTACGCCTGGTCGCGGCAAAACAGTCAGCAGGAGGCGGAGCTGCAAATCCGCTGGCTGCCGTTGCCAAAAGCCATTGCCTGGCTCGCGGCCTGCGTGGTGGCAATCGGCTTTATGACCGTCTTTATTGACCCGGTATTTGCCTTCCTGACGCGCGTGGCGGTCTCGGTCATGTCGGGTCTGGGATTAAACGTGACGATGCCTGAGCTTCAGCCTGATGCCTTCCCGTTCTGGGATTCCTGCATGATGGTGCTGTCGATTGCCGCAATGATCCTGATGACCCGTAAATACGTTGAAAACTGGCTGCTGTGGGTGGTCATCAACGTGATTAGCGTGGTGATTTTTGCCCGTCAGGGCGTTTATGCCATGTCGCTGGAGTATATGCTGCTGACCGTCATTGCCCTGAACGGTAGCCGCATGTGGATCAACAGCGCGCGTGAGCGTGGCTCTCGTGCGCTTTCCCGCTAATGGTGATGCTCGTGTGAGTGGCCGGACTGCGCCTCGTTCAGGTGACAGTCTGGCCCGTTACAGGGCTGATACTCCATCTGGATGGTGGAGTGCGCAATTTCGTAGTGATGCTCAAGGAAGTGCCGAATACGTTCAAGCAACGCATCGTGATCGTGGGGCGGAATAACCTGAACGTGCAGCGTCATAAGCGGTTTCTCACCCACCAGCCAGACGTGAACGTGGTGAACGTTAAGGACTTCAGGAATGGAACGACACAGATTGCGTTTTAGCTCGCCAATATCCAGCGACGTGGGAGCGCCTTCCAGCAGTTCATTCACGCTCTCTTTCAACAGCCGCCAGGCACTGCGTAATACAAGGCACGATACCAGCACCGAAAGAATCGGGTCGATGGGGGTCCAGCCCGTACCCATAATGATCAGCGCGGCGACGATGGCACCTACGGAACCCAGCAGATCGCCCAGCACGTGAAGCGCCGCGGCCCGTACGTTCAGATTTTTTTCGCTGCTGCCGCGGTGCAATATCCAGAATGCCAGAATATTGGCGACCAACCCGGCAATAGCAATCACCATCATCGTCGTTCCGGCTACCGGTTGTGGATGACGAAAGCGCTGAAACGCCTCCCAGACGATAAGAATGGTAATAACCACCAGTGCAATCGCATTCACGAACGCAGCAAGTGTGGTCAGTCTGAGCCAGCCAAAGGTGTGGCGGGCATTGGGAGGGCGACGGGCAAACTGCACGGCCAGCAGAGCAAACAGGAGCGCTGCAGCGTCGGTCAGCATATGCCCGGCATCGGCCAGCAGCGCCAGCGATCCGGAGATCAGTCCGCCTGTCACCTCAATAATCATAAAGGTGGCAGTGACGCCAAAAGCCAGCAGAAGCCGTTTGGCATTTTCATCGCCAGTGGAGTGGGAATGGGAGTGGGAGTGCGCCATGGTATCGTTCCTGATTTATTATTATTTTTAGTGTAGCGTTTTTAAGAGCTTAAATAAAAAAGGAGAGCATTCGCTCTCCCTCTTTTACCTTACGGAAGATTACTGGGTAGTACCGTCCGTTTTGGTATTGGCATCGCTGCCCACTTTGTCATTCGGGTCCGGGCATTTCCCGTCTTTACACATTGAGTTTTTGTGAACTTCGTCAGTGCTCATACCGTCATGGTTCATCGTGCCGGTATTCGTACCGCCGGTGTTGGTATTGCCCGTGTTGATATTACTGTTATCAACATTATTTGGCGCGATATTCTGTTTTGCATCCGGCGCAACCTGGCCCGCTTCGGCAGCGGCATTCGCGTCGCCGTTGCTGCCGGAGGAGCCTGTATCGGCTGCCAGTACGCTACCGCTTGCCAGGGTAAGGGTTGCCGTCAGGAAAAGCGTAGTCAGTTTCGTCATTTTCATCATGGTGCTCCTGTTCTTATCGTTACGCTGGATAACATTCTCCAACAGTGCATCTTGTTCAGTGGCGAAAGATCCCAGATTCCTGAATTATGTCAGGATGGAATCGCGTATAAATATTTAAAAACAGTCGTTACAAGTAAAAAGCTTAGGCGAGATCTCATTTTTCGCTATTTTGTTGCGTATTTTAGGCGAATTCCAGGAATTATCTGCGCAAAGTGTAAAAGGCCGTTTACACTTCGTGACCGACAAGTTAGATTGAAAGCATTGCTTTCATTACTAAAGATATGGCAGAGCCGGAAAGAAGATGAATTATCAGAACGACGATTTACGCATTAAAGAGATCAATGAGTTATTACCTCCCGTAGCGCTCCTTGAAAAATTCCCCGCCACCGAAAATGCCGCCAACACGGTGTCTCATGCCCGCAAGGCGATCCACAAGATCCTGAAAGGTAGCGACGATCGTCTTCTGGTGGTCATCGGACCGTGCTCCATTCACGATCCTGCTGCGGCCAAAGAGTACGCGTCACGTCTGCTCACCCTGCGCGAAGAGCTGAAGGGCGAACTGGAAATTGTGATGCGCGTTTATTTCGAAAAACCGCGTACCACCGTGGGCTGGAAAGGGTTGATCAACGATCCGCACATGGACAACAGTTTCCAGATCAACGACGGCCTGCGTATTGCGCGTAAGCTGCTGCTGGAGATTAACGACAGCGGGCTGCCTGCTGCCGGAGAATTCCTCGATATGATCACCCCGCAGTATCTGGCTGACCTGATGAGCTGGGGCGCTATTGGTGCGCGTACGACTGAATCGCAGGTTCACCGTGAGCTGGCGTCTGGCCTGTCATGCCCGGTGGGTTTCAAAAACGGCACTGATGGCACCATCAAAGTCGCTATTGATGCCATCAATGCGGCTGGCGCGCCGCACTGCTTCCTGTCGGTGACTAAGTGGGGCCACTCGGCTATCGTGAATACCAGCGGTAATGGCGATTGCCATATCATTCTGCGCGGCGGTAAAGAGCCTAACTACAGCGCTAAACACGTGGCGGAAGTGAAGGCGGGTCTGGAGAAAGCGGGACTGGCGCCGCAGATCATGATCGATTTCAGCCATGCGAACTCAAGCAAACAGTTCAAAAAGCAGATGGAAGTTGGTGCAGACGTTTGTCAGCAAATCGCCAACGGTGAACGCGCAGTGATTGGGGTGATGATTGAGAGCCATCTGGTGGAAGGCAATCAGAATCTGGAGGGCAGCGAGCCGCTGGTCTACGGTAAGAGCGTGACGGATGCCTGCATTGGCTGGGATGATACCGATGCGATCCTGCGTCAGCTGGCGGATGCGGTAAAAGCGCGTCGCGGTTAAGTTTATCGCGGGCAATAAAAAAGCGTGGATTGCTCCACGCTTTTTTTATGTCCGGCGAAAATTACTTCGCTTTACCCTGGTTCGCCACGGCCGCCGCTTTTGCAGCGATTTCGTCGGCGTTACCCAGGTAGTAATGTTTAACTGGCTTGAAGTTTTCGTCGAACTCATACACCAGCGGCACGCCGGTAGGGATGTTCAGCTCGAGAATTTCATCTTCACCCATGTTGTCCAGGTATTTCACCAGCGCACGCAGGGAGTTACCGTGAGCAGCGATAATGACGCGCTCGCCGCTTTTCAGGCGTGGCAGAATGGTTTCGTTCCAGTAAGGCACAACACGGTCGATGGTCAGCGCCAGGCTTTCGGTCTGCGGCAGTTCAGCCTCAGTCAGCTTCGCGTAACGCGGATCGTGGCCCGGGTAGCGCTCGTCATCTTTGCTCAGCTCTGGAGGCGTGACCGCAAAACCACGACGCCACTGCTTAACCTGCTCGTCACCGTATTTTTCTGCGGTTTCTGCTTTGTTCAGACCTTGCAGCGCACCATAGTGACGCTCGTTCAGTTTCCAGGATTTCTCAACCGGCAGCCAGGCCTGATCCAGCTCGTCCAGAATGTTCCACAGGGTATGGATGGCACGTTTCAGCACAGAGGTGTAAGCAAAGTCAAAGGTGAAGCCTTCTTCTTTCAGCAGTTTACCTGCCGCTTTTGCTTCGCTCACGCCTTTCTCGGACAGATCAACGTCATACCAACCGGTGAAGCGGTTTTCGTTGTTCCACTGGCTTTCGCCGTGGCGCACCAGGACAAGCTTAGTATTAGCCATTTCTTACTCCTCAAGCATTTTGAATGATAACAATTCTCATTATATTGCCGTGACTGTGCCAGCAGCAACGCTTAACCCTAACCATAGCGAAAATAGTTCGAGAGTGTAAGATGCATGTGAATCCAGGGTTATGATTTTGTCTGCGATCGCCGCTATTTTCAGCAAGCTGAGCGGAAAAAAGCCCTCGCGGTGAGGGCCAGGCTTTTTGCCGGATGGCGCTTCGCTTATCCGGCCTACATTCGTAGGCCCGTGCACGCGTAGCGCCGCCGGAAATTATGCGCGCGGAATGAAATGATACTCTGTGACGCTTACGTACTCTTCACCCGGACGCAGCACACAGTCCGGCTGCGGCCATTCAGGATGGTTAGGACTGTCCGGCAGGAACTCGCTCTCCAGCGCCAGACCTTGCCAGGCGGCGTAGTCGTTATGTTCACGCGCCGTGGTCCCCTCCAGGTAGTTACCGGAGTAGAACTGCAGGGCAGGGGCGGTGGTGTAGACCGTCATCTGTAACTTCTCATCCGCAGACCAGACCTGTGCGGCAGGTTGAGAAAGATCGCCTTTCGCCTGCAACAGGAAAGCGTGGTCGTAGCCTTTCACCTTGCGCTGATCGTCATCACTCAGGAAATCCTGGGCGATGGTTTTCGGCTGACGGAAATCAAAGCTATTACCGCTTACCGGTTTCAGCCCCTGATAAGGGATACCCATCTCATCGACCGGCAGATACGCGTCCGCCAGGATCTGGAGTTTGTGGCTGCGGACATCGGTCTGATTGCCGTCAAGGTTGAAATAGGCGTGGTTAGTCAGGTTGACCGGGCACGGCTTGTCGACGGTCGCGCGGTACTCAATGGCGATACGATTATCTTCGGTCAGGGTAAAGCGTGCGGTTGCGGTGAGATTGCCCGGGAAGCCCTGGTCTCCGTCGAGGGAGTCCAGAGAGAACCAGACCTCACCGTCATTTTGCTGCACAATCTTCCAGCGACGTTTATCAAACCCTTCCGGGCCGCCGTGCAGCTGATTTTCACCCTGGCTGGCAAGCAGGGAATAGGTTACGCCGTCCAGCGTAAACCGGCTTCTGGCGATGCGGTTGGCGTAGCGGCCTATGGATGCGCCCAGAAAAGCGGTCTGCTCGATATACTGCTCGGGCGATGCGCAGCCGAGCAGGGTTTCGCGCACGCTGCCGTCAGGCATTGGTACGCGGGCAGAAAGTAACGTTGCGCCCCAGTCCATCAGCGTAACCACCATCCCGGCGCTGTTGCGCAGGGTCAACAGGCGATACGGCAGACCATCCGGTGCGAGAGTAGGTGTTTCGTTTAGCACTGTCCGGCTCCTTGTGATGCTTTGCAGACATAGAAAGTTTCTTTGATGCCCGTTTTGGCTTCGTACTGTTTAGCCACCGCGTCCTGAATGGCAGGGACCAGCTCTTCCGGCACCAGGGCGACGACACAGCCGCCAAATCCACCCCCGGTCATACGCACGCCGCCTTTGTCGCCAATCGTGGCTTTCACAATTTCAACCAGGGTGTCGATTTGTGGCACGGTGATTTCGAAATCGTCGCGCATGGAGGCATGCGATTCGGCCATCAGCTCGCCCATCCGTTTCAGGTCACCTTTCGCCAGCGCGGAGGCGGCTTCTACGGTACGGGCATTTTCCGTCAGCACGTGACGCACGCGCTTCGTGACAACCGGATCCAGTTCGTGGGCAACCTTGTTAAATTCGTCAAGTGAGACATCACGCAGGGCTGGCTGCTGGAAGAAGCGCGCGCCGGTTTCACACTGCTCGCGGCGGGTGTTGTACTCGCTCCCCACCAGGGTGCGTTTGAAGTTGCTGTTGATGATCACCACAGCCGCACCTTTTGGCAGTGGAACCGCTTTGGTCCCGAGGGAGCGGCAGTCAATCAGCAAAGCATGTTCTTTCTTGCCCAGCGCGGAAATCAGCTGATCCATAATGCCGCAGTTGCAGCCCACGAACTGGTTTTCCGCTTCCTGACCGTTGAGGGCGATCTGCGCCCCGTCCAGCGGCAGATGATAAAGCTGCTGGAACACGGTGCCGACCGCCACTTCCAGCGATGCGGAAGAGCTTAATCCCGCCCCTTGCGGCACGTTGCCGCTGATCACCAGATCGGCCCCGCCGAAATTCTTGTTACGCTTCAGAAGATGCTTCACCACGCCGCGAACATAGTTCGACCACTGCTGGCTGTCGTGGGTCACGATCGGCGCATCAAGGGAAAATTCGTCAATTTCGTTGCCGTAATCCGCGGCGATCACTCGCACGTTACGATCTGAACGTTTCGTGCAGGCGATCACCGTCTGGTAGTCGATGGCACACGGCAGGACAAAACCGTCGTTATAGTCGGTGTGCTCGCCGATCAGATTAACGCGGCCTGGCGCCTGGATAATATGGGTGGCAGGGTAGCCAAATTTTTCAGCAAACAGGGATTGTGTTTTATCTTTCAGACTCATTTTTAGACTCCTGATTCGCGGTAATGGACGTCGCTAACGGCACGCAGGCGTTCTGCCGCCTGTTCCGCCGTCAGGTCGCGCTGGGTTTCCGCCAGCATTTCATAGCCCACCATGAATTTACGTACCGTCGCAGAACGCAGCAGCGGCGGATAGAAGTGTGCATGTAACTGCCAGTGTTGATTCTCTTCGCCGTTAAACGGCGCACCGTGCCAGCCCATGGAGTAGGGGAAGGAACACTGGAACAGGTTGTCGTAGCGGCTGGTCAGTTTTTTCAGCGCCAGGGCAAGGTCGTCTCGCTGGGCGTCGCTGAGGTCCGTAATACGCTGAACATGGGCCTTTGGCAGCAGCAGCGTTTCAAACGGCCACGCCGCCCAGTAAGGGACTACCGCAAGCCAGTGCTCGGTTTCCACCACAGTGCGGCTGCCGTCCGCCAGTTCACGCTGGGTGTAATCCACCAGCATCGGCGAACCGTTCTGGGCGAAATAGGCTTTTTGCAGCCGGTCTTCACGTTCGGCTTCGTTCGGCAGGAAGCTGTTCGCCCAGATCTGGCCGTGCGGATGCGGGTTAGAGCAGCCCATCGCCGCGCCTTTATTTTCAAATACCTGCACCCACGGATAGGTCTGGCCCAGCTCCGCCGTTTGCGCCTGCCAGGTGCTGACCACCTCTTTCAGCGCCTCAACGCTCAGCTCCGGCAGCGTTTTGCTGTGATCGGGAGAGAAGCAGATCACGCGGCTGGTGCCGCGGGCGCTTTCACAGCGCATCAGCGGGTCGTGGTTTTCCGGCGCGTCCGGCGTGTCGGTCATCAGCGCCGCAAAATCGTTAGTGAAAACGAAGGTGCCCTTGTAGTTCGGGTTTGTATCGCCCGTCACGCGCGTGTTGCCCGGACAGAGGAAGCAGTCCGGATCGTGCTGTGGCAGCGACTGTTTTGCAGGCGTCTCTTGCGCCCCCTGCCAGGGGCGCTTGGCGCGATGCGGTGAAACTAAAATCCATTGCCCGCTGAGCGGGTTAAAACGACGATGCGGGTGATCGACGGGATTGAATTGTGTCATGACAAATCCTTAATCCGGATAACCCTGCGGATGGCGTGACTGCCAGTGCCAGGTATCCTGTGCCATTTCATCAAGCGTGCGGGTAACACGCCAGTTAAGCTCTTTATCCGCTTTGGTGGCATCGGCCCAGTAAGCCGGGAGGTCGCCATCACGACGCGGCGCGAAGTGATACTTCACTGGCTTGCCGCAGGCTTTACTGAAGGCATTCACCACATCCAGCACGCTGCTGCCGACGCCGGCGCCGAGGTTGTAAATATGCACGCCCGGTTTATCCGCCAGCTGCTGCATCGCCGCCACGTGGCCGTCGGCCAGATCCATCACGTGAATGTAATCGCGCACGCCGGTGCCGTCTTCGGTGGGATAATCGTTACCAAAAATCGCCAGGGAGTCGCGACGCCCTACGGCAACCTGCGCGATATACGGCATCAGGTTATTTGGAATGCCCTGCGGATCTTCACCCATGTCGCCTGACGGATGCGCGCCAACCGGGTTGAAGTAGCGCAGCAGCGCGATGCTCCACTCAGGCTGGGCTTTTTGCAGGTCGGTCAGGATCTGCTCTACCATCAGCTTGCTTTTGCCATACGGGCTTTGCGGCGTACCGGTCGGGAAGCTTTCAACGTAAGGAATTTTTGGCTGATCGCCGTAGACGGTCGCGGAAGAGCTGAAGATAAAGTTTTTCACGTTTGCCGCACGCATGGCGGAGATCAGACGCAGGGTACCGTTGACGTTGTTGTCGTAGTACTCAAGCGGTTTTGCTACCGATTCGCCAACCGCTTTCAGGCCCGCGAAGTGGATAACGGTTTCAATCGCGTGATCGTGAAGGATTTCAGTCATCAATGCTTCATTGCGGATATCGCCTTCCACGAAAGTCGGCTGTTTACCCGAAAGGCGTTCAATGACCGGCAGCACGCTGCGCTTACTGTTGCACAGGTTATCAAGAATGACGACATCGTGGCCGCTTTGCAGAAGTTGTACGCAGGTATGACTTCCTATGTAACCGCTACCACCTGTTACCAGAACTCGCATATTTCGCTCCATTAGGCTTATGGTATGAATTAACCATAGCATATCAGAGACGCGAAAAGTGTGACATGGGATAAAATAGTGGTATCGTTTACACTGGTTTTCACAGGCGCTTTTTCACAGACTGAGTGCATTGTAGATCAAAGAGATAGAGATGTATTGTTGCAGGTTGTCTGAAAAGCGGAGGGCAGCGCCCTCCACGCGTTAATCGATTTTGCTCAGCAGGTAGCGGTAATGCTCGCCGTCAGGCACAAATTCCAGCCGATGGGTGATGCAGGATGGGGCATCCTCAGCATGGTGGGAGACAAACAGCAGCTGGGTTTCACCTTCGCTAATCAGGACATCCACAAAGCGGCGGATCAGCTGACGGTTGAGGGGATCCAGCCCCTGCAACGGTTCATCAAGAATCAGCAGAGTAGGATGCTTAACCAGCGCGCGGACGATCAATGCCAGCCGCTGCTGCCCCCACGACAGGCTGTGGAATGGCGCATCGGCTACCCGGTTGTCCATACCCAGAATATCCAGCCACTGCTGCGCCAGCTTGTGCTGCTTGTCGGATACCGCCTGATAAATACCAATGGAGTCGAAGAAGCCAGAGAGGATCACGTTTCGCACCGTAGTGCTCACCCGGTAGTCCAGATGCAGGCTGCTGCTAACATAACCGATATGCTTTTTGATATCCCAGATGGTTTCCCCGCTGCCGCGGCGGCGGCCGAAGAGGGTCAAATCGTTGCTGTAACCCTGCGGGTGATCGCCAGTGATCAGGCTTAGCAGCGTGGATTTACCCGCCCCGTTGGGGCCGACGATCTGCCAGTGCTCACCAGGATTAACCGTCCAACTGAGATGATTAAGAATAGGGCGATCGTCGTAAGCAACCACCCCATCGCGCAGCACAATGCGCGGCTGGTCAGGATCCAGCCCGTGGCGTGCCGAAGGGGCATCCGGCTCCGGCAGCGCAATACCGTCCAGTTTCTCGCTGTGGGCCAGCTGTGCAATTAGCGCCTGCCGGAGCAGTACGGCTTTCTCGCCGGTTTTGGTCAGGCTACAGTCCGCCAGCACGCCCGCGTAATGTACGAAATCCGGGATCTCATCAAAGCGGTTAAGGACCAGCACAAGGGTGTATCCCTGCTGGTTAAGCGACGCCAGCAACGCTGCCAGCTGCGCACGGGACTGCACATCCAGTCCGTCAAACGGTTCATCCAGAATCAGGAGTTCCGGCTCGCTCATCAGCGCCTGACACAGCAGCGTTTTGCGCGTCTCGCCGGTAGAGAGATATTTAAAGCGGCGGTTAAGCAGGGCGGTAATGCCAAATTGCTCCGCCAGCTGCTGACAGCGGGCAGGATCTTTTATCTCATCCTGGATAATGTCCGCCGTCGTGCGGCCGGTATCTTCTTCGCCGGGGCTGAGCAAATCGGTATTGTTACGCTGCCACTCATCGCTGACCAGCTTTTGCAGCTGTTCAAAGGAAAGGCGCGTCAGCCGGGTAAAGGTGCACTGACGCTCCCCCTTCAGCTGGGTTAATTCGCCAGCCAGGGCGCGGGCCAGCGCGGATTTTCCGCTGCCATTCGTGCCCACAAACGCCCAGCTTTCTCCGGCGCGAAGGGTTAACTCTGGCAGCGATAAGGTACGGGTATCGCTAAGACGAAACGTGCCTTGCGAAATATGCAATGATGACATGTGTTATCCCATTTTTTGCAGCAACAGATGTCAGGGATACTCAGTGTTGGTGGGGTTGTCAATGCGCTTAGCACAATGTGGCGATAATTACCCGGTCTGCATTGAAATATGCGGTCACCACAGCACCTTCATCTAATTCGGTCGCGTCGTTCACCGGAACGGTGGCGCAGAGCGACTGTCCATCCGGCAGGGTCATCAGCACTTCACACTGTTCTGCGCCTCGCTCGATGTGGCTGATACGCCCGCGTAGCTGGTTGTCGGCCTCGGCGGCCTGCTCAGGGTTAAGCGTGATGCTGATCCAGGGCGCTTTGAGTAATACCAGCACTTCCTGACCTTCGTTCAGCCCGAGGCGTTGACCGCTTTGCGCGGTGATGGCGGCTTTCAGGCGCGTTGTGCCGTCCGCGAGCAGGATCTCAATATGCTCCTGCACCTGCGAATGATCGCGCCCCGTCACCGTACCAAACCATTGGTTGCGGGCGCTGGTCTGCAAAGAGAAACGGGAGATGGCGCCCAGCAGGCTGTCCAGCGGCAGGTTGTCGTCATCGCTCAGCACATCAAATGCTTTTTGCTGGATCTGCGCCAGTAAGTCATAGAGCTGGATCAGGCGTTGCCCGTAACGCGTCAACACGGCGCCGCCGCCGCCTTTTCCGCCGGTGGCGCGCTCTACCAGCGTTTGTTCGCTCAGGGTGTTCATGTCGTTAATCGCATCCCAGGCGCTTTTATAGCTGATGCCGGCGTTTTTGGCTCCCTGGCTAATCGAGCCAGTTTGTTCTATTTGTTTTAACAGGGCGATGCGTCGCGGATCGGCGAAAAGCTTATGCTGAAGTCGTAAGGTGAGGAGAATTTCGGCCTGCATAACAATGTCCCGGCAAAAAGGTTATTGTGACCCAAATGTCCGGGTGCGGAAAGCGCACCGCACAAAAGGGGATGTTTTTCTTACTTTTCAGGGTAGAATAAGCCGTTCACAAGATCTGGAGAAAACCATGTTAGAGTTGTTGAAAAGTCTGGTATTCGCGGTAATCATGGTGCCAGTAGTGATGGCTATCATCCTCGGTGCCATCTACGGCCTGGGTGAAGTGTTCAACGTCTTTTCGAACATTGGTCATCGTCGTGACCAGCCTAAAAAGCAGCAATGATTTCCTCCAAAACGCCCGGCCAGCCCGGGCGTTTTGCTCTCAAGTTTATTCCTCTCCCGCCGATATCTTTTACAACGTTCCTTGAGTTTACGCATTAATGGGTACGATTTAGCGCTAGGAACGCCTGCGATATGTCGTTATATTTGTTTGTATATAACGATATGCACAGGAGCTTCAAATGGCACGTTCATGGGTACGCCTTTTCGCAGGGGCAACGCTGACTCTCTCACTCACCGGCCACGCGCTGGCGGATGAAGGAAAAATCACGGTCTTTGCGGCGGCGTCGCTGACTAACGCGATGCAGGATATTGCTGCGGTATACAAAAAAGAGAAAAACGTCGAGGTCGTTTCGTCGTTTGCCTCCTCGTCCACGCTGGCCCGCCAGATCGAAGCGGGGGCTCCGGCTGATCTGTTCATCTCTGCCGATCAGAAATGGATGGACTACGCGGTGGAGAAAAAATCTGTTGATACGGCTAGCCGCGAAACCCTGCTGGGAAATAGCCTGGTGGTGGTCGCGCCCGCAAACAGCAAGCAGGGCGACATCGCCATCAACAAACAGACGGACTGGACCCGTCTGCTCAACGGTGGCCGTCTGGCGGTGGGCGATCCGGAGCATGTTCCTGCCGGGATTTATGCGAAAGAAGCGCTGCAAAAACTGGGCGCATGGGAGACCTTATCACCGAAGCTGGCTCCCGCAGAAGATGTGCGCGGCGCGCTGGCGCTGGTGGAGCGTAACGAAGCCCCACTCGGGATCGTTTACGGCTCCGACGCCGTCGCCAGTAAAGGTGTGAAGGTGGTCGGTACCTTCCCGGAAGACTCGCATAAGAAAGTAGAATATCCTGTTGCGATAGTTGATGGACATAAAAATGCGACCGTGACGGCCTTCGTTGACTACCTGAAGGGGCCTGAAGCGTCCGCTATCTTTAAACGTTACGGATTTACGACTCACGAATGATATTGACCGAACCTGAATGGCAGGCCGTGCTGCTGAGCCTGAAAGTCTCTTCCCTGGCGGTTGCGCTGAGTTTGCCCTTTGGGGTGTTCTTTGCCTGGTTACTGGTTCGCGTGAAGTTTCCAGGCAAAGCCCTGCTCGACAGTGTTCTCCATCTTCCGCTCGTGTTACCGCCTGTGGTGGTCGGCTATCTGCTGCTGATCTCCATGGGGCGACGCGGTTTTATCGGCGAATGGCTGTACGACTGGTTCGGCCTGACCTTTGCTTTCAGCTGGCGCGGCGCGGTTCTGGCCGCGGCAGTAATGTCCTTCCCGCTAATGGTGCGCGCTATCCGCCTGGCGCTGGAAGGGGTGGATATCCGGCTAGAGCAGGCCGCCCGCACGTTGGGTGCAGGCCGCTGGCGGGTATTCCTGACCATTACGCTTCCGCTCACCTTACCGGGCATTATCGTCGGTACGGTGTTAGCCTTCGCCCGCTCACTGGGTGAGTTCGGCGCGACCATCACCTTTGTGTCCAACATTCCCGGCGAGACGCGGACCATCCCGTCGGCCATGTATACCCTGATTCAAACCCCGGGTGGCGAAGGTGCGGCGGCCCGGCTGTGTATTATTTCGATTGTACTCGCCCTGGTCTCGCTGCTGGTGTCTGAATGGCTGGCGCGCCTCAGCCGTGAACGGATGGGGAAACCGTGATGCTGGAACTCAACTTTACGCAAACCCTGGGCAGCCACACTCTGACGCTTAACGAAACGCTGCCTGCCAGCGGTATCACCGCCATTTTTGGCGTTTCCGGGGCAGGGAAAACGTCGCTGATTAATGCGATTAGCGGCCTGACGCGTCCCCAGTCTGGCAGAATTGTGTTAAATAACCGCGTCTTAAACGACGCGGAGAAGAAGGTCTGCCTGTCACCGGATAAGCGCCGCATCGGCTATGTGTTTCAGGATGCGCGCCTGTTTCCGCACTACAGCGTGCGCGGAAATCTGCGCTATGGCATGGCAAAAAGCATGGCCGGACAGTTCGATAAGCTGGTGGCGCTGCTGGGCATCGAACCGCTGCTCGATCGTCTCCCGTCTTCGCTGTCGGGTGGTGAAAAACAGCGCGTGGCAATTGGCCGCGCCCTGTTAACCGCGCCGGAATTGTTGCTGCTGGATGAGCCGCTGGCCTCGCTGGATATTCCGCGCAAGCGCGAGTTGCTGCCGTATCTGCAACGTCTGGCGCGGGAAATCAACGTGCCCATGCTGTACGTCAGCCATTCGCTGGATGAGATCTTACATCTGGCCGACAAAGTGCTGGTGCTGGAGGCGGGCAGGGTGAAGGCATTCGGCAATCTGGAAGAGGTATGGGGCAGCAGCGTTATGCATCCGTGGCTGCCAAAGGAGCAGCAGAGCAGCATTCTGAAGGTGAGCGTGCTGGAGCACCATCCACATTATGCGATGACCGCGCTGGCGCTGGGTGACCAGCATTTGTGGGTGAATAAAATCGATACGCCGATTCAGTCCACGTTACGGATCCGCATTCAGGCGTCGGATGTCTCCCTGGTGCTGCAACCGCCGCTGCAAACCAGTATCCGCAATATTTTGCGCGCAAAAGTGGCGCAGTGTTTTGATGATAACGGCCAGGTGGAAGTGCAACTGGAAGTGGGCAACAGAACGCTGTGGGCGCGCATCAGCCCGTGGGCCAGGGATGAGTTAGGCATCAAGCCTGGCCTGTGGCTTTACGCGCAAATCAAGAGCGTCTCTATCACCGCCTGATTACAGCAGGTGGGTATAAATATACTGCGCGATGCTGTCGGTGGTGTTATCGCCAATCACCACGTTAGCACGCGCTTTCACCGCATCATCGGCGTTGCCCATCGCCACGCCCGTTCCGGCCGCTTCCAGCATGCTGATGTCGTTATAGTTATCGCCGAAGGCAATCACGTCCTGCATTGACCAGCCCTGTGACTCAACGAACTGGGTCAGACGCTTTCCTTTGCTGTTGCCTTTACGGGCGATATCCACCTGATCGTGCCAGGACCATTCACATTCCAGACCCAGCGTATGCTCGACATGTTTTGCGAAAGTATTCAGTTTGGCGGTGTCTTCATCGGTCAGGGCAAATTTCCAGATTGCCTGGACGTCTTCCGCCGCCTGGCGCAGGGAGGAAACCTGAGTGAACACCGGTCGCTGCGCTTCCGGCAAAGACAGGGCCCAGTTGCTGGTGCGGATCACATGGCCGGTAGGGCGTTCATACAGCATGGCGTTATCCACATACATCAGGCCATGAATCGCGTGCTCATCCAGTAAATCAATCAATTGCAGCGCCTGCGGAACGGGAAGCGGATCAGAGGTTAAAACCTTTTTTGCCTGATAATCATACAAATAAGTGCCATTACAACAAATTGCAGGTGTATCTAAGCCCAGTGCCTGATAAAAAGGATGAATGGCTACGTGATGTCGACCCGTTACGATGAGAAGTTGATACCCCGCTTCCCGGGCTCGTTTGAGGGCCTCAAGAGAAGAGGGGAGCAGGGTTTTCTGAGGGGTAAGCAGTGTTCCGTCTAAATCCAGGGCAATCACTCGCGAGGTCATTTTTTCTTCCGGGTTAATGTTGAATTTAAGGTCTGTCGGGATGGTACACCGAGAGCGGAACCCTGCAAAATCCCGGACTACAATTCAGCATTCACCGTTAAAAATAATCAGGAGTATTCATGAAACAAACCGTTTATACCGCCAGTCCTGAAAGTCAGCAGATCCATGTCTGGCGTTTGAATACAGAAGGTTCGCTTACGCTGGTTCAGGTTGTTGATGTGCCAGGCCAGGTGCAGCCGATGGTCGTCAGCCCGGATAAACGTTTTCTTTATGTCGGGGTACGCCCGGAATTCCGCGTACTCGCATACCGCATCTCCCCGGATGACGGCGCGCTGACCTATACCGCAGAAGCGCCGCTGCCGGGCAGCCCGACCCATATTTCTACCGACCATAAAGGCAACTTTATCTTCAGCGGCTCCTACAATGCAGGCTGCGTGAGCGTCACCCGCCTGGAAGACGGTATTCCCGTTGAAACCGTCGACGTGGTAGAAGGGCTTGAGGGTTGCCACTCCGCCAACATTTCGCCGGATAACCGCACGCTGTGGGTGCCAGCGCTGAAGCAGGATCGCATCTGCCTGTTTACCCTGAGCGATGACGGTCATCTGGTCGCGCAGAGCCCGGCGGAAGTCACCACCGTGGAAGGCGCAGGCCCGCGCCATATGGTCTTCCACCCGAATCAGCAGTATGCCTATGTCGTTAACGAGCTGAACAGCTCGGTAGATGTCTGGGAGCTGAACGATCCTAACGGGCAGATCGAGTGCGTACAGACGCTGGACATGATGCCAGCTGATTTCTCCGACACACGCTGGGCGGCAGACATTCACATCACGCCGGATGGCCGCCACCTGTATGCCTGTGACCGTACCTCCAGTCTGATCACCGTCTTCAGCGTCTCTGAAGACGGCAGCGTTCTGGCAGTTGAGGGCTTCCAGCCGACAGAAACCCAGCCGCGCGGCTTTAATGTCGACCACAGCGGCAAATACCTGATTGCGGCGGGGCAGAAATCCCACCACATCGCGCTCTATGAAATCAAAGGCGTGCAGGGTCTACTGGAAGAGAAAGGACGCTATGCGGTCGGACAAGGGCCGATGTGGGTTGTGATTAACGCTCACTGATCCGTAGACGAAAAAAAACCTCGCACATGCGAGGTTTTTTTATGCGTGGTTAATGCATGAGGTAGGCCGGGTAAGGCGTAGCCGCCACCCGGCAGCAGGCATTTTACTGCTTCGGTTCAGCAACCACTTTGCTACCCAGACCGCGGTTGTTGTATTCCCACATGCGGTTGAAGTTAGCGTCGTTCAGGTTACGCTGCACGTTGTCTTTATCATCCACCGTGCCGGTGTTGCCGGAGAAAGGACGTTTCGAGATCGCCGCATCCGCCCACGGTTTCGCCATGTTAAAGCCTTCGTTAATCACGCTGTCGCGGATCACGACCTGGCCGTTAGTGGCGGAGTCCACGTCCAGAGAGCGGCCAAGCTGCGCCACGCCATCGCCAGCAGCAGTAAAGCGGCTATTCACGGCCAGGAAGCCATAGAACAGATTGGACTGCGTGGCCGGGGCAAAGACGTAACCTTCCTGCTGCGTACGTGAATTCACCACGCGGAAGTCGGTGTTATCAAATACCACCGCGCCGCGACCGGAGACCATATCCACGTCGCCTTCAATGTAGCTGTTGGTGACCAGAGTACGCGTCAGACGATTGTTCTGAAGGGTATTCTGCACGCCGCTGTTGGTCACGAAGAAGGTATTCTGGCGGCCCAGGATATTGACGTTGTTAATCTGTACCTTGTCGCCATCGCTACGCAGCGCCACGGCCTGGTGATTACCGGCGTCAACGCTGTCGCCCAGGGTGTTCTGAATGGTCAGGTTCTGCAATTGCAGGCCGTTGTTCTGTGACCAGAATACTGCCGAGCACATCACGCCAATGGTGGCGGCACGTTTGCGCTGGCAGTTATCAAACATATACCACGCCGGTTTACCTGGCATGTATTTACCGGCCGGGTTCACCAGATGGCGCCAGGTGGTGCTGTCGATCTCTGAATCAATCGCCAGGCCAATTTTCACGTCGACCGCATTTTCGCCAAGTCCGTAAAGCGTAATGCTTCCCGGTGCAGCCGGAACATAAACGGTTCCTTCGTATTCACCCGGCAGGATGGCAATGTACTGACGAGATGCGCTGTGTTTGGTGATTGCGGCATCAACAGCTGCCTGAATTGAGGTGTGCGTAACGCCCTCTGCTCCGGCCGGGCCGACAACGAAGTCTGGCTGTTTCGGCAGGTTAATAGAAGAAGGCGTCCATGGGGCTGCATTGGGATCCATCGCCGAGAAATAGTGCGCACGGGTGAAGTTCTTCGCTTCAGCCGCTGACAGGATCGGACGGGAAGCGGTGCCCGGAGCAATCTGCTCAGAAGGTTGCTGATCCGGTGGTGTTGAACTGCAAGCGGATAAAGTCACGCCAAAGGCGAGTGCCAACGCCAGACGGGAAATCCTGGAAATATTCAAGGTAATGCTCCTGGGTATGCAAGTCTTATCTGAATAGACGAAATAGCCTGCTTTTTTATACTAAGTTGAGCGAAACGGGAAGATAAAAACGGGAAAAGTTGCATTTTTGCCCGCAGGCGACGGGAAAGTCATCACAAATAAATAACATTTTCCTGCAAGGCGGTTGACAGCAGGTGACAGATGAAAATAAATGTCTATACAACCCATGACAAGCGGAAGGCACATGCAGCAGCTTCATCCCGATGATGTGATATGGCGAAATGCGCGACTGGCGACCCTGGCAACAGGTGAGCCGGAACCCTATGGTCTGAAAGAACAACATGCCCTCGTCGTGCGCGGCCAGACGATTGCGGCCGTTATTCCTGAAGCCGAGATCCCCTCCGGGCATCGTCAGTGTGTCGATCTCGGCGGGCGTCTGGTTACTCCCGGCCTGATCGATTGCCACACCCATCTGGTGTTCGGCGGCGATCGCGCAGCGGAATGGGAACAACGGCTTAACGGCGTGTCGTATCAGACCATTAGCGCGCAGGGCGGCGGTATTAACGCCACGGTCACGGCGACCCGCAACAGTTCGCCGGAAATGCTCCTGACGGTGGCGCAGCAGCGGCTCCAGCGGCTGATGAATGAAGGCGTAACGACCATTGAAATCAAATCGGGATACGGACTGAATGCCCAGGCCGAAGAGAAAATGCTGCTGGTTGCCCGCCAGCTCAGCCTGAACAATCTGGTCGATATCAGCCCGACGCTGCTGGCCGCGCACGCCGTTCCTGCCGAGTACCGACAGGATCCGGATGCCTATCTCACGCTGGTCTGTGAGCAGATCATGCCCACGCTGTGGCAAAAAGAGTTATTTGAAGCGGTGGACGTGTTTTGTGAAAACGTCGGCTTTACCCCGGTGCAAACCGAGCGCCTGTTCCGGGCCGCCGCCGCGCTCGGGATCCCGGTAAAAGGGCATGTAGAGCAACTGTCGAATCTGGGCGGCGCGGCGCTGGTCAGCCAGTATAAGGGGCTGTCGGCCGATCATATTGAGTATCTCGATGATGCAGGTATTCAGGCGATGGCGCAAAGCGGCACGGTGGCGGTATTGCTCCCCGGCGCGTTCTATTTTCTTCAGGAGCGCCAGCGTCCACCGGTGGCGCAGCTCAGAGAGCAGGGCGTGCCGATGGCGGTGGCTACCGACTACAACCCGGGCACCAGCCCGTTTGCCAGCCTGCATCTGGCAATGAACATGGCCTGCGTCCAGTTTGGCCTCACGCCGGAAGAGGCCTGGGCTGGCGTGACGCGGCATGCGGCGCAGGCGCTAGGTCGTGGCGCGACGCACGGGCAGTTAAAGCCCAGTTATGTGGCTGATTTCGTCGTCTGGGAGGCGAATCATCCGGTTGAGATGGTTTACGAGCCGGGGCGGAATCCTTTATATCAACGCGTGTTTCGGGGGCAGGTAGCATGAAATTGTGGCATCCCGTTTCCCCGCAGGTCTGGCAGGGTCGTGACGACAGCGCCGAATCCAGCACCGCGAAACGTCTCTTCCAGACCATAAAGCAGCGCGAACACTTTGCACCCGTGCCGTCAGACATCGCCCTGCTGGGCTTTGAATGTGATGAAGGGGTTAAGCGTAACCAGGGCAGGCCCGGTGCTGCACAGGCTCCCGATGTTCTGCGCGGCGCGCTGGCGAATATGGCGAGCCATCAGGGGCATGCGCGCCTCGTGGATATGGGCTCCATTTTTGTTGAAGGCAATGCGCTGGAGGCGGCACAGCAGGCGCTGAGCGAGGCCATTACCGCGTGCCAGCAATCCGGGATGCGTACTCTGGTTTTCGGCGGTGGACATGAAACCGCCTGGGCGCACGGGCGCGGCGTGCTGGATGCCTTTCCGAACGATCGCATTGCGGTGATCAACCTGGATGCGCACCTCGATTTACGTAAGGCTGAACGGGCTACGTCCGGCACGCCGTTCCGCCAGCTGGCGCACTACTGCGCGTCGCAGTCGCGGGCGTTTCACTACGCCTGCCTGGGGGTAAGCCGTGCGGCGAATACCCAGGCGCTGTGGGAGGAAGCTGAACGGTTGAACGTGATGCTGGTTGAAGATCTCGATTTTCGCCGGGATGCGCTATCCGCGCTGGATAGCGTGCTTGCGCAGGCAGACCGGGTCTATCTCACCATTGACCTCGATGTGCTGCCCGCCGCAGAAATGCCCGCCGTATCCGCCCCTGCGGCGTTGGGGATCCCGGCGCTGGATCTG
Source organism: Enterobacter cloacae complex sp. P29RS (assembly GCF_014893445.1). Lineage (NCBI taxonomy): Bacteria > Pseudomonadati > Pseudomonadota > Gammaproteobacteria > Enterobacterales > Enterobacteriaceae > Enterobacter > Enterobacter cloacae complex sp. P29RS. Next base: position 13,405 of record NZ_JADBPZ010000019.1, on the reverse strand, counting down.
TTCCCGGTGATTGAGCGTATCTGCCGAAGCGGTAAACTACAGGCGGCGGATCTGGTGGAATATAATCCGCACTACGACCGGGACGGTCAGGGGGCGAAGCTTGCCGCCCGACTGGCCTGGCAAATTGCTCACTGGTGGGCATAACCACATTACAGGAGTCAGCATGTTTTCACGCTCACCGCAGCAACCCTCCAGCCCACCCGCACCTTTTTATGAGAAGGTGAAAAAGGCGATCAGCGAAAAAATTGCTGCCGGCGTCTGGCGTCCGCACGACCGTATTCCCTCCGAAGCTGAACTGGTCGCGCAGTTTGGCTTTAGTCGAATGACCATTAACCGGGCGCTGCGGGAACTGACCGATGAAGGGTTGCTGGTGCGTTTGCAGGGTGTCGGAACCTTTGTCGCCGAGCCAAAAGGACAGTCGGCGCTGTTTGAAATCCGCAGCATTGCCGATGAAATTGCCGCCCGCAACCATCAGCACCACTGCGAAGTGCTGGTGCTTGAAGAGACGCAGGCCAGCGCCGAACAGGCCATTGAGCTGAACGTTAAAGAGGGCACCCGGATCTTCCATTCGGTGATGGTGCATTATGAGAACGATATTCCGGTCCAGATTGAAGATCGCTGCGTCAACGCGGAGCGGATCCCGGACTACCTGAACCAGGATTACACCCAAACCACACCGCATGCGTATCTCTCGCTCGTCGCCCCGCTGACGGAAGGGGAGCATATCGTGGAGGCCGTGCGCGCCACGCCTCAGGAGTGCGAGTTGTTGCGTATTAAAGAGCACGATCCTTGCCTGCTGATCCGCCGTCGTACCTGGTCATCCTCGCAGATCGTGTCGCATGCGAAGCTGCTGTTCCCGGGGAATCGTTACCGGTTGCAGGGCCACTTTATGTCATAAGTTTTATAAGCGTGATCGCTAACGCAATATAGCAAAATTGTATCTTTTTTGTTAAATCCGACCTTGTGTGTGCTTGTCTATACAAGTATATCTAAATGCATCACCTGTCCCTTATGAGGAACACACAATGTCGTCAGATAAATACCGCAAGCAGGATGTCCGCGCCGCGCGCGGCACCACGCTCACCGCAAAAAGCTGGCTCACCGAAGCACCGCTGCGCATGTTGATGAACAACCTTGATCCTGAGGTAGCAGAAAATCCCCATGAGCTGGTGGTCTACGGCGGCATTGGTCGCGCCGCACGCAACTGGGCGTGCTATGACGCGATTGTTGAGTCTTTGACGAATCTCGAAAACGACGAAACGCTGCTGGTGCAATCCGGCAAACCGGTTGGCGTATTCAAAACCCATAAAAATGCGCCCCGTGTGCTGATTGCCAACTCCAACCTGGTGCCGCACTGGGCGACGTGGGAACACTTCAACGAGCTGGACGCAAAAGGGCTGGCCATGTACGGCCAGATGACCGCGGGTAGCTGGATCTACATCGGCAGCCAGGGGATTGTGCAGGGCACCTATGAAACCTTCGTGGAAGCGGGCCGACAGCACTATAACGGCTCACTGAAAGGCCGCTGGGTGCTCACCGCCGGACTGGGCGGCATGGGCGGCGCGCAGCCGCTGGCCGCGACACTGGCCGGCGCGTGCTCCCTGAACATTGAGTGCCAGCAGAGCCGCATCGATTTCCGTCTGCGTACCCGCTATGTTGATGAACAGGCCGACAACCTCGATGACGCGCTGGCGCGCATCAAAAAGTACACCGCTGAAGGCAAAGCCGTGTCGGTTGCCCTGTGCGGCAACGCGGCGGATATTCTGCCGGAACTGGTGGCGCGCGGCGTGCGTCCGGATCTGGTCACCGACCAGACCAGCGCTCACGATCCGCTCCACGGCTATCTGCCAAAAGGCTGGACGTGGGAAGACTACCAGCAAAAAGCGGAAACCGATCCTGAGGGCACGGTACTGGCGGCTAAACGCGCCATGGCGGAACACGTCTCCGCGATGCTCGCCTTCAGTAAGATGGGGATTCCGACCTTTGATTACGGGAATAACATCCGCCAGATGGCGAAAGAGATGGGGGTGAATAACGCCTTTGACTTCCCCGGCTTCGTGCCCGCCTATATTCGTCCGCTGTTCTGCCGCGGCATCGGGCCGTTCCGCTGGGTTGCCCTGTCCGGCGACCCGGAGGATATCTACAAAACCGACGCCAGAGTGAAAGAGATTGTCGCCGACGACGAACATCTGCACCGCTGGCTGGACATGGCGCGCGAGCGCATTAATTTCCAGGGCCTGCCAGCGCGTATCTGCTGGGTCGGGCTGGAGTGGCGGCAAAAACTCGGCCTCGCCTTTAACGAAATGGTGCGCAGCGGCGAAGTCTCCGCGCCGATCGTCATTGGCCGCGACCACCTGGACTCCGGCTCTGTCGCCAGTCCGAACCGTGAAACCGAAGCCATGCGCGACGGCTCGGATGCGGTCTCCGACTGGCCGCTGCTGAATGCCCTGCTGAACACCGCCAGTGGCGCAACCTGGGTGTCGCTGCACCACGGCGGCGGCGTCGGGATGGGCTTCTCCCAGCACTCCGGGATGGTCATCGTCTGTGACGGTACCGACGAAGCGGCGGCACGTATTGCTCGCGTGCTGCATAACGACCCGGCAACCGGCGTGATGCGCCACGCGGATGCGGGTTACGAGATTGCCATTGATTGTGCCAAAGAGCAGGGCCTGAACCTGCCGATGATCCCCGCCACACAAGGAAAGCCTGCATGAACGCGTTAACACTTACTCCCGGCTCTTTGTCGCTCAAACAGCTGCGTCACGTCTGGCGTCAGCCGGTGACACTCGCCCTTGATGAAAGCGCCCACCGTGCCATTAACGACAGCGTGGCCTGCGTGGAGGCGATTGTAGCGGAGGGGCGCACCGCCTACGGCATCAATACCGGGTTTGGCCTGCTGGCGCAGACCCGCATTGCCACGCACGATCTGGAGAATTTACAGCGTTCGCTTGTGCTCTCGCACGCGGCGGGCGTTGGCCAGCCGCTGGACGATGAGATCGTCCGCCTGATGATGGTGTTGAAAATCAACAGCCTGGCGCGTGGGTTTTCCGGCATTCGTCTGAGCGTGATCCAGGCGCTGATGGCGCTGGTGAATGCTGAAGTTTATCCGTGGATCCCGGCGAAGGGCTCCGTCGGAGCTTCCGGCGATCTGGCGCCGCTGGCGCATATGTCGCTGCTCCTGCTGGGTGAAGGCAAGGCGCGCTGGCAAGGGGAGTGGCTGCCTGCGAAAGAGGCGCTGAAAAAAGCCGGCTTAGCGCCGATCACCCTCGCGGCAAAAGAAGGGCTGGCGCTGCTCAACGGCACGCAGGCATCGACGGCCTTTGCGCTGCGCGGTCTGTTTGAAGCGGAAGATCTGTTCGCCTCCGCGGTGGTGTGTGGTGCGCTGACCACTGAAGCGGTGCTCGGCTCGCGTCGTCCGTTCGATGCCCGCATCCACGAGGTGCGCGGCCAGCGTGGTCAGATTGATGCCGCAGCCATGTACCGCCACGTACTTACCGATACCAGCGACATTGCCGATTCGCATCACAACTGCGAGAAGGTGCAGGATCCGTATTCTCTGCGCTGCCAGCCGCAGGTGATGGGCGCATGCCTGACACAGCTTCGCCAGGCGGCAGAAGTGCTGCTGGTGGAGGCCAATGCGGTGTCCGACAACCCACTGGTGTTTGCTCAGGAAAACGAGGTGGTCTCCGGCGGCAACTTCCACGCCGAGCCGGTGGCGATGGCCGCAGATAATATCGCGCTGGCGATGGCCGAAATCGGAGCATTGTCCGAGCGTCGAATCGCACTAATGATGGATAAACACATGTCCCAGCTGCCGCCGTTCCTGGTGCGCAACGGCGGCGTGAATTCGGGCTTTATGATCGCCCAGGTCACCGCCGCAGCACTGGCAAGCGAAAACAAAGCCCTGTCGCATCCGCACAGCGTGGACAGCCTGCCAACGTCAGCAAATCAGGAAGATCACGTTTCGATGGCCCCGGCTGCCGGGCGTCGACTGTGGGAGATGGCCTCCAACACCCGCGGCGTGCTGGCGGTGGAATGGCTGGCGGCGTGTCAGGGTATTGATTTACGCGAAGGGCTAAAATCCAGCCCGCTGCTGGAGCAGGCGCGTCATACGCTGCGCGAGCACGTTACGCACTACGATGAGGACCGCTTCTTTGCGCCGGATATTGATAAGGCGATACAGCTTCTGGAAGAAGAAACCCTTGCAGGACTGCTACCTTCCGTGCTGTGATTTTTTTGCCCGGTGGCGCTGCGCTTACCGGGCCTACGAATACGAAATGTAGTCCGGGTAAGGCGTAGCCGCCACCCGGCTTTTTTTATGAATACATCGCCGTAATCGACGCGCTGCCCAGCGAATGGAAATGGACGTTAAAGCCTACCATTGCCCCGCTCGCCCCTTCGTCAACCTCAATCTTGTCCACATCCAGCGCGTGCACCGTGAAGATATAGCGGTGCGTTTCCCCTTTTGGCGGCGCCGCGCCGCCGTAGCCCGCTTTGCCAAAGTCCGTGCGGGTCTGAATCGCACCGTCGGGCAGGGCAACCAGATCGGAACCGGAACCCTGCGGCAGCACGCGGGTGTCGGCGGGCAGGTTTGCCACGATCCAGTGCCACCAGCCCGAGCCGGTTGGCGCATCCGGATCGTAGCAGGTCACGACAAAACTTTTGGTTCCCGCTGGTACATCGTCCCACGCCAGATGGGGAGAGATATTATCTCCCTGATAACCCATCCCGTTAAACACGTGACGTTCCGGCAGCTTTTCGCCGTCGCGCAAATCTTTACTGATGATTTTCATCCTATTTCCCTCGTTACTCACTCATTCAGAAAGTGTAACGCATGGGGTTAAATCGTGAAATGCGCTGATATGTTAACGGCTTTAACCACTGCCCCGGTCAGCTTGTGGAGCTGATCCGGAGAAATGCTGTACGGCGGCATGAGGTAAATCAGCTTACCGAAAGGTCGCACCCAAACGCCCTGGTCAACGAAGAAGCGCTGCAACGCGGCCATGTTCACCGGATGCGTTGTCTCGATCACCCCGATGGCGCCCAGCACGCGGACGTCCGCGACGTATTCCGCCTCCACCGCTGCGCTTAGCTGCTGCTTCAGCTGCGCCTCAATCGCCGCCACCTGCGTCTGCCACTCGCCGCTCTCCAGAATGGCGAGGCTTTCGCTTGCCACGGCGCAGGCCAGCGGGTTGCCCATAAACGTCGGGCCGTGCATAAAGCAGCCCGCGTCGCCGTCGCTGATGGTGTCGGCAACCTGGCGGGTAGTGAGCGTGGCGGAGAGCGTCATGGTGCCGCCGGTGAGCGCTTTCCCCAGGCACAGAATATCCGGCGCGATCCCCGCATGCTCGCAGGCAAACAGCTTCCCGGTACGGCCAAAGCCGGTGGCGATCTCATCGGCAATCAGCAAAATTCCTTCGCGGTCGCACATCTTCCGAATGCGCTTCAGCCACTCGGGGTGATACATCCGCATTCCGCCCGCGCCCTGCACAATCGGTTCGAGAATAACGGCGGCAATCTCGTGGCGATGGGCCGCCATCAACCGCGCGAAGCCCACCATGTCCATCTCGTCCCATTCGCCGTCGAAGCGGCTCTGCGGGGCTGGCGCAAACAGGTTTTCCGGCAGGTAGCCTTTCCACAGGCTGTGCATGGAGTTGTCCGGATCGCACACCGACATCGCCCCGAAGGTGTCGCCGTGATAGCCGTTGCGGAAGGTGAGGAACCGCTGGCGCGTTTCGCCCTTCGCATGCCAGTACTGCAACGCCATTTTCATCGCCACTTCCACGGCCACCGAGCCGGAATCAGCCAGGAAAACACACTCCAGCGATTCAGGCGTCATCGCTACCAGGCGACGGCATAAATCCACCGCGGGCTGATGCGTGATCCCGCCAAACATCACGTGTGACATCTGGTCAATCTGCGCTTTCATCGCCGCGTTCAGACGCGGGTGGTTGTAGCCATGGATCGCCGCCCACCAGGAGGACATCCCGTCAACAAGCCGCTCGCCGCTGGCGAGATGCAGCTCGCAGCCGTGGGCCGAGGCTACCGGATAGACGGGAAGGGGGCGGGTCGTGGAGGTGTAAGGGTGCCAGATATGCTGCTTGTCGAAGGCGAGATCGTCCTGGGTCATAATCGACTTGTAAACCATTTTGAAAAGTTTTAGGTTTACAAGTATAAACCGAACCGACAATTAACAAAACCCTTTGGAGAAGCCCGATGGCTCACCACGCACGCTGGACGATGTCGCAAGTCACTGAATTATTCAACAAACCTTTCCTGGAGCTGATGTTTGAGGCGCAACAGGTGCACCGCCAGCACTTCGATCCGCGTCATGTTCAGGTCAGCACGCTGCTGTCGATTAAAACCGGGGCTTGCCCGGAAGACTGCAAATATTGCCCGCAAAGCGCGCGCTATAAAACCGGTCTCGAATCCGAGCGCCTGATGGAAGTCGAGCAGGTGCTCGACTCAGCGCGCAAGGCCAAAAACGCTGGCTCAACCCGCTTCTGCATGGGCGCGGCGTGGAAAAACCCCCATGAGCGCGACATGCCCTATCTGGAGCAGATGGTGAAGGGGGTGAAGGAGATGGGGCTTGAAGCCTGCATGACACTGGGTACGCTGAACGAGGAGCAGGCGCAGCGCCTCTCGGCGGCAGGGCTGGATTACTACAATCACAACCTCGATACCTCGCCGGAATTCTACGGCAACATCATCACCACGCGCACCTATCAGGAGCGTCTGGACACGCTGGATAAAGTGCGTGATGCGGGGATCAAGGTCTGTTCCGGCGGGATCGTGGGACTGGGCGAAACGGTAAAAGATCGTGCCGGCCTGCTATTACAGCTGGCGAACCTGCCGACCCCGCCGGAAAGTGTGCCCATCAACATGCTGGTGAAGGTAAAAGGTACGCCGCTGGCGGATAATGAGGACGTGGATGCCTTCGATTTCATCCGCACCATCGCGGTGGCGCGCATCATGATGCCAACCTCTTACGTTCGCCTCTCTGCCGGTCGCGAGCAGATGAGCGAGCAGACCCAGGCGATGTGCTTTATGGCCGGGGCCAACTCCATCTTCTACGGTTGCAAACTGCTGACCACACCAAACCCGGAAGAGGACAAAGACGTTCAGCTGTTCCGCAAGCTGGGGCTGAACCCACACCAGACCGGGGTACAGGCGGGGGATAACGAGCAACAGCAGCAGCTGGAGCAGCAGATTTTCAACGCCGACACTGACCAGTTCTACAACGCGGCAGCCGTATGACCTGGCAGGCACGTATCAGGACCGCGCTCGACGAGCGGCGGGCGGCGGATGCATTTCGGGTACGCAGGGTAGTGGAAAACGGTGCAGGCCGTTTTCTCACCCGGGAAGGAGAGCGGTTCTGTAATTTCTCCAGCAACGATTATCTGGGCCTGAGCCAGCACCCGCAGATCGTTCGTGCCTGGCAGCAGGGCGCGGATCGTTACGGCGTGGGCAGCGGTGGCTCCGGGCACGTCAGCGGCTACACCACGGCCCATCAGGCGCTGGAGGAAGCGTTGGCCGACTGGCTGGGCTACCCGCGGGCGCTACTGTTTATCTCCGGTTTTGCCGCGAATCAGGCGGTGATTGCCGCCCTGATGGGCAAAGACGACCGCATCATCGCGGACCGCCTGAGCCACGCCTCCCTGCTTGAAGCAGCCAGTCTCAGCCCGGCACAACTGCGGCGTTTTGCCCATAACGATGCCTCTCAGCTGAACGTCCTGCTGGGTAAACCCTGTTCAGGGCTTCAGCTGGCGGTGACGGAAGGGGTATTTAGCATGGACGGAGACAGCGCCCCCCTGGCCGCGTTGCACGACGCCGCAAAACAGCAAAACGCATGGCTGCTGGTCGACGATGCCCACGGCATTGGCGTCACCGGCGAGGAGGGGCGCGGAAGCGCTTATCAGCAGGGCGTCAGGCCGGAACTGCTGGTGGTCACCTTCGGCAAAGGCTTCGGCGTCAGCGGTGCCGCGGTGTTGTGCAGCGAGCCGGTGGCCGACTACCTGGTACAGTTCGCCCGGCACCTGATCTACAGCACCAGCATGCCCCCGGCGCAGGCCGTGGCACTCTCTGCGTCGCTTGCGGTGATCCGCGGCGAAGACGGCGCTGAACGCCGGGCTCGCCTGGCCGACCATATTCAGCGTTTTCGCCGGGGGGTAAGCGAACTGCCTTACCGGCTTACCGGCTCCCGCAGCGCCATTCAGCCCGTGATTGTGGGTGAAAACCATCGGGCGCTGATGCTGGCACAGGCGCTACGAGAACGCGGGCAGTGGATCACGGCGATCCGCCCACCCACCGTGCCGCCAGGCACCGCGCGCTTGCGTCTGACGCTTACGGCAGCGCACGAGCCGCAGGATATCGATACGCTTCTGGAGGCACTGTATGTCTCCCGTCAATAAACAGGCCGTTGCCGCCGCGTTTGGCCGGGCAGCGCAAAGCTATTCACAGCACGATGAGCTGCAACGCCTGAGCGCGCGCGGGCTGCTGGCCGCGCTCGGTGAGGGGCATTTTATGCAGGTGCTGGACGCGGGCTGCGGGCCAGGCGGCAATAGCCGCTACTGGCGCGCAACGGGCAGCCGGGTCACGGCGCTGGATTTATCCGCGCAGATGCTGGATGAAGCCCGCCAGCAGCAGTCAGCAGACCGTTATCTGGTGGCCGATATCGAGGCCATCCCGTTGGAGGATGCCCTGTTTGACCTCGTCTGGAGCCATCTGGCGGTGCAGTGGTGCACCAGCCTGTCGCAGGCGCTACGCGAGCTTTACCGCGTGGCACGGCCCGGCGGAGCGGTGGCCTTTACCACCCTGCTGGAAAGTTCGTTGCCGGAGCTGAATCAGGCGTGGAGGGCGGTGGATGCGCAGCCGCACGCCAACCGGTTTCTCTCGCACGAACAGGTCACTCAGGCGCTGGCAGGCTGGCGCTATCGCAGTGAGGTCCAGACCGTCACCCTCGAATTTAGCGATGCGTTAAGCGCCATGCGCTCTCTTAAGGGCATAGGCGCGACGCACCTGCACGCCGGTCGGGAGAAGAAACCCCTTACCCGCGGACAACTCCAGCGTCTCGGGCTGGCCTGGCCGCAGGATCGGGGCCGGTTCCCGCTCTCTTATCATCTTTTTCATGGGATTATTGAACGTGACTGAACGTTATTTTGTTACCGGTACGGACACTGAGGTCGGTAAAACGGTTGCCAGCGCTGCGCTGTTGCAGGCGGCGCGTCTGCTGGGGAAAACAACGGCCGGGTATAAGCCCGTAGCCTCCGGCAGCGAGATGACGCCGGAAGGCTTACGCAATACTGATGCGCTGGCGCTACAGCGTAACAGCAGCCTTGCGCTGGCCTATTCTGCGGTGAACCCCTATACCTTTGCTGAACCCACCTCGCCGCACATCGTTAGCGCCGATGAAGATCGTCCGATTGATTTTTCGGTGCTCTCTTCCGGATTACGCGACCTGGAAACGCAGGCCGACTGGGTGCTGGTGGAGGGGGCTGGCGGCTGGTTTACCCCGCTGTCCGACGAGCAGACATTTGCTGACTGGGTGCAGGCCGAACAGCTTCCGGTCATTCTGGTGGTCGGCGTGAAGCTTGGCTGTATCAATCACGCCATGCTGACCGCTTATGCCGTGCAGCAGGCCGGGTTGCGTCTGGCAGGGTGGATTGCCAATGACGTGGTTGCGCCGGGTAAACGTCATGCTGAGTATCTGGCGACGCTGAAGCGGGTGCTGCCTGCGCCGTTTCTCGGCGAGATCCCGTGGCTTGCCGACGGCGCAGAGCAGGCGGAAACCGGACGCTATCTTGACCTCAGCGCCTTATGTCCCGCGCCATCCAGTGCGCAATAAGGTCGTCATCCAGCTCGTTAACGTGGCCCTGTGCCACGTTACGCCCGCGATAGAGCATGCAGAAACGATCCGCTACCCGGCGGATAAACGACAGCTGTTGCTCCGCTAACAGCACCGTCATTCCCAGCTCCCGATTCAACCGTACCAGCAGTTGACCCAGCCTGCGGGCGAAGCCTTGCCCTGCGCCATACATGGGCTCATCCAGAATCAACACGCGCGGGCGATTAACCAGCGCACTGGCGAGGGCCAGCTGATACTGGTCGTCGGGGGACAGCGCAGAGGCACGCATTTGTCGCAGCGGATAGAGTTCCGGAAACAGTGCGTACACGTCATTTTTTGATGTCGGGTCGGATTTCCCCGTCGCCCGCATAGCGATATGCAGATTTTCATCGACGGTCAGCTGGGAAAATATCCGCCGATCCTGCGGGACGTAGCCTATCGTTGGCGGCGCCGTGAATGCTGACGCAGGGCTAAGCAAATTACGCGGCGGCGCGCCAGCCTCATGCCATATGATGGTGCCGCTCTCAACGGGCACCTTTCCGGTAATGCAGTTCATGAGCGTGGATTTACCCATGCCAGGCAGGCCAACAATGCCCGTACAGATGCCTTGCGGGAAATCGATATTCACGTTCCATAGCGTATGTTGGCTTCCGTAAAACTGATTTACAGCACGCAGACTCAACATCTTTCTCTCCTTAAAAATGTGTGGGGTAATGCTCAGGCTGATATCTGCAAAACGCCTGCCAGAAACAAAATAATGATTAAAAAAGAGCCATTTTTAGGAATAACCCACTGCTAAAAGCTTAACGTTTGTTCGAATTGCACGCTCCCGGTGCCGTGCGTGTCGAATCGTGGTGCAGGGAAAATGACGGAATTGTGATTAAGATCTCGCCGGTTACTTATGAAAAAATGAACGTTTTCCAGGCAAAAAAGAGTGATAAAAATTTTTTACTGCCGCTTCGTGGGAAAAACCGGGAATTTGCTGGAGTGCATGCTGTACGGGCTGGAGGCAGTTATCCACTATTCCTGTGGATAACCTTGTGCATTAGAGTTAGAAAACACGCGATAAGCGAGAGAATACGCGGGTTACGCCCAAATTGATGCGAAACGCGGCTTTAGGAAATAGTCTATATTTTTTAACGAATTAGATAAAAGCAATTCCCTCAGCGCCAGCGACACCTGTTGCCATAAAACTTTCATAACCGCCCTTGACAAATGTTAAAAAAGTAATAGTTCTGGGGATAACCCCCTGCGGCTGGTGTTTTATATTGTCACAGTTGAAATTTAGCTCGCGAACGCACTAATCCTCTCTGCGCTACGCTAAATATCCTGACACGCTACTGGTTTTCCATCCAGTGTTTTTTACTGGCAATCCTGGCCACAACGAGTAAAATTACTCACCTGCCGCTTATTCTGTCATCAGGTCGTCGCCCATGAGTAAACCGTTCAAATTGAATTCTGCTTTCCGTCCTTCCGGGGATCAGCCCGAGGCCATTCGTCGCCTGGAAGAGGGGCTGGAAGACGGGCTGGCGCACCAGACCCTGCTGGGGGTAACCGGTTCGGGTAAAACCTTCACCATTGCCAACGTCATTGCCGATCTTCAGCGTCCTACGATGGTTCTCGCGCCGAACAAAACGCTGGCGGCGCAGCTGTATGGTGAGATGAAAGAGTTCTTCCCGGAAAACGCGGTGGAGTATTTCGTCTCCTACTACGACTACTACCAGCCGGAAGCCTACGTTCCCAGCTCCGACACGTTTATCGAGAAAGATGCCTCGGTGAACGAACATATCGAGCAGATGCGTTTGTCGGCGACCAAGGCGCTGCTGGAGCGTCGTGATGTGGTGGTGGTGGCCTCGGTGTCGGCGATCTACGGCCTGGGCGATCCGGATCTCTATCTCAAGATGATGCTGCACCTGACGCAGGGGATGATCATCGATCAGCGTGCAATTTTGCGCCGTCTGGCGGAGCTGCAGTACACCCGTAACGATCAGGCGTTCCAGCGCGGGACCTTCCGCGTACGTGGTGAGGTGATTGATATCTTCCCGGCGGAATCGGACGACATGGCGCTGCGCGTGGAGCTGTTCGATGAAGAGGTTGAACGCCTGTCGCTGTTCGATCCGCTGACCGGTCACGTGGAGTCGGTGATCCAGCGCTTCACCATCTACCCGAAAACGCACTACGTGACGCCACGCGAGCGTATCGTACAGGCGATGGAAGAGATTAAAATTGAGCTGGCAGACCGCCGCAAGGTGCTGCTGGCGAACAACAAGCTGCTGGAAGAGCAGCGCCTGAGCCAGCGTACCCAGTTCGATCTGGAGATGATGAACGAGCTGGGCTACTGCTCCGGCATCGAAAACTACTCGCGCTACCTCTCCGGACGCGGGCCGGGCGAAGCGCCGCCGACGCTGTTTGACTACCTTCCGGCGGACGGCCTGCTGGTGATCGACGAATCCCACGTTACCATCCCCCAGATCGGCGGGATGTACCGCGGTGACCGCGCGCGTAAAGAGACGTTGGTGGAGTACGGATTCCGACTGCCGTCAGCGCTGGACAACCGTCCGATGAAGTTTGAAGAATTTGAGGCGCTTGCTCCGCAGACCATCTACGTATCGGCGACGCCGGGCAACTACGAGCTGGAGAAATCCGGTGATGACGTGGTGGACCAGGTTGTGCGTCCGACCGGGCTGCTGGATCCGATTATCGAGGTGCGTCCGGTGGCGACGCAGGTGGACGATCTGCTCTCGGAAATACGTGCCCGTTCCGCCATCAACGAGCGCGTGCTTGTGACCACGCTCACCAAACGTATGGCGGAGGATTTGACGGAGTATCTGGAAGAACACGGCGAGAAGGTGCGGTATCTGCACTCGGATATTGATACCGTGGAGCGTATGGAGATCATCCGCGACCTGCGCCTGGGCGAGTTCGACGTGCTGGTGGGTATCAACCTTCTGCGAGAAGGTCTGGATATGCCGGAAGTGTCGCTGGTGGCGATTCTGGATGCGGACAAAGAGGGCTTCCTGCGTTCCGAGCGCTCGCTGATCCAGACCATTGGCCGCGCCGCGCGTAACGTCAACGGGAAGGCGATTCTGTACGGGGATAAAATCACCCCGTCGATGGCCAAAGCGATTGGCGAAACGGAACGTCGCCGCGAGAAGCAGCAGCGCTATAACGAAGAGCACGGCATCACGCCGCAGGGGCTGAACAAGAAGGTGGTGGATATCCTGGCGCTGGGTCAGAACATTGCGAAGACCAAAGCGAAAGGGCGCGGCAAGGCCCGTTCAGTGGTGGAAGAGGATACCGTCGCGCTGACCCCGAAAGCGTTGCAGCAAAAGATCCACGAGCTGGAAGGGCAGATGATGCAGCACGCGCAGAATCTGGAGTTCGAAGAGGCTGCGCAAATCCGCGATCAGCTGCATCAGCTGCGGGATCTGTTTATTGCGGCATCGTAGTTTTTTGCCCGGTGGCGTTTTCTCCCTCTCCCTGTGGGCTGAGGGATCCCCAGTAATTTTTTTATGCAGAAGCAATAAAGTTGCTTTCTAAATGACTGAGGGCTGTCAGCGA
>NZ_JADBPZ010000018.1:0-111698 GCF_014893445.1 Enterobacter cloacae complex sp. P29RS | reverse complement strand
ACTACGACCGAAAAACCCAGAGTGTGCTCCGGATAGACTGAAAAGTGTTACCTATGTTCCCGGTCTGATCTGTTACCTATGTATCCGGTCATACAGTAGCGCCACCGGGCGATGGGCATCAGGCTACGGTAGTCCAGGCGCAAGCAGAACCGCTAACCTCACGCCTGCCGACGCAGCGGCGCTTCGCGCAAAAACCACGACAGCACAAACGCCAGCACCATAATCCCCGCCGCCAGCATGAACACCGCATGGATCGCCGAGCCGAACGCATCCAGATAGTCCAGACGCAGGGCATCAGGCAGATGGTGTATGGCAACGGGATTAAGTTCGCGCGGCAGTTCCGCCCCTTCCGGCAGCCTGTCGGTCAGCCCTGATTGCAGAATATGGGTGAACACCGCGCCAAACAGCGCAACGCCAATCGCCCCGCCAATGGAACGGAACAGCGTCACCCCAGAGGTCGCTACGCCGTATTGATCGGCTGACACGCTGTTCTGCACCGCCAGCACCAGCACCTGCATCACCAGTCCCAGCCCCATGCCCAGCACGCCGGTAAACAGGTACAGCTGCCAGGTTGGGGAGGTGATTGAAATGCGCGTCAGTAACGCCATCCCCACCACGCCGAGCAGCGTGCCGAGGATCGGGAACAGACGGTATTTCCCGGTGCGGCTGATGATGCGCCCGCTGATGATGGAGGTGAGCAACAGCCCGCCCATCAGGGGGATCAGCTGCAAGCCGGCCTGCGTTGGCGTGGCGTCTTTCACCACCTGTAAATAGAGCGGCAGGAACGTTACCGAGCCAAACAGGGACATGCCGATGATAAAGCCAATCAGGCTACAGAGCAGGAAGCTGCGGTCGCGGAAGAGCGACAGCGGGATAATCGGCTCCCACGCCAGCCGCTCTTCGTAAATAAACCCGGCGATCCCCGTCAGGCCGAAGGCCAGAATGCACCACAGCTGCGGGTCGTTCCATTGGCGGATCGTACCGCCCTCGGTGGTAAACAGAATGATGCACAGCAGCGCCATGCTGAGGTAAATCGCCCCCAGGTAATCAATCTCATGCTTGCTGCGCCGCGCGCTGCCGTGGAATACCGCGCCAATCACCAGCAGCGCAAACAGCCCCAGCGGCAGGTTGATGTAGAAAATCCAGCGCCAGGATGCGTGCTGAACGATAAACCCGCCGATCAGCGGCCCTATCACCGTCGCCAGGCCAAACACGCCGCCAAACAACCCCTGATAGCGACCCCGATCGGCAGGCGGGATCACGTCCGCCACGGCAGCCATGCTGATCACCATCAGACCGCCGCCCCCCAGCCCTTGCAGGGCGCGCATCAGCACCAGCTGGGTCATGTTCTGCGCCAGACCGCACAGCGCGGACCCTACAAGAAACAGCACAATCGCGATTTGCAGAACGATTTTTCGGCCAAACAGATCGCCGAATTTGCCATACAGCGGCACCACGATGGTCGAACTGAGGATATAGGCTGTCACCACCCAGGAGAGCTTATCCAGCCCGCCCAGCTCACCGACGATGGTCGGCAGCGCGGTGGAGACAATGGTCTGATCCAGCGCCGAGAGCAGCATCACCAGCAGGAGCGCGCTGAACAGCAGCTTAATCGACGGCGCCTTTTTCGCAGGTTGAGTCATTACGTCGGACTCCATAAGAGATCGCTTGAAATTAATTAATCGAATAATTAATATTCAGGTAAGTTATGGATAAGATCAAGAGACAGCGTGACCGTGCCAGCACTAAAAGACAATTCTGAACCCCGCCGTCCCGGACGTCCGCGCGGCGGCAAGCGCGTTACCGCCAGCCGCGAACAGCTGCTGGACATCGCCCTGAACCTCTTCTCCCGCCAGGGGATCGCCAATACGTCGTTGAACGCTATTGCCCGCGAAGCCGGCGTGACGCCCGCCATGCTGCACTACTACTTCAACTCCAGAGAACAGTTACTGGATGCGATGATTGAGGAGCGCTTCCTGCCGTTACGTGAGCGGATCGGGGCGATTTTCGCCGACAACCGGGATTCGCCGGTGGATGCCCTGACGGAAATGGTCAGGGTGCTGGCCGAACTGGCGGAAAAGTATCGCTGGTTTGCCCCGCTGTGGATGCAGGAGGTGATCGGCGAGATGCCGGTACTGCGTACGCATTTGCAGGAGCGCTTTGGCGATGAGAAATATCACACCACGCTGGCAACCATCAAAGGCTGGCAGCAGGAAGGAAAGCTGAATCCGGCGCTGGCCCCCGAACTGCTGTTCACGACGCTGCTGAGCCTGGTGCTGGTGCCTTTCTCTCGCATGCGCAATGACGAGAGGCTTAATGCCCTCTCGCCGGAGATCGTTGTGCGCCACGTGTTAGCCGTGATCGGCAACGGGATCGGCGGTTAAAGATCCCTGGTCAGATAGTGTCTCTGCATTCCCTGATAAGGGTAATCCTGCAAGGACATCTGCACCTGATAACCCTGTTTTTCATAGAACGGACGCGCCTGGAAGCTGACCGTATCCACCAGCGCGTGACGACACCCTTTACGACGGGCCTCCTCTTCAGCCGTTTTGATCAGCTGGCTGCCGACGCCCGTTCCCCGCACCCTGTCGCTGACCCACAGAAAGTCGATATTCAGCCAGTCGCCTTTACGTACGCCGATTAACCCGCCCAGCATGATGCCGTTGTCGTCCCGCACATATACGCCAATATCGCCACTAAACGTCGCCAGATCTAAATACTGCGCGTTATAGGCTCTTAGCCCCGTTAATAATTCTTCTTTTTCTTCAGCCGTGACTTTATCTGTAATGCTCAGGTGCATAAATCTCTCCTTATTTTCAGCGCAATCTGAATATCTCACAGCTTAACCTTCATAAAAACTCCTTATTTCCTCCATTGTTTAAACAAGGAAATATTCATTCAATATGTAAATAAAAAAAACCTTTCCAATAGGCTCCGAAAACGTATAATGAGAACGATCATTCTCACTTTTTACGGTAGCCGACGATGAGCACAAAGCTGGAAGAACGACAAAAACTACGGCAGGACGAAATCATCACCGCCGCGCGCCGCTGCTTTCGCGCCAGTGGATTTCACGCTGCCAGCATGTCGCAGATCGCCAGCGAAGCCAGGCTCAGCGTCGGACAAATCTATCGCTATTTCAGTAACAAAGACGCGATCATTGAAGAGATGATCCGGCGCATTATCGACTCACGTATTGAGGAGATGCAGGGCAAAACCCTGGTTGAAGGGATGCCGCAGGCGCTTGCCTGGCGCCAGACGCTTAACGAAGATGATGACGCGCTAATGCTCGAAATGTCCGCAGAGGCCACGCGCAATCCGCTGGTGGCAAACATGCTGATCGAAGCCGAAGCCCGCATGTTCGCCAACGCCTGTGAGCACCTGAAAAAGCAGTTCCCCCACCTGAGCGATGAGCATATTCGCTGCTGCGTGGAGATTACCGCCGTGATGATCGAAGGCACGATTTACCGTCGACTCACGCCTTTAAAAGTACCGTCAGAACAATTAGAGCCCATATACCAGAATATTTTAAATATGCTTTTCTCTGCGAAGTAATCGCATGTGAATAATTAGCGGAAATAAGTAATTTCCCTTTTTTCATTTCTGGCTCTGCCAGAGATGCGAGATCGCTGTGCTTTTAATTAGCCCTCCTCCCTGTTAAGCGATTAACAGGGCAGGCTTCGTTCACCCTGGAAAAAGATTATGAAAACCATAACAACCTCCATCGCAGCATTACTCCTCCTGACAGGGTGCGATAATGCGCAAACATCTGCTCCCCAGCGTCCTCTTCCGGAAGTGGGGATTGTCACACTCATGAGCCAGCCGGTGTCCGTGGTCAGCGAGCTGACCGGCCGCACCGCCGCCGCGATGAGCGCCGAAGTGCGCCCTCAGGTGGGCGGCATTATTCAGAAACGGCTCTTCACCGAAGGCGATACGGTCAAGGCCGGGCAGGCGCTGTATCAGATCGATCCTTCCAGCTACCGCGCCGCTTATGATGAAGCTGCCGCCGCACTAAAACAGGCGCAGGCGCTGGTGCAGGCCGACTGCCAGAAAGCCCGGCGCTATGCGCAGCTGGTTAAGGATGACGGTGTATCACGTCAGGATGCGGAAGACGCGAAGTCCACCTGCGCGCAGGACAAGGCCAGCGTCGAGTCAAAGAAAGCCGCGCTGGAAAGTGCCCGCATTAACCTCAACTGGACCACCGTCACCGCGCCGATTGCCGGACGTATCGGCATCTCCTCTGTGACCCCCGGCGCGCTGGTGACCGCCCAGCAGGATACCGCGCTGGCCACTATTCGCGGGCTGGACAGTATGTACGTCGATTTAACCCGTTCCAGCGCCGATCTGCTGCGATTACGCAAGCAAACCCTCGCCAGCAACAGCGATACGCTGAACGTGTCGTTGATCCTCGAAGACGGCAGCAGCTACAGCGAAAAAGGCCATCTGGCGTTAACCGAAGTGGCGGTGGATGAGTCTACCGGCTCAGTCACCCTGCGCGCCGTCTTCCCGAACCCGCAGCATCAGCTTCTGCCGGGCATGTTCGTCCGCGCCCGAGTGGATGAAGGCATCATGAATGACGCGATCCTCGCGCCGCAGCAGGGCATCACTCGCGACGCCAAAGGTACCGCCACCGCGCTGGTGGTGAACGCCAGCAACAAGGTCGAGCAGCGTCAGCTGGAGACGGGCGACACCTATGGCGATAAATGGCTGGTGCTGAATGGCCTGAAGGCGGGCGATAAGCTGATTGTGGAAGGCACCGACAAAGTCACCGCCGGGCAGGAAGTGAAAGCTGAAGAGATGAAAACCAACGGAGGAAACGCCTGATGTTTTCCCGTTTCTTCGTGCGTCGCCCGGTCTTTGCCTGGGTTATCGCCATTCTCATCATGCTCGCCGGGATACTGGCGATCCGCACGCTGCCCGTTGCGCAGTACCCGGACGTTGCCCCGCCGTCGATCAAAATATCCGCCACCTACACCGGCGCCTCCGCACAAACGCTGGAGAACAGCGTGACGCAGGTGATCGAGCAGCAGCTCACCGGGCTGGATAACCTGCTCTACTTCACCTCCACCAGCAGCTCGGACGGTTCGGTGAGCATCAACGTCACGTTTGAACAGGGAACCGATCCGGACACCGCTCAGGTACAGGTGCAGAACAAAGTCCAGCAGGCGGAATCACGCCTGCCGACCGAGGTGCAGCAGTCCGGGATCACCGTCGAAAAATCCCAGAGCAACTTCCTGCTGATCATGGGCGTGTATGACAAAACCGATACCGCCAGCAGCTCGGATATCGCCGACTGGCTGGTGAGTAATATGCAGGATCCGCTGGCGCGCGTGGATGGCGTCGGCAGCCTGCAGGTGTTTGGCGCAGAATACGCGATGCGCATCTGGCTCGACCCGGCTAAGCTGGCGTCGTACTCGCTGATGCCCTCCGACGTGCAGAGCGCGATTGAAGCGCAGAACGTGCAGGTCTCCGCCGGTAAAATCGGCGCGCTGCCCTCGTCGAACGCCCAACAGCTGACCGCCACCGTTCGCGCTCAGTCGCGTCTGCAAACGGTCGATGAGTTCAAAAAAATCATCGTCAAGAGCCAGTCCAACGGTGCGGTGGTGCGCATCAGCGACGTCGCGCGCGTGGAGATGGGCAGCGAAGATTACACCGCCACCGCGAAGCTGAACGGCCACCCGGCGGCGGGTATGGCGGTGATGCTCTCGCCGGGCGCCAACGCGCTTAACACCGCCACGGCGGTAAAAGACAAGATCGCCGAGTTCAAAAAGTCGATGCCGGAAGGCTACGACGTGGCCTACCCGAAAGACAGCACCGAGTTCATCAAGATCTCCGTTGAGGACGTGATTCAGACCCTGTTCGAAGCCATTATCCTCGTGGTGGTGGTGATGTACCTGTTTCTGCAAAACATCCGCGCGACGCTGATCCCGGCGCTGGCGGTGCCGGTGGTGCTGCTGGGCACCTTCGGCGTGCTGGCGCTGTTCGGTTACTCCATCAACACCCTGACGCTGTTTGCCATGGTGCTGGCGATAGGACTGTTGGTGGATGACGCCATCGTGGTGGTGGAAAACGTCGAGCGTATTATGCGCGACGAAGGGCTGCCCGCCCGGGAAGCGACCGAAAAATCGATGGGCGAAATTTCCGGCGCGCTGATCGCCATTGCGCTGGTGCTCTCTGCGGTATTCCTGCCGATGGCCTTCTTCGGCGGCTCTACCGGGGTCATTTACCGTCAGTTCTCGGTCACCATTATTTCAGCGATGTTCCTCTCCGTGGTGGTGGCGCTGACCCTGACGCCCGCGTTGTGCGGCTCGATCCTGAATCACACCGCTCCGCACAAAAAGGGCTTCTTCGGCGCGTTTAACCGCTTCTACAGTAAGACCGAGCACGGCTATCAGAATAAGGTTCTGCGCGCCCTGCGCCGTTCCGGCGGCATGCTGGTGATCTTCGCCCTGCTCTGCGGCGCGATGGGGTTCGCCATGCTGAAACTGCCGGGCAGCTTCCTGCCAACCGAAGACCAGGGTGAAATCATGGTGCAGTACACCCTCCCTGCCGGTGCAACCGCGGTGCGTACCGCAGAGGTAAGCCGCCAGGTACGCGAGTGGTTCCTCACCAAAGAGAAAGCCAATACCGACGTGATCTTTACCGTCGAAGGTTTCAGCTTCAGCGGCAGCGGCCAGAACGCCGGGATGGCGTTCGTCTCCCTGAAAAACTGGTCAGAGCGTAAAGGCGAGGAAAACACCGCGCAGGCCATTGCCCTGCGCGCCACGCAGGAGCTGAGCGCCATCCGCGATGCCACCATCTTTGCGATGACACCGCCGGCAGTGGACGGTCTGGGCCAGAGCAACGGCTTTACCTTTGAGCTGATGGCGAGCGGCGGCACCGACCGCGACGCGCTGCTGAAACTGCGTAACCAGCTGATTGGCGAAGCGAATCAGGACAGCTCGCTGCACGCCGTGCGCGCCAACGATCTGCCGCAGATGCCGCAGCTTCAGGTGGATATCGATAACAACAAAGCCGTGTCGCTGGGGCTCTCCCTGAGCGACGTCACCGACACCCTGTCCAGCGCCTGGGGCGGCACCTACGTGAACGACTTCATTGACCGTGGCCGCGTGAAAAAGGTCTACATCCAGGGCGACAGCGACTATCGCGCGGTACCGTCGGATCTCAACAAATGGTATGTGCGCGGCAGCGACAGCACTATGACCCCATTCTCCGCCTTCGCCACTACCCGCTGGGAGTATGGCCCGGAAAGCCTGGTGCGCTACAACGGCTCGGCGGCGTATGAAATTCAGGGCGAGAACGCCAGCGGCGCCAGCTCCGGTACGGCGATGAGCAAAATGGAGCAGCTGGCGAATAACCTGCCGTCCGGCAGCACCTGGGCGTGGAGCGGTTTGTCGTTGCAGGAAAAACTGGCGAGCGGTCAGGCGATGAGCCTTTATGCCCTCTCCATCCTCGTGGTGTTCCTGTGCCTGGCGGCACTGTATGAGAGCTGGTCGGTGCCCATTTCGGTGATCCTCGTGATCCCGCTTGGGGTGCTGGGCGCGGCCATTGCCGCCTCCCTGCGCGGCCTGAGCAACGATGTCTATTTCCAGGTGGCGCTGCTGACCACCATCGGTCTGTCGTCGAAGAACGCCATTCTGATTGTCGAGTTTGCCGAAGCCAAAGTGGCCGAAGGCTACTCACTGACGCGCGCCGCCCTGCGGGCCGCCCAGACGCGTCTGCGTCCGATCATCATGACCTCGCTGGCGTTTATCGCAGGCGTGACGCCGCTGGCGATTGCCACCGGCGCGGGGGCCAACAGCCGCGTGGCGATCGGCACCGGCATTATCGGCGGGACGCTGGCCGCGACGCTGCTGGCTATCTTCTTTGTTCCTTTATTCTTTGTACTGGTGAAACGTCTGTTCTCCGGTAAGCACGCAAACCGGAGGTCATAATGTTTCGTGTAACTGTTTTAGCGTTAGCACTGCTGAGCGCAGGCTGTGTGTCATTAGATCCCACGTATCAGCGCCCGGACGCGCCCGTTCCGGCCACACTGCCCGGCGCGCACGGCGAAGCCAGCGCCGTGGTGAGCCAGTGGCAGCAGGTGATGAATGATGCGCGGCTGAAAAGCGTGGTGACGATGGCGCTCAACAGCAACCGCGACGTGCAAAAAGCGATTGCGGATATCGACGCCGCCCGTGCCCAGTATGGCGAAACGCGCTCGTCCCTGTTCCCGACGGTGGACGCGGAACTGAGCCACACCCGCAGCCGCACGCTGGCGAGCGGCGTCGCGACGAGCGACGAAGCCAACGGCACGGTCTCCAGCTTCGAACTGGATCTGTTTGGCCGCAACCAGAGCCTGTCGCGCGCCGCGCGTGAAACCTGGCTTGCCAGCGAGTTCACCGCGCAGAACACGCGCCTGACAATGGTCAGCGAGCTGACCACGGCCTGGGTGACGCTGGCGGCGGATAACAGCAATCTGGCGCTGGGGAAATCCACCCTGGAGAGCGCCGCGAACTCGCTCAAAATCGTCAAACGTCAGCAGGAAGTAGGTGTGGCAGCGGCCACGGACGTCAGTGAAGCGATGGCGGTTTACCAGCAGGCGCGCGCCAGCGTGGCGAGCTACCAGACGCTGGTGATGCAGGACAAAAACGCCCTTAACCTGCTGGCGGGCGATACGGTGCCCGAGAACCTGCTGCCCGGCACGCTGGAGAGCCTGAGCGATAACGCCATCACGCTGATCCCGGCGGGCGTCAGCTCCAGCGCGCTGCTGCGTCGCCCGGACATTCAGGAGGCGGAACATAACCTGCTGAGCGCTAACGCCAACATCGGCGCGGCACGCGCCAACTTCTTCCCGACCATTTCACTGACCGCCAGCGCGGGCGTCGGCAGCGATTCGCTGTCATCCCTGTTCAGCCACGGCATGAAGGTCTGGTCGTTCGCGCCGTCCATCACCCTGCCGCTGTTTAGCGGGGGCAACAATATGGCGCAGCTGCGCTATGCGGAAGCGGAGAAGAAGGGGCTAATCGCCACCTATGAGAAGACCATCCAGAGCGCGTTTAAGGACGTGGCCGACGCGCTGGCGCGGCGCGAAACGTTGAGCGAACAGCTTGATGCCCAGCGTGAATACGTGGCGGCGGAGCAAAAAACGCTGGATGTGGCGACGCGCAGTTACAAGGCTGGCGCGGGCGATTATCTGACGGTGCTCACCGCGCAGCGGTCGCTGTGGTCGGCACAGGAATCACTGATTGCCTTGCAGCAAACCGACCTGGAAAACCGCATCACGCTGTGGCAATCGCTGGGTGGAGGGGTTCAGTAACGGCCTGAGAGGGCGATTCTCATACCAGGTGAAAAGTAAATTCATACTTTCGGCTGGAATCGCCTGCCTGAATGTAACGATACATTTCAGGGAAAGCCTGTGACTTTACCGGAGGTCTCAATGAAATCTGCACACCTGGTTTGCCTGCTCGTTTGCCTGATTTTCGCTGCGTTTGTTCACGCGCAGGAGAAGAGCGCTCCGGAGAAAGAGGCCCAGATAAAACAGCAGGTCCTGAAAGATGTGAAGAAAACCTGTACCCCGCAGAAAAAGCAGAGCGATAAGGCCTGGCAGGCGATGATTTTGTCGTCTGAGGCCAATCAGCTGCTGATCAAAAATGCCATCACCGCCGTGAAGCGTGACAACCTGGACGCCTACTGGGATGCAGTAAGTCAGGTGGATTGTATGGAAGATTACTGAGGGTTGAGCGCCGGGTGGCGGCTGCGCCTTACCCGGCCTACATCACATGTTTAACGCTTCCGCACATCCGGAATAATCAAATCCCCACGCAGAACGTAGGACCCGAGCATCTGCGTTTTCGCCGTCAGCCAGCTCACGATGCGCGCCGCCATGGCGTCCATGGAATACTCAATGGCCGGGATCACCGGAATACCCGGCAGATGCAGCGAACCGCCGAGGCTGAAGACCATGATGTCTTCCGGTACCGATTTATTAAACGCCTGTAACTGCGGGATCACCCGCTGGGCTTCCTGCTCGTCTGCCACCAGCAGCGCGTTGAAGTTCAGCGTGGACGCGTTGTTGAGTAATTCCTGAAGCGCAACGGACGATGAAGTCGCGTCCATAAACACGAGGTTGCGATTAAAGGGCAGGAAGTTTTTCTCCAGCGCATGTTTGTAACCCAGCAGCACCTGATCGGCAAAGCCGCTGCCGTGCGGGTGGATCAGTGCTATCTGGCGACGCCCCTGGCTGGTGAGATAGTTGCAGGCCGTTTCAGCCGCGAACGCGTGATCGAACTGAATGCTGTTGGCGTTATCGGCTTCCATACAGTCGACCAGAATGACGTTGTCCATGTCCACGTCCAGCGGGAAACGCGCGCCAATCACCAGAATGTCATCACATAAGCCGCAGGAGAGTTCTTCAAGGGCGTTCATCACTTCTGTTTTCGTGTGTGCGAAACGCAGCAGCAGATGTTTTTGATGCTGGCTGAGGTGTTTTTCCAGCGCGTACAGGTAACCGGTGGTCTGGTTAATGTTCTCCTGCGCGCAAATCACCCCAATGCAGCCCGTCGACTGGCTGAGCAGCGACTGGGCGATCACGTTGGGACGATAGTTCAGCTCATCCACCGCTCTCAGAACAGCCTGTCGGCTGGCTTCTTTAACGCCACGCGACCCGCTCAACACCCGTGATACCGTGGCTTTGGACACCCCGGCCAGACGCGATACATCGTTGATTGTAGACATCTTTCTCCCCTGTCAGACGCAACTGGCGTCTGTAATTTCCATCACCGCTACGGCTCACATTATAGCCAGAACGGAGTATATCCGTTTCCGTTTTCCATGGAAACCGATTTTCCGTTTCCACTCAATTTGATGTCAAAACAGCCAAATTATGTGACCCACATCCGGTTAATTAGCGTCATAAGTAGTGGATATTGATGGTTGTCACACTTCTGTCTTTTATGAATGGAAACCGGTTTCCGTATCATGTCCAATCATCATCGCAATAACTTTTTACATTTTGAGGATGGTCGTCGATGTTCAAGATTATGCTGTGCTGCTCTGCCGGGATGTCCACCAGCCTGCTGGTCAGCAAAATGATCGATGTTGCAAAAGAACGGGGCTTGCCCGTGAAGATAGATGCGTATGGCGTATCCGAATTTGATACGCAGTTTCCGCACTATCAGGTGGTGCTTCTCGGACCGCAAGTGAAATACATGTTAAAGACGCTCTCAGACAAGGCAGCGACGCAAGGCATACCGGTGCAGCCCATCGACATGATGGATTACGGCATGCAGCGTGGCGATAAAGTACTGGACTATGCTCTGTCGCTCATCGAAGCGGCACACTAAAAGGTGTTCACATGAGTTCGTTATATCAATCCATGGTCGCGGTGATTGAACAGTCAATTACGCCGCTGGCCGCGAAGCTCGGTCAGCAAAAGTATGTGATTGCCATCCGCGACGGCTTTACCGCCGCGCTGCCGTTTATGATCATCGGCTCGTTTATGCTGGTGTTTATCTTCCCGCCGTTTTCGGCGGATACCACCAACAGCTTCGCCCGCGGCTGGCTGGATTTCTCCGAGACCTACCGCGAACAGCTGATGCTGCCCTTTAACCTCAGCATGGGCGTCATGACCTTCTTCATCTCGGTGGGGATTGGGGCGAGCCTGGGACGTCAGTTTAACCTCGATCCGGTGATGTCCGGTCTGCTGGCCTTTATGGCCTTCCTGCTGGTCGCCGCGCCGTATGCCGACGGCAAAATTTCGACGCAGTATCTGTCGGGTCAGGGCATCTTCACTGCGCTTATCACCGCGATCTACTCCACCCGTGTGTACGCGTGGCTGAAGCAGAACAACGTCACCATCCGCCTGCCGAAAGAGGTGCCGACCGGCGTGGCGCGTTCGTTTGAGATCCTGATCCCGGTGATGGTGGTGATTGGTACCCTACATCCGCTGAACCTGTTCATTGAAGCGCAGACCGGGATGATCATCCCGCAGGCGATTATGCACCTGCTGGAGCCGCTGGTGTCTGCGTCTGACTCGCTGCCCGCGATTCTGCTCTCCGTTCTGCTGTGCCAGATCTTCTGGTTTGCCGGTATCCACGGGTCGCTGATTGTCACCGGCATCATGAACCCGTTCTGGATGGCGAACCTCTCTGCAAACCAGGCGGCGCTGGCGGCGGGCGCGGCGCTGCCGCACGTTTATCTGCAAGGTTTCTGGGATCACTACCTGCTGATTGGCGGCGTAGGCTCGACCCTGCCGCTGGCGTTCCTGCTGCTGCGCAGCCGCGCCACTCACCTGCGCACCATCGGCAAAATGGGCGTTGTGCCAAGCTTCTTTAACATCAACGAACCGATTCTGTTCGGCGCGCCGATCATCATGAACCCGATGCTGTTTATCCCGTTCGTGTTTGTTCCGCTGGTCAATGCCTGCCTGGCGTACGGCGCAACCAAACTCGGCTGGCTGGCCCAGGTGGTTTCGTTAACCCCGTGGACCACGCCCGCGCCGATTGGCGCCTCGTGGGCGGCGAACTGGGCGCTGAGCCCGGTGGTGATGTGCCTGGTCTGCATGGTGATGTCCGCCCTGATGTACCTGCCATTCCTGCGCGCCTATGAGCGTACGCTCATCAAAAATGAAGAGCAGAAAGCCCAGGCAACCGTCGGCACCGCTGAAACAGTTAGCAATTAAGTCAAAGAGGAAGGGTCATGAAATACGCATTTCCCGATAACTTCTGGTGGGGCAGCGCAAGCTCCGCTCTCCAGACGGAAGGGACACGAGAGGGTGAAACCACGTGGGACTACTGGTTTGCCCGCGAGCCGAACCGTTTTCACAACGGCGTGGGACCGCAGCACACCTCCACGTTTTATCAGCACTGGAAAACGGACATTCAGCTGTTGAAGCAGCTGAACCACAACAGCTTTCGCACCTCGATTAGCTGGGCGCGCCTGATCCCCGACGGTATCGGTGAAGTGAACCCGGACGCGGTCGATTTTTATAATCAGGTCATTGATGAGCTAAATGAACAGGGCATCACGCCGTTTATCACCCTGTTCCATTTCGACATGCCGATGGCGATGCAGGAGATAGGCGGCTGGGAAAACCGTGACGTAGTGGACGCCTACGCCCGCTATGCGCAGATCTGCTTCGAGCTGTTTGGCGACCGCGTGCTGCACTGGTTTACCTTCAACGAGCCGATCGTGCCGGTGGAAGGCGGTTATCTGTACGATTTCCATTACCCGAACGTGGTGGATTTTCGTCGGGCGGCGACCGTGGCATATCACACGGTGCTGGCCCATGCGAAGGCCGTTCAGGCTTACCGCGCCGGGCATTACGCGGGGGAGATCGGCATCGTGCTGAACCTGACGCCGTCATACCCGCGTTCGCAGAACCCGGCGGACGTGAAGGCGGCGCATATCGCGGATCTGATGTTTAACCGCAGCTTCCTCGACCCGGTGCTGCGCGGGGAGTATCCGGCCGACCTGGTGGCATTGCTGAAATCTTACGATCAGCTACCCGCCTGCAAGCCGGAAGACGGTTTCCTGATTGCGGAAGGGAAAATCGACCTGCTCGGCGTTAACTACTATCAACCGCGCCGCGTGAAGTGTCGCGACAGCGCGGTGAACCCGCAGGCGCCGTTTATGCCGGAGTGGTTCTTTGATAGCTACGAGATGCCGGGCCGTAAGATGAACCCGTACCGCGGCTGGGAAATCTACGAGCCGGGTATTTACGATATTCTGGTTAACCTGCGCGACAATTACGGTAACCCCCGCTGTTTTATTTCTGAAAACGGGATGGGTGTCGAAAACGAGCAGCGCTTTATTGAAAACGGTCAGATAAACGATCGGTACCGCATCGAATTTATTTCTGAGCATTTAGCGTGGCTGCATAAAGGTATTAGCGAAGGCTGCAATTGTCTGGGCTACCATATGTGGACGTTTATTGATAACTGGTCGTGGTGCAATGCCTATAAAAACCGCTACGGTTTTATTCAGCTCGATTTGGAGACGCAGCAGCGCACCATTAAAAAAAGCGGAGAGTGGTTTGCCGCTACCGCCTTAAATAATTGCTTTGATAAAGAGTAAAAATGATGATCGCATTAGAAGAAGCCGTAATGGAAATTATCGTCAACGCCGGTCAGTCCCGCAGCCTGTGCTTCGAAGCGCTGCATGCGGCGCGCCAGGGCAACCTTGACGAAGCCAAAAGCCTGCTGCGTGAAGCCGATGGCTACGCGCGCCAGGCACACAAGATGCAGACCAAACTGATCGAGCAGGACGCGGGCGAAGCCCGCCAGCCGATGACCTTAATTATGGTGCACGCGCAGGATCATTTAATGAATTCGCTATTAGCGCGTGAATTATCTGAAGAGATTATTCATTTATATCAGAGATAGTCTATGGCGAAATAATTTAATGTAATACCTCTGTACCTAAAACTAGAAATCCACTTGTTCTGATGATAGCGACATATTCTGTCAGATCGGAGCGGGATGGTTATTGTCTGAATAAAATTAAACTATATTGAGATAACCATGAATACGATTAAAAAACTTCCATTAACCATGGCGGTTATCGCCGCGCTTTGTCCAATTTCCGTGCTCGCGCAAGAATTTACGCAGGAGCAAATTGACGCCATTGTGGCGAAAGCGGTGGATAAAGCCCTGGCCGAGCGTCAGGCGAAAATGGATGCGGCGGTCGCGAAAAAAGCGGACGTCATCACCGAGCCGCAGAGCGCAGCGCAATCCCCGGACATGGCGATTCCGTTTGGCATCAAATTTACCGGCTACGCCCGCTACGGCGCGCACTTCCAGGCCGCTGACCAGAAGTATGTGGCGGTGGACGGCTCCTACAACGGCGCGTCCGCGATTGGTCGTCTGGGTAACGAAGGCAACGGCGGGGAATTCCAGCTCTCCAAGGCCTTCAAGGGTGATAACGGCGCCATCTGGGACATCAACGTGATGATCGACCACTGGGGCGACGAAGTTAACCTCAAAAAAGCCTACGCCGGGGTGACCAACATTATGGCCTCCAACCCGAACGCCTACTTCTGGGCCGGTCGTGACTTCCACCAGCGTCCGCAGCAGGGCATCAACGATTACTTCTGGATGAACCACGATGGCCAGGGCGCCGGGGTGAAGAACTTCGACATCGGCGGCGTGCAGTTCGACGTGGCTGCCGTGGCGGCGGTGGAATCCTGTAGCCCGGAAGTGATGGAAGATGAAGCCAACCCGTCGCGCATCACCTGTACCGGCGGCTCCGGCACGGGTGACAAGGGCAACTACGCTGCCACCTCAAAAATCCACGGCATGAAGCTCGGCCCGATCGACCTGGAGCTGTACGCCAACTACGGTTTTGACTCCAAAGCCGTTGAGAGCGACGAGCGTCTGAACGCCTGGCAGGGCGGCGTGGTGCTGAGCCACACCAACGACAGCGGTGTGAACAAGGTGATCGCCCGCTACTCCGATAATTCGGACAACAGCGTGTTCAATAAAACCGAAGACCTGACCACGGTCTACGCCAGCTTCGAAGGGCTGTATAAATTCACCCAGGCCACGCAGGTGGAGTACATCCTCGCCTTCCACGACTATGACAACAGCCGTGATGACACCGATAACCGTAAGAACTACAACGCCATCGTGCGCCCGATGCACTGGTGGAACGACGTTCACTCCACCTGGCTGGAAGCGGGCTGGCAGCACGTAGATTACGACAACGGCGGCGACAACAAGGGCTGGAAGCTGACCCTGTCGCAGAACATGTCTATCGCCATGGGGCCGGAGTTCCGTCCGATGCTGCGCTTCTACGTGACCGGCGGCAAAGTGGACAACGAACGCACCGCGCGCGTGAACAACACCAAAGACGAAACGCTCGATGACTTCAACGTCGGCGCGATGTGGGAGGCGTGGTTCTAAGGTCAACAACATGCCGGGTGGCGCTACGCTTACCCGGCCTACGGTTTTCCCCCTCTCCCCGTGGGAGAGGGCCGGGGTGAGGGCATCATGCCGCACACAACCATGCTATGCTGTTGGCCAATTAACGACAACATAACAGGGGAGAACATGGGTTCCACACGCAAAGGGATGCTCAACGTCCTGATCGCCGCCGTTTTATGGGGCAGTTCCGGGGTTTGCGCGCAGTACATCATGGAGAAAAGCCACATTTCTTCACCTTACCTGACCATGGTTCGCCTGCTGTTTACCGGCGTGATCCTGCTGACGCTCTCCTTCGTTCACGGCGACAAGATTTTCTCGGTCATCAAAAACCGCAAGGACGCCCTCAGCCTGCTGTTTTTCTCGCTGGTTGGCGCGCTCACCGTGCAGCTCACCTTCCTGCTGACGATTGAAAAATCCAACGCCGCTACGGCCACCGTGCTTCAGTTCCTGTCGCCAACCATCATCGTGGCGTGGTTCGCCCTGGCGCGGAAGAAGCGTCCCGGCATGTTTGTCCTGTCGGCGATTTTGACATCGCTTGTGGGTACCTTCCTGCTGGTGACCCACGGCGACCCGACGTCGCTCTCCATCTCGCCTGCCGCACTGTTCTTCGGTATCGCCTCGGCGTTTGCTGCGGCGTTTTACACCACCTATCCATCAACGCTTATCGCCCGCTACGGCACGCTGCCGATTGTCGGCTGGAGTATGTTGATTGCGGGACTAATGCTGACGCCGTTCTACGCCGGACGCGGCACCACCTTCGCCATTGACGGCGGCCTGCTGCTGGCGTTTTTCTACCTGGTGGTGATTGGCACCGCGCTGACGTTCAGCCTGTATCTGAAGGGCGCGCAGATGATCGGCGGGCCGAAGGCAAGCATTTTGAGCTGCGCCGAACCCCTGAGCAGCGCGCTGCTGTCGGTGGTTTTGCTGGGGGTGGCATTCACCCTGCCGGACTGGCTGGGAACGCTGCTGATTGTGTCGTCGGTGGTGTTGATTTCGATGGATTCACGCAGAAGGGTTAAGGCATCGGCTTAAGCGAATGTCCCCTCACCCCGGCCCTCTCCCCAAAGGGGCGAGGGTGAAAAGACAGCACCGAGCAGTCCCCTCTCCCCTATGGGGAGAGGGTTAGGGTGAGGGGGAAAATTGACTACTTCGCCTTAACCTTCCCCGCCACCAGCAGCGCGGTCAGCAGCATCAGCGTACCGGAGATCACCAGCGGTGACGTCAGCCCCAGATGGTCGAGCGCTACGCCGCCCACCGCCGCGCCGCAGGTGTTCGCCAGCTGGATCACCGCCACCTGAATCGACCCGGCTTTTTCCGCCTGATCGGCAAGCGAGCGGGTGATCCACGTCGACCAGCCCACCGGCACCAGCGCAAAGGCAAAGCCCCAGACAATCGCAATCGCCGATGCGACCCACTTGTCGCTGCCCCACAGCACCAGCACCGCGGCACTGATCGCCAGCACCAGCGGCGCACCCGCCAGCGCCACCTTCAGGGAGCGCTTCAGGAACTGAGACGACAGTGAGGTGCCGACGAAGCTGGCGATACCGAAGCTCAGCAGCACCAGCGTCAGGCCATCCACGTCAAAGCCCGCCATGGTCATATACACCGGGCGAATATAGGTAAAGAAGGCAAACTGCCCGGCAAAGGCCATGAAGATGGCGGTCATCCCCGCCAGCACGCCCGGACGCTTGAGCAGCGCGAACATGTTCTGTTTGTGGTGCGCCGCTTCACCCGGCAGAGACGGTAGCGCTTTCCACACCCAGATAATGCACAGCACGCCCATCACTGCCGCCGCGTTAAAGACGTTACGCCAGCCGATAATCCCACCAAGGAAGCTGCCCAGCGGCGCGGCAATCACCAGCGCAATAGAGACCGCGCCGAAGATAACGGACAGCGCTTTTGGCACGGTGCGCGCGGGCACCAGGCGCATGGTCAGCGAGGCCGACATCGCCCAGAAGCCGCCTAACCCCAGCCCCAGGCAGGCGCGACCCAGCAGCAGCAGGGTGAAGCTTTCAGCGAAAGAGACCAGCAGGCAGGAGAGCGTCAGCAGCACGCTGAACAGGATGACCACTTTACGACGGTCAATGGTGCCAATCGCCTGGGTGATAAACAGGCTGGCGAACATCGCCACAAAGGCGGTGACGGTAACGGACTGCCCCGCCACGCCTTCGGAAATGCCCAGATCCTGCGCCATCGGCGTCAGCAGGCTGACCGGCAGAAACTCAACGGTGATCAGGCAGGCGACGCAGAACGCCACGGAGAAAACCGCCGACCAGTTGGGGCGAGACACCTCTTTGGCCTGCGGCGGAGTCGTGGGCTGGATATGTTCTGTCATGGCATCACCTGAGATAAAAACGTGCGGAAAAGTCGCGCAGTTTATCATCAAAAGTGTGACGAATTTAACGATTTGACAACTTTTGCCGTTTTTAAAGATTCGGAAGACAGATCGGCGGTCACTGATACCTTTTCAGCATAACGAAAATGAAAATTCAGTAACCACAATTGAGGTGAAACAATCATAGCGTCTGAAAAGGAGAAACTATGAAAACACGTACTTTATCTCAAAATCTTACCGTCAGTGCCGTCGGCTACGGTGCCATGGGTCTGAGTGAATTTTATGGCCAGACTAATGACAAAGCCTCACTACAGGTATTGCATAGCCTTATCGATCTAAATGTGACGTTTATTGATACCGCAAATTTATATGGTCGTGGTCATAATGAAAGACTGATTGGTCATTTTCTTGCCGGTCTGGATAAAAGCACTCGTGAGCAGTTTAAAATCGCCACGAAGTGCGGCATCGATCGCTCTCCTGACGAGTCCTACGCCCGCACTATCAACAATACGCCTGATTATATCATCCGCTGCTGTAATGAGTCCCTAAAGCGGCTTGGCGTGGAACGAATCGACCTCTTTTATCTTCACAGAGTGAGCAACGCAACCCCGATCGAAGAGAGTATGGATTGTCTGCGCACCCTTGTTAAAGAGGGCAAGATCAACCACATCGGCCTTTGCGAAGTGTCGGCTTCAACGCTGCAACGGGCTCATGCGGTGCATCCGGTCACCGCATTGCAAACAGAATATTCTCTGTGGACACGAGACATCGAGGAAAACATTTTGCCGGTCGTGAAAGCGCTAGGTATTGGCCTGGTGCCCTACTCACCTCTTGGCAGAGGCTTCCTGACGGGAAAATACCTGAACAACAACGATTTTGCAGAAGGTGATTTCCGCAAGAATAACGAACGATTTGTTCAGTCCAGCCTCGATCATAATCGCCAGTTGCTCGATATCATTACCCCACTGGCGACAAAGTACGGCTGTACCGCAGGTCAGATTGCGCTTGCCTGGCTGTTAGCACAATACGATCGGCTGGTTCCCATTCCGGGTACTAAGCACGTCAACTATCTGGCCGAAAACGCGCGCGCTGCCGATACTGTGCTTGAGAAGAGCGATATCGAATCGTTGAACAACCTTCATCGCCGGGTAGCGATTAAAGGCGATCGTTATTCTGCCGAGGGTATGAAGGGCGTGAATGCCTGATACAGCATCTTGAAAATAAAAAACCGGGTTTCCCCGGTTTTTTTATATTCACAGATACGCCGTTAGCGATAAACGCTCAACGCGACGCCTTCCCCGCCGCCAACGCACAGTGCGGCAACGCCACGCCTGGCATCATTACGGATCAGGGAATGAACCAGCGTCACCAAAATTCGGCAGCCAGATGCACCTATCGCATGCCCAAGCGCGATTGCCCCGCCGTATGGATTGATACGATCCGGAGAAATCCCGGTCTGCTGAATCACGGCCAGCGCCTGGGCGGCAAACGCTTCGTTGGATTCAAGATGATCGACATCCTCAGGCTTCCATCCCGAGCGGGAAAGACAGTCGGCAATGGCCTGAATCGGGGCTGCACCCATTAATGCCGGCTGGATACCGGAATTGGAAAATACGCCCAGCGATGCCAGAACCGGCAAGCCACGCGCTTCGGCAGTCTCACGCGTACAAAGCAGGACCGCAGCGGCACCGTCATTCAACGATGAAGCATTTCCCGCCGTCACCGTACCCTCTTTTCGGAAGACAGGCTTCAGTTTCGTCAATTTTTCGATACTGGTTGCACGGGGTCCTTCATCCCTCTCCACGCTTATCGTTTCACCTTTTCGCGTCTGCCACTCAACAGGGATAATTTCACGCTCGAAAATGCCACGCGCCTGCGCTTCAAGCGCATTGTGGTGAGAGACAAGGGCATATTCATCCTGCATTTCGCGGCTGATACCAAACTCCGTCGCAACATTCTCTGCGGTGATACCCATGTGATAATCGTTGAAGGCATCCCAGAGCCCGTCAGAAACCAGGCTATCTTTGAGAGTAATATTACCCAGCCGCGTTCCGCTACGCGACGTCGTGGCGATATGCGGCGCGTTGGACATACTCTCCTGACCACCGGCGATAACAAACTCAGCTTCACCCGTCTTCAGCGCCTGCATGCCAAGATGGACCGCCTTAAGCCCGGACCCGCACACTTTGTTTACCGTCAGGCATTGCGTATCTACGGGCAATCCAGCATTCAGTGCCGACTGTCGGGCCGGGTTCTGGCCGCACCCCGCAGTAAGAACCTGTCCCATAATGACCTGAGAGATATGACTGGCTTCTACGCCAGATTCTTTCAGGAGCGCCTGAATGACGCGGCTTCCCAGGTCAGAGGCTGAATGCTCCGCAAGCGCGCCCTGAAATGCGCCCGTCGCCGTGCGGCGGGCTGCAATAATAACAATCTCGCTCATGCGTCACTTCCCTTCAGTCCTGGCAAGGTATGGCCCGTCGCGGCCATTGCCGCGCGGTATGCAGTAAGACCATTCATGCAGGCGGGAACGCCAGCATATACCGCCATCTGTATCACAATTTCAAGCAGCTCTTCCGGCGTCACGCCGGTATTGAGCGCGCCTCTCATATGCAGTTCTAGCTGCGGCATGGCATTACCCAGCGTCACAAGCGAGGCGACGGTCAACATTTCGCGCGTTTTGAGATCCAGTCCCGGACGACCCACCACATCCCCGAACGCATAGTCGGTAATCAGGGCGGGCAGCCCCGGGTCCAGCTCGCTCAGGCGGCGGGTGACTTTATCCGCGAGCCCCGCTTCAAGACGGTCCATAATCTCTCTGCCATAACGCGTGCGGTCATTAATTTGACTCATAAGATTTCTCCATACGGGATTGTTTTGCGGTCAACGTTGCCGGAATAACCGCGACAAGCAGAACGGACAGACCGATGGCCGTACCGGCGACGATATACAGGAGCGGCATTGAAAATGATGAAACCATCCAGGCACCGACTGACGCACCGATACCAATGGCGGTATTGAAAAACGAAACGTAGATTGCGGAGGCCGGGAAGGCTTTATCCTCTGCCATACGTAAAACCCACGTCTGGAAACCGACAAATATTCCTGATACGGCGACACCCCAGATAACCATACTTGTGAAGATCAACGCAGCAGAGAGCGAGGAACCAGACAGGCCCAGGAACAACAGCACTGCACAGATTAGCAGTACAGACAAAGAGACCGTCAGCTTGAGATACTTATCAATCAACACGCCGGTCAGGAAATTACCTGCAAGTCCCGCGATGCCGTAAACAAAAAGCACAGCAGGAATAATGGTGGTGGACAGTGAACTCTGCGTGTGTAGCCAGGGTTCAATGTACGTAAAGGCGGCAAAGTGAGCTGTCACAGCCAGCAAGGTTGCTGAGTAGATTTTCCATAATGTTGATGATTTCAGCACGCCTTTAAGCGCATCCAGCCCGAGCGCGCTTTTGCTGGTAATCCGGGGAACAAGAACGCTAATACCCACAAAGGCAATTACGCTCAGCGCGGCCATCAGCCAAAATGCCTGACGCCAGCCGAAGTGAATACCAATATAGTTGGATACCGGTACGCCAAAAACGCTTGCTGCGGAAACACCACCAAATACGATTGACGTCGCGGCCCCTATATATCTGGCAGGGACCATAGCCACCGCCGTCGCGCCGATCATCGCCCAGAATGCGCCGTGAGCGAGCGCACCCAGTACGCGGGCGCTAAGCAGCATGCTATAGACGTTTACCGTCGCAGCCATAACGTTAGAGACCAGAAGCACCACGGTGAGCACAAGTAAAAGCCGCTTTCTGGACACATTTCCTAAACAGACGGAGGCAAACAGCGCACTCAACGCCCCCACCCAAGCATAAAGCGACACGGTCATGCCCACCGCAGATTCCGAAGACTGTAGCCCCTCTGCGATTGGCGTTAATAATCCGACTGGCGCCAGTTCGGTGGTGACAATAGTAAAGGTTGAAATAGCCAGAATGAATAAAGCAAGCCATGACCTTAACGTCATATTTTGCGGAGAGAGTTCTGAAGTCATACTACTTACCTCAATAAGGATTTAAATAATGTGCCAATTTTTTTCAGTTGCATATCTGGTAAGCGCGGAATGCTTTCCCACACACACGGGATGGCCAGTGGCTTCAAGCATTGGAATATCCGAAAGATCGTCGCCGTAGGCATAACAATCCGCGGGGTTAATCTCTTTATCATCGCAAAAGGCTAAAAGCGCGTCTTTTTTACCTGTTCCAATTGTTTGAGGCAGGCCGATTTCACCCGTCAACTCACCTGCGTCATTTATTATCACCGGCGCACAGAGTACTTCCGTTACCCCAAGATATTTTGCAATAGGTGAAAGAATCGGAAGCATAGAGCCCGATATAAATACGGTATAAATGTTCTGATTCTGATGTTTTTTAAGGGCTGAAACAGCACTCTCAATAAAAAACTCGCTTTCCAGCTTACGCCTGAACCACTTCTCACCCATTTCTTCCAGATAACGACAAGACACACCTTTAAACTGGCGATAATATTCTCGGTTCAGAGTCTCCCTTAGCACACCGTTTTTTACGTCGGCGCGAAAACGAGACATATAGCGTTGAAGACGATCGTTTTGATTATTTTCCCTGCACCAGAAATCATAGAAATCAAACATGCTTTTAATATTTATAAGCGTTTCATCAACATCAAAAAAAGCGGCATGTTTACGCAAACTTTATTCCTCGTAGTTTTTTCTTCGACTCTTAACAGGAAAATCTTTATCCTTCCCAGACACGCCTGCATCCGCCCAGCGGGAAGGGGCAATTTCAGAAACCACCACGGAAATTTTATCGAGCGGCGCACCCGTATTTTTGTGAACGGCAAATGTAATATCTTCCTGGAGTCTGATGATTTGATTTTCATCTTTCGCAGGCCAGGTCATAACATGAACAAATGGCATACTTTTCTCACTCTATAGTTGTAAATTCATCGAAGGAACGGCCTTTGAGTTTTAATTGGGCATGGATATCGCCACCAAGACCGTAAAAGCCAATTGCACCGCCGTAGCTCTGACGCGAGCTCATATAAAGTACGACTACGTTAATAATTCTGTTTCCTTTCCTCGCCGGAGCCGGAAAAGGATCGGTCAACTCTGCCCAATATTCGGCATTACCTTCGCTATCGGTTATAAATACGTTGGGTATTCCCAGCGGACCTGGCCTGCTCGGATCCTCCGAGGCTAGATCGTTTTCCCTGAGACTCATCACGGTGTAAACGCTATCCGGAACAAGGCTCCGGAACGAAAACGTGAACCTGGCTCGTTTCTTATCTTCGGACAATGTGACCTCAAAGGTGCCCTCTGCCTCTAGCCAGGCAGCGAGGGTCACTGGCTCGATCTCTCGCTTTCCATCGCTGCTTCGATAATCCGCGATATAGCCTTCATGAAGTGGCAGGCCAGGCCTTATTTCATTATTGGCCTGCGGCCGCTGTTCTGGGGAGAAAATCATCCGATAGTTGTTCATCGGAATGGGTAAAGGAAGAGTATGAAGAATGATGTCCTTCAACGCGTCCTGAGTCATCTTTTTCAGATCGCACAGAATGTTATAGGGTGCGACTTCCCCAAATGCCGGAAGCGGGCTGTCCGGAGAGACAATGACGCTTCGCCACTGCAGTCCATTATCTCCTGGCACCATGCCAACCACGACAAAATTACCCTTCCCGTCCATGACCTCCGCAGGGGGGTAAAGCGGCCCCTGCGTGGTAGCAGCCAGACGGTATTTCTGGCTACGCAATTCAGGCATGCGTTACCCCCTGAGTCACCCCTTGCTGCTCAACAATGGTCGCCTGCATGGCAACCTCAGCCAGAGATTTCTCTCTCTCTGTAATCAGGGCGGAAGGATAAACGGTGAACGAGACATCCATTGTCGCGCAAAGCGTTTGGTGCTGAGTGACGCGAACCTGAGCCTTGAAACGCCCCCGGCGGTCGTTAATATCTTTTTCAAGAAATTCAAAGTGGACCAGCGCCGGTAAAGGGAACAGGAAACTGGCGAAATTGATTGCCATGCTGTTAATGACGTAATAGCGTCCGCTTTCCTGTTGGTAAATAAATTCTTCGGTGACGCCAATAAAGGCCTGTCGGCTGGCTTCAACCAGGAGCATTCCCTGAATATGCTGCCCCGTCTG
Source organism: Enterobacter cloacae complex sp. P29RS (assembly GCF_014893445.1). Lineage (NCBI taxonomy): Bacteria > Pseudomonadati > Pseudomonadota > Gammaproteobacteria > Enterobacterales > Enterobacteriaceae > Enterobacter > Enterobacter cloacae complex sp. P29RS. Next base: position 87,278 of record NZ_JADBPZ010000018.1, on the reverse strand, counting down.
ATGATCCGCCATCAATTCGCAACGCTCATCGATTAACAGCGGCATCGCATAAAGATCGTGGTTATGCTCAGCTTGTTCCGCAGGTCCTATAAGTACATTCTGTTCCAGTCTTTTATGGCAATAAGCATTTTTTTTGTCGCTAACCAGTTTTTCCAGAGAGCATATTTTCAACTTATTACCATGGATCGCATTTCTTGCCTGATTTGAAATTACCTTTCCAGCAAAATCCTTGCGCACGCCCTGCCCAACAATAATTTCATGTTCTTTATCAATGATATTCGCAGGGATTTGAGTCAATAATTCTAGCTGAGATATAGTCAGTACATCTTTACCATTGGCAAATTCATTAAATTTATCGCCAACAACTACCAACTTTTTACAGTTCATTCATTGTCCCTCAACAACAGCAAGCACGATAGATACGTGTATAAAGGCCGTCGTTACCGCCAGTAATGAAGTTATCGCCGGCCTGTTGAATAATTTCCTGATAACGCGCATTGGTAAATGCTTCTTTATATGCTGATTTATCGCCGTTGAATGAGGAGATAAACATTACACCCGGAACACCGCTGATCAGTGAATGAAACGCTTCGAAACTTTCAATCTTATCTTTGTTATCTCTTACAACATTAAAAATGGTTTCATCGCGCCACTGACGGTACTGCTGATAGTTATGCGCAGGCACTTCGACGTGTCGGAGTTGAATATAATTTGATTCTGGCAAGCTATTTTTATTATCAATTGGGGATTCAACAAACTTAAGCAGTTCGCGACGGATATCGGCAGAAAGAACCTCAGAGAAACGATGGAACATGGATTCCATTTCATTCTCAACCCATGCAATCTCTTTAATATCATTGAATGCGCGTAATTCCAACAACTCATTAACGCCGTTTTCTTCACAGGTATAGTAGCGAACGGTTTCACTGCTTTTTAAGGAAGTAAATTCTTTTTCAGAAAAAGTGTTTTTTAATGGGAAGCGTGATACCAGTACATATTTAGACGACATAATTACTCCGAGTATTGATTAAGTGAGGATTCGGATAGAAATTTATCAATACAGGAAACTATTGGAATTGTTAAATTTGTAATATATTTTTTGTATTACTGTTAAAACGGGTTTTGCTGCCAGCATTAAGCGTGTAATATCGAAATGGAAAAAGACGAAATACCTTTTCGCACTTAGGACCCACGTATGGCTACAGCAGAACATTTAATCAGCAATAACCTGCCCAGTATCAAACAATTACAATGCTTTCTCGCTGTTGCACATGAACTGAACTTTCGTAAGGCTGCCGAACGTCTGCGCATGACTCAACCGCCTCTGACGCGTCAGATAAAATGTCTTGAAGCGGTGTTGAAACGTCAGTTGTTCAGTCGCAGCACGCATGACGTTAGCCTTACTGAAGCAGGTCGAGCGTTGGTCGTTCAGGCAGAAAAAATACTCAAAGACATCAGCAGCTTAAAAGAAGACCCTCACTCTTCAGAAACGAGTCTGCGCATCGGTCTCACGCGCACGCTTAATTTTGAATATATTGAACCTGTAAATACCCAGCTTCAAAAAATGAACGCCGGAGATGACGTTGAAACGCCCGACCTGACGTCAGCACAGCTGCTGCAAAGCTTGTCTAAAAATATGCTGGATCTGGTGCTGACCGGGGAAAAAGGGACGGGTCATGAAGACATTGTTCAATACCGCTGGGTATGCCAGGAACCGTTGCTCATCGCAATGCCTTCTTTACATCCTGCCAGTCTGAAAGAGAAAGTCTCGCTGCAAGACATTAGCGATCTTCCACTTTTTTGGTTTTCGAGAAGCGCTAATCCGTCATTCTATGACAAATGCGAAAGCTACTTTGACACGCTGAAAACGCCGCTGAAGCGTATTAAAGAGCCGGATGATTCCCTCGTGATGCTAAGCCGTATCGCAAGAGGGAAAGGGTTTGCGCTGCTGCCTCAGTCAAAATGCACCTTCAATCAGGAGGGACTATGCTATCGCGAACTAACGGACGATGAGGCAAAGAGATTAAATATTGATATCTATGCTGCAACTCGCCTCAATGAAAACAGAGAGGAGATCCTGAACGCTCAGAATATCTTGTGCGCCAAAAAGGCTTAATGCAGATAAAACACACCTTCTTCCGGCAGAAATAGCTGGTTATAGCGCAGCTGGAAGGCGTTCAGCTCCTGCGGATCGGGCTCCATTTCGCGCATAAAGCCAAGTGCCAGTCGAATTTGCGCATCGGTAATGGGTGCGGCAAGGCGGGCTTTACGCAGCATACGGTGCCAGGTATGCAGATTCTCTTCACTGCCGTCGACAATGCAGACCTGCCAGATGAGCAGCACCTGCGCCGCATTTTGCAGATGTGCCTCGTCGGGGCGCTCGAGGTAGCGGATAAACTCATTGCCCGGCGTTTTACCGAACTGATCGATCATCGACTCGACCGGCATCGGGGTGATGCCCAGCCGCTCGCTTAAACGTTTGATGGCGCGGCGGGAGTCTGAGGTCAGGACACGAAATCCAACCACAAATACCACGGCAAGCGTTGCCAGCATTATCCAGACCATGCGTTCTCCTTAGACTAGCCGCCCATCATAGCGGGAAACGCAGCGCGTCAACAGCGGGAACGGCCAGAATAGTGAACCGAAAAAAGCTGGATAATTGCGATGAAAGCAATCCCGCGCAGGCGTGGCTGCGCGGGCTGTTGCTGGAGACCCGTCAGCGCGCCTGAAGCCCTTTCAGCAGCGCGTCGTGGAAACGTTCAGGATCCTGCATCTGCGGCGCGTGGCCCATGTCGTTAAACTCGACCAGCGTCGCGTGCGGAATGCGCTTCGCCGTCTCTTTGCCCAGCACCGCGTAATTGCCGAGCGTCTTGCGGATCTCCGGTGGGGCGAGATCTTTCCCGATGGCGGTATTGTCCTTCGTACCGATCATCAATAATACCGGCATCTTCAGCTCGCTAAATTCATAGACAACCGGCTGGGTATAAATCATGTCGTAGAGCAGCGCCGAGTTCCACGCCACGCGCGCTTTACCCGGCCCGTTGTTCAGCCCGGCGAGCATGGTGACCCAGCGCTCGTACTCCGGCTTCCACTCCCCGGCGTAGTAGGTGTTTTTCTCGTACTGACGAATACCGTCGGCGCTGACTTTCAGCTCGCGCTGGTACCACTGGTCGACCGTAATATGCGGCACGCCGCGCGCTTTCCAGTCTTCCAGACCAATCGGGTTCACCATCACCAGCTGCTCCACCAGCTGCGGCCACATCAACGCATAGCGGGTTGCCAGCATGCCGCCGGTCGAATGTCCTATAACCGTCACGCGCTCGACGCCCAGCGTTTTAAGCAGCGCGTGGGTGTTATCCGCCAGCTGCTGGAAGGTGTACTGGTAATGCTCCGGCTTGGTGGATTTACAAAAACCAATCTGGTCAGGGGCGATCACGCGATACCCACCGGCCGACAGCGCGCGGATAGTGCCGTCCCAGGTGCCAGCACAGAAGTTTTTGCCGTGCATCAGCACCACGGTGCGGCCGTTGGGTTTTTCCGGTTTCACGTCCAGGTAAGCCATATCCAGAGGCTGGTTCTGCGAGGTAAAGGTAAAGTGTTTTACCGGCCAGCCGTAGTCAAAACCTTCCAGCTTCTCGCCGTAGGTGGGGGCATCCGCGGCCATTGCGGGGGACGCGAGCGCCATCAGCAGCGCAAGGCAGGACAATCGTCGGGTTAACATGCAAGCTCTCCGTTAGCAAAAGGGCTAAGGCTGCACGAAAGGCGGCAGCAAAAACACTGTAGAGCATAGAGAGGAGCGAGTGTGTAAAGCGGAGTAAAGGTAGGCCGTGCAAAATAAAAAAGCCCGGCATCACACACCGGGCAAAGAAGTTACCTGCACACTCAGGCTGCTTTTAATTTCTGCGCACGATTCTCACGGCGGATCTTACGCTCTTCCAGCACCGCAACCATCGCCATCAGGACGATACAGCCAATCGCGGCGGCATCCAGCGCGGCGAAGGTGCCCGCCCAGCCGGTAAGGCCGAAAATCGGCGTGCCGTCGGCGATCATCCCCAGACCCAGCTTGGCGAAGCTGTCGCCGATCAGGTAGGCGAAGGTGCCCTTAATCCCATCGGCGGCGCCGATCGCTTTTTTCGGGACGAAGCCCACTGCCGCCACACCGATCAGTAATTGCGGACCAAACACCAGGAAGCCGAGCGCGAACAGGGACGCCAGGTAAATGTACTGGTTGCTGGCGTGCTGGTAGACGCCAAGGGTGGCGATAATCAGTGCCAGCGCGACGCAGGCCACCAGCGCGCGGCGGCCATTGGCGAGGTCGGAGAGCCATCCCCACAGCAGCGTGCCGACCAGCGCGCCCACTTCAAACAGGGTGAAGCCCTGAATCGCCACTTCTTTAGAAAGCTTCAGCTCCTGGAAGGCATACACTGTGGACCACTGGTCGATACCAATGCGCACCACGTACAGGAAGATGTTCGAGAAACAGAGCAGCCAAATCACTTTGTTTTTCAGCACGTACTCAACAAAGATCTGCCATTTGGACATCTCGTTTTCTTCGGTCTCTTTGTCCTCTTCGCTGATCTCTTCCCCGAACAGCTCTTCGGCTTTGCCGAGGCCGTACGATTCCGGGGAATCGCTGCCGTAGCGCAGGCCGATAAAGCCAACAATCAGGGCAATAATCGACGGGAAGATAAACATGCCGATGACGTGACCGTCGAACAGGTAGTTCGCGCCGAACAGCGCCACGCCTGCCGCACCCGCTCCGCCGAGGTTGTGGGAGATGTTCCACATGCCGAGGTACGACCCCCGCTTGCGGCGCGGCGTCCATTTGGTGATGGTGGAGTAGCTGCACGACCCGCCGGTGCTCTGGAAGAAACCGCTCAGGGCGTAAAAGGCGATCATCAGGAACAGGCTGACGGAGCCCGCGCCCATGCTGGCGCTGAAGCCGAGCATACAGATGGCAGAGAGGATCAGCATAAACGGCAGGAACTGCTTGGTGTTTTTGCCGTCCGCATAGTAGGAAACGACAGTTTTCCCCACGCCATAGGTGATGGAGAAGCCCAGGCCAATCATCCCCAACTGCGTCATGCTCAGCCCGTAGGTGGAGATCATGTCGTTCTGCGCGATGTTAAAGTTTTTGCGGATCAGGTACATAGTCAGGTAGCCGATGAAGACCACCAGATAGGACTGCATGAACGGTTTGAACCACATTTTGCGCCGCACGTCGAGCGGCAGATCCAGGGTCGGCTTGCGCACCTGATTTAAGAAGGCCAGCATGACTGAGTTACTCCTGAGCTGATTTTTGCAGCATTGTAAAAACCAGCCAGGAGAGATGCCTGAGACAGCGTCCAGGTGAAACCGGGAAAATTTCTTAGTTTTGCGCGACTCGGCAGCAAAAGGTGAGGCGCGTCACGCTTCGCGCGGTGCCTGCGCGTGCAAAAACGGCAGCAACAGCAGGGCGGAGATGCCCGCCGCGATGGCGATCACCGCGAAGAACCCGCTCCAGTGCCAGATGTCGATCACCCGCGCCAGCGGCCAGCCGGAGAGCGATGCGCCGAGGTAGGCAAACAGCCCGACAAAGCCCGTCGCCGCGCCTGCCGCCTCTTTGTGGGAGCACTCTGCCGCCGCCATGCCGATCAGCATCTGCGGGCCAAAGACGAAAAAACCGATGGTGAAGAAGCACGCCGCCTGCATCACGTAGCTGGCGAACGGCATCAGCCACAGCGAGCCGACGGAGAGCAAAATTCCGGCGGCGAAAATCAGGTTCATCGGCCCGCGGTTGCCGTTGAAGAGCTTGTCCGAGCCCCAGCCCGCCACCAGCGCGCCGATAAACCCGCCCAGTTCAAACATGGTCACTGCCGAGTTGGCGGTCACCAGATCCACACTGAGCGTCTCGGACATGTACAGGTTGCCCCAGTCGTTGATGGCCGCGCGCACCACGTAGACCAGCACGTAGCAGAGCGACAGCAGCCAGATGTAGGGGTTTTTCAGTACGTATTTGGTGAGGATCTGCTGGCGGGACAGCCCGGCCCCCTCCTGCTGCTGGGCGATCTCCATCTCGTCGTGCCGCCAGTCGCCCACCGGTGGAAGGCCGACGGTTTGCGGCCTGTCGCGCAGGCGCCAGCAGAGGAACAGCCCGGCGACAATCGCGAGGCCACCGGCAATCATCATCCCCGCACGCCAGCCGTAGTGCAGCGCGGCAGCCCCCACCACCATCGGGATCAGCGCTCCGCCGACGTTATGCGCGGTGTTCCAGACGGCCCACCAACCGCCGCGCTCATTGCGTGAGTACCAGGCGGTCAGCAGACGGGCGCAGACCGGCGCGCCCCAGCCCTGGAAAAAGGCGTTCAGCGCCCACAGCAGGGCGAAGGCCCACAGCGACGTCGAGAAGCCAAACAGGATGTTCACCACGCCGGTGGCGATCAGCCCAACGCCCATGAAATAGCGCGCATTGGAGCGGTCGCTGACGATGCCGGAGAAGAACTTCGACAGACCGTAGGTGATGTAAAACAGCGTCGCCAGCAGGCCGATGTCGGTGCGCGTCATCACGCCGCTGGCGAGGATCTCCGGCGCGGCGGCGTTGAAGCTTTTGCGGGTGAAGTAGAACAGCGCGTAGCCGAGCCAGATAGTGACCAGGATATGACGTCGCCAGTAGCGATAGCGGGCGTCGATTTCCGCTTTGTTGCCTAACGGGGCGGCGCTGGCGGGGGTTTTAAACATGGTGCGTCCTTAACGGCAAACTGACGCTGACGCGCGTCCCGTGGGTGCAGGAGATCGTCAGCGTGCCGCCGAGCGCCTTCACGCGCTCGCGCATGCCCGCCAGGCCAAAGCCCTGCTGGCCGGAGCCCGGCGGTAGGCCGCAGCCGTCGTCTTCAATCACCAGCATCAGGCGCTCGTCCTGCTGCCAGCCCTGGATCGTGACCGCGCTGGCACTGGCGTGTTTGACGATGTTGTTCAGCCCCTCCTGACAGACGCGGAACAGCGTCACGCGCTGACCTTCGCTCAGGGTAGCTTCATTGATGCGCCAGTCGAGATGGCTGACTATCCCGCGGCTTTCCAGCTCCATCTCGCGCATCAGGGAACGCACCGCCTGCTCCAGGGACAGATCGTCAAGCTGGCGCGGGCGCAGCCGCCCTAACAGGCGGCGAACGGAGTCATAGACACCCAGCGAAAGCTGTTCGATATGCGCCCCGCCCTGCTTCACACCCGCGTTTTCTGCCGCCAGGCGCTGGACAATGCCCGCCTGGGTGCGGATGGCAGTGATGGTCTGGCCGATGTCATCGTGCAGCTCGCGGGCAACCTCCTGGCGCACGCTCTCTTCCGTCTCCAGCAGACGCTCCGCCAGACGGCGGTTGCGCGCCAGCTCGGCTTGCAGAGACTGGTTCAGCTCGCGCAGGCGCTGGATGCCCGCCCCCAGCAGCAGCCCGGTCAGGCTCTGGGCCAGCAGCGAGAGCAACAGATCTACCGGATGATCGTGCCAGGTCTGGCTGGCGATCAGCGCGATGGCGTTCATTAGGGTCGCGATCAGCGCCCCCTGCCAGCCGTAGTGCCAGGCGAGGGCGATGATCGGCAGCGCCAGACAAAACGGCGTGAAGCGTGATAATTCAGCGGGCAGACCAAGCTGCAACCACAGGCTCACCACAAACAGCAGCAGATACCAGATCAGGTGCCGGGCGCGCCAGTTCACCGGCTGGGAGACCAGCGCCGGGCCGAGCGGCTGCCAGACGGTGCTGGTAAGGTAATGCCAGAAAACCAGGCAGGTCGGTGCCAGCGTCAGGCCGCCGGTGAGGGTCAGCAGCAGGGCGTTGAGCACCTCCTTTTCGCCCACCCACGGCAGGGACTGCAACAGCGCGGCGGCAATCAGCGCCGCCCCCTGACGCAGCAGCGTGCGCCAGTCGCGCTGGTGACGGTAGCGGGAAATCAGGGCGACCGGGATAAGCGTGAGCAGGCTTCCGGTCATCAATAAGGGCAGATGCGCCAGCGCCACTTCCTGCGCCAGCCAGATCAGCATCAGCCACTCTGCGCCCAGCAAAACGGGCCAGTATCCGCGCGGGCACTGAAGCATCAGTCCCAGACGCAGGCCAAAGGGGAAAAGCAGCACCGCCAGCTCCGGGCGTTCCACCAGATGCAGGCTGATGCTCCACAGGCAGAACCATGCGGCGGAGAAGATAAAAAAGCTGGCGACGACGGCGATCAGCCGTGAAAAAACGGGACTCATTGCCAGCTGTCAAACATACGGCGCGCCAGCTCGACATCGTTACTGACGTTGAGTTTTTCCATCAGGTTGGCGCGATGAACATGCACGGTTTTCGGGGACAGATCCAGCTCCGCGGCAATCTCTTTCACCGACATGCCCTGGGCAAGTTTCTCTGCCACCTGACGCTCGCGTCTGGTGAGCGGATCCTGCCGTCCCGCCGCCAGCTTGATGGCGATATCCGGCGTCAGGTAGCAGCCGCCGGTGGAGACGGTGCGCACGGCGGCAATCAGCTCGTCGGGGCTACAGCGTTTAGAGAGGAAGCCGCGCGCGCCCGCGTTGAGCGCCTGCTCGACCAGCGCCGGGCTGTCGTGGACGGAGAGCATAATGGTCGCCATCCCTTTCGGCAGCTGGCTTAACAGCTCCAGCCCGGAGAGATCCGGCATTGAGATGTCGCAGATACAGACCTGCACCCCGCGTCCCGGCAGGCCCGCCAGCGCCTCGCGACCGGAGCCAAACTCGGCCACGACCTGAAAATCCGGTTCGAGGTTTAAAAGCTGGGCAAAGCCGGAGCGGACGATAAGGTGGTCGTCGATAAGGGCGATGGTGGTCATGGTTTGATCCTGATGCGTGAACACGCCGGATGGCGGCGTAAACGCCTTATCCGGCCTACGTGTAACGTCCTTGCAGGCTGGATAAGCGCAGCGCCATCCGGCAAAAGCCTTTTACCTTAAGTGATTTACTCGAAAAACACCGCAATTTTGTTAAACATGGTGGGATCGGACTGGTTGCGTGCCACTTTGGTGACATCTTCCAGCTTGTCGATCTGCGCCATCATCTGCTCCAGACGCTGATCGTCGTTCACCAGTAGCCAGATACGGCTGTGCTCGCTGCCCTGAATCGGCAGGCACAGAATGCCTTCCACGTTAAACGCACGTCGGGCAAACAGCCCGCAGACGTGGGTCATGACGCCAGGGTGGTTGCGGACGGTGAGTTCCAGAATGACATTATCACATTGTTTCTGCATGGCTTATTCCCCCACCATCTCAGTATTGGCCGCACCCGGCGGCACCATCGGATACACTTTTTGTTCAGGGTCGATACGCACGTGGATCAGCGCCGGGCCCGGACGAGAAATCGCATCCTGCAACGCCGCGTGGGCATCTTCTTCGGCGTTCAGATCGCAGGTGTGCAGGCCAAAACCAGCGGCAATCTGCATGAAGTTGATCATCCCCGGATAGGTCGCCGCAAACACGCCCTGCTTATAGAACAGGCTCTGCTGCTGGTGTACCAGGCCCAGCGCCTCGTTGTTCATCAGAATGATTTTGACGTCTAACTGGTTTTCGGCTGCCGTCGCCATCTCCTGAATGTTCATCATCAGGCTGCCGTCACCGGAGAAGCAGATCACCTTACGGTCCGGGTTGGCGAGCGCCGCGCCAACCGCTGCTGGCAGGCCGAAGCCCATGGTGCCAAGGCCGCCGGAGGTCAGCCACTGGCGCGGGCGGTTAAGCGGATACGCCTGGGCGGTCCACATCTGATGCTGGCCGACGTCGGTGGTGATAATCGCGCTGTCATCCACGCAGGCGGCAACGGCGTTGATAAGGCCATAGTGGCTCAGCGGGTCGCCCTCGGTTGGGATAGTGCCCGGGAACTCGCGTTGCAGATCGGCTACCAGCTGGCGCCAGTCGGCGCGGTCGTTTGCCTCCGTCTGTGGGATCAGCTGTGCCAGCACTTCGGCCACGTCGCCCTGAATCGCCACGTGCGGCTGCTTGATTTTACCCAGCTCGGCGCGGTCGATATCCACATGAATGATTTTGGCGTTCGGGCAGAACTCCTCGGTTTTGCCGATCGCCCGGTCATCAAAACGCGCCCCCATAACAATCAGCAAATCCGCCTCTTGCAGGATGTAGTTGGTGCTGCGCGCGCCGTGCATGCCCAGCATGCCGAGAGAGAGCGGGTGCGCTTTTGGCAGCATGCCGAGCGCCATCAGGGTCATGGTGGTAGGCAGGCTGGCTTTTTCAGCGAACTGACGGATTTCATCCGCGGCGTTGATCGCCCCGCCGCCCAGATAGAGCACCGGGCGTTTCGCCGCGTTAATCATGGCGGCGGCATCGCGCACGCTCTCAGCGTTGAATTCCGGCGCCGGGGCACGCTTGCCCGGCTCGGGCAGGACGTCGATCTCAATTTCTGCGGTCTGGACATCCTTAGGAATGTCTATCCACACCGGACCCGGGCGGCCAGACTGGGCAATGCGAAACGCATCGCTGATCACCTGAGGCAGCTCGCTGATATCGCGAACTAAATAGTTATGTTTGGTGATGGGGATAGAGATACCGTAGGTATCCACTTCCTGGAACGCATCGGTACCGATCATCGAGGACGGCACCTGGCCGGTAATGCAGATCAGCGGAATGGAGTCGAGGCGCGCATCGGCGATGGCGGTCACCAGGTTAGTGGCGCCCGGCCCGCTGCAGGCCATACAGACCGCCGGTTTACCCTGGGTACGCGCCATGCCCTGAGCGATAAAGCCTGCGCCCTGCTCGTGGCGCGCCAGCACGTGGCGGATCTGTGTGCTTTGGCTTAACGCATCATACAGCGGCAGCACGGTCCCACCCGGGATGCCCGCAACGGTGGTGATGCCCTGTCGTTCCAGTAAATGAACAATCAGCTGCGCGCCGGTGAAACGCGTTTTTGTGTATGTTGTGCCCGAACTTGCCATGCTCCAGTCCTTTTCTTCTGGGCCGACTTTCCGGGGAGGCTCTTAAACGAAAAACCCCGCCCGGTTTGCGCCGGCGGGGTTTTGGATTCGTGTGTTGATCCAGTCCCTACGGCGCATTGCCGACGACCACCACCACACGCACGACGACCACTGCGGCAGGTTGCGCAGTTTTTAGTAGGGTCGAGGTGAAGATGGATGAAGTCATTGGGGACCTGTGTTTGGAATCATTGATAGAATTTATACAAACACAGGTTTTCGGATGTGACAATGGAAATATTTTCAACTGCGCAAAAATGCGTCAGGGATCACGTTTCGTTTGTTGGGCGATGACACTCAATAAAGGGTTTTTACTCACTCAATAAATAGCGCAGGTGATACCCCAAATCTGGCCGCCAGCTTTTTAATATGGTTCAGAGTAAGCTGTCTCTGACCATTCAGAACCCGTGAAACCATCGATTTACTACCAATTTCATCCTTAAAATCCGATATCGTCAGATTGTATTGATCCATCAAGGTTCTCAAAACTGCAATTCCGACGGGAACGGACACCATCTCCTTGCGTAATGCGACTATCTCTGGCCGATTAGCTTCGTAATGGCTAATTCTGGCGCAAACAATATCCAGCAAGGGGCTATTGGGCTCGTTCATAAGGAGATACTCAACCAGCTCAAGCGCATCCTTATAATCTTTCTCGCTCGGCTGTTCACCCAGTAAAGGAACGGCCGCAACAAGGGCGTGCGTAGCTTTCATTGCATCAGCGACGATCATCATTTCTTCCCCTTAGTGCGATGTTTCTCCGTAAAACGGTCATATTCCTTATGAGTAAAAACATGGCGCACATAAAACTTTTGGCTTTCAAAGAATATGAGAGCCACTACTCTGAGATTGTTATTTGCAATATCAATAACATAATGCTTATCAAGATACTTGAAGTTATCCAGCGTTGGGAAAAGTTTTCTCAGTGCAGCGGGCGTCGGGCAGTGGCTCTTTTCAATAACTCGTCCTAAAAAGAGAAGCTCTTCTCTGTATTGCGGGAACTGGCTTACCGCATCCAAAATTGCCTTCATTGAGATTAAATGCATCCTGCTTGCCTGCCGCGTCCGTTGCCATTATGGCAACGATAACGCCTATTGCCAATAAGTCAACGGAGGATACTATTTTCACTTCGTCAGAAAACAAAAAACCCCGCCTAAGCGAGGTTTTTATCAGGGTTTTGCGGTTGGTCGCCGCAGAACACACTGTGTTACGTCAACGCAAAAAGTATACGCGATCGAAGACGAACGCGCAATTCCGGCACGGATTTTGACGTTTTTGAGTATGGATCGCCTTCCAAAATTTGTCCATAAAATACTGTTCATGCATACAGTATTTATCTATACTGAGGGTGTTCGCAGTGAGCGAGGGGGCCGCAGTTTACCGGCGCAACGAAGTCCTGGCTGAAACGGGTGGTGCCGTCAGTGCCTTAACCCCTGAAGTGAGCACACTGTGTTACGTCAATCCAGGTGCTGGCCACAGGCGGCGGAAAGGTACGCCAGCATCGTGCTCCTTTTAACCAAAAGGAGACGCGTATGAGCGTCGTGGATATGGTCATACTTGTCCTCAAACTCATTGTTGCTGTATTGCAACTGCTTGATGCTGTCCTGAAATACGTTAAGTGATTCAGGTTCAAGTCGCACCTGAGAGGGGCGGGCAACCGCCCCTCTTTAATAACGAGGGAATGCTATGTCGCGTCTGTTAATTGAGCCTGTTACGCCTGATGAACCGGGCTATATCGCCCTGAAGGCCGAGAGTATCGCGTTAAATTTCAATATGCTGCGCAGGCTGGAAGAGAACTGGCAGCGCGGTGAGAATCGCTTTAACGCGCCGGGTGAAAAGCTGCTGGGGGCGTTTCTTAACGGCAGGCTGGTGGGCGTGTGCGGTCTAAATCGCGATCCATTCAGCCAGCAGCCGCGCGCCGGACGTATTCGTCATCTCTACGTCAGCGAAAAGTGCCGTGGGCTGGGGATTGGAAAACAACTTTTGACCGTGGTGATGGCGGATGCCAGCATCTGGTTTGATTTTCTTAATACCCATGCGCCGGAAACCGCGTACGGATTTTATCATCGGGCGGGCTTCAGGCTTGTGTCAGACGAGCCCCGGGTGACGCACCGCCTTTTTTGCGCAGTGTAAGCGGCTGGCAGCCTCGACGGGGGAATGTTACAGTTGGATGACATTTCACCAACCGATCCGCCATGTCCATCACCGTTTTCTGCATTTTACTGTTCGCCGCACTGCTGCATGCCAGCTGGAACGCCATCGTTAAAGCCGGAACGGACAAGCTCTACTCGGCGATCGGGGTCAGCGGTTCAGCCGCGCTTATTGCGCTGATTTTACTCCCCTTCTCGCCCCAGCCGACTGCCGCATGCTGGCCATATTTGTTCGTCTCCTGTGCGTTACACTGCTCGGCGGCGTCGGGACGATGGGATCTTACGGTCTGGCACTCTGGGCGATGACCCAGGCGCCGCTGGCGGTGGTCGCCGCACTACGTGAAACCTCTATTCTCTTCGGCGCATTCATCGCATTTGTGCTTTTAAAAGAGAAGGTTGTGGGCCTGCGCATCGCGGCGGCGCTGGGTATTGCAGCCGGTGCGGTCCTGCTGCGCCTGGCGTAATTCGCTGGCAACATTAGTTGCCGATCTTGTTTACAAATCCTGCCTTAACGCCTTCTGTCATTCATCACAGCAATGCTTAAATTGTCATCTCTCTGTGGTAGATTCCTCGCGCATTTATGGGAATGCGTAGTCACTTATTCTTTATTTATCTCTTTTGGCAAAAGTATTCAGCGACATGAAAAAGCAACGGAACGTGAACTTATTGTTGATGCTGGTGTTACTGGTGGCCGTCGGGCAGATGGCGCAAACCATCTACATTCCGGCGATTGCCGATATGGCAAAAGATCTGAGCGTCCGCGAAGGTGCGGTACAGAGCGTGATGGCAGCCTACCTGCTGACCTATGGCGTTTCACAGCTGGTTTATGGTCCCCTGTCCGATCGCGTCGGGCGTCGTCCGGTCATTCTGGTGGGCATGAGCATTTTCATGGTGGCGACGGTGATTGCCATTACTACGCACAGCCTGACCATCCTGATTGCCGCCAGCGCCCTCCAGGGCGTGGGCACCGGCGTCGGCGGGGTCATGGCGCGTACCCTGCCGCGTGATATGTACCAGGGCACCCAACTTCGCCACGCCAACAGTCTGTTAAATATGGGCATTCTGGTCAGCCCGCTGCTCGCCCCGCTGATTGGGGGTCTGCTGGACACCGTCTGGTCCTGGCGCGCCTGTTACGCCTTCCTGCTGGTGCTGTGCATTATTGTCACCTTCAGCATGGCGCGCTGGATGCCGGAAACACGTCCGCAGGACGCGCCGCGCACGAAGCTCATCGCCAGCTACAAAACGCTGTTCGGTAATGGGTCGTTTACCTGTTATCTGTTGATGCTAATCGGCGGCCTGGCGGGCATTGCGGTGTTTGAAGCCTGTTCCGGCGTGCTGCTGGGCGCAGGTCTTGGCCTGAGCAGCATGGTGGTGAGCATTTTGTTTATTCTGCCGATCCCGGCGGCGTTCTTCGGCGCATGGTTCGCCGGACGTCCGAACAAACGCTTCTCTACGCTGATGTGGCAGTCAGTGATCAGCTGTCTACTGGCCGGGCTGATGATGTGGATCCCGGGGCTGTTTGACGTGATGTCGGTCTGGACGTTGCTCATCCCGGCGGCGCTGTTCTTCTTCGGCGCGGGCATGCTGTTCCCGCTCGCCACCAGCGGCGCAATGGAGCCGTTCCCGTTCCTCGCGGGCACGGCAGGCGCGCTGGTCGGAGGTTTACAGAATATCGGTTCCGGCGCGCTGGCCTGGCTTTCGGCTATGATGCCGCAGACCGGGCAGGCGAGTTTGGGCCTGCTGATGACCCTGATGGGGCTGCTGATTTTGCTGTGCTGGCTGCCGCTGGCGTCGCGCGTCCCGCATCACGAACAGCCGGTTTAACCGCATGATGGCCCGGCTTCTCGCCGGGCTTTTCACACACGGGCGCAATCATCGCCTGTAATAACGGCTCTGGCGCAGGCCGCCAGGCGCCCTCTTCCCCGTCGTAAAACTGGAAGTCCGCGTTAAGCGCATACGGGATTTTCGCCTTTTGCAGCTCGCAGGCCATAAAGTTGGCGAAGGCCATTTGCGAAGCGGTTGGCGTGAGGTGGTTTGACTCCCCCACGCCCCAGCCCCCGACCCAGCTAACGTGCCCGGTTTTTTGCTGCCAGTGCAGCGCGGCATTGATTCGGTTACGGATAGCCGCTTTCTCAGCCGCGGTTCCGGACGTCCACGGGTATTTGCCGTTCGTTTTCAGCGGACCCCAGGGGAAAATATGCCATTCCGCCAGCAGGTAATTCTGGCTGTGTGCGGGCAGCTTCAGGCTGGATAAATCCTCCGGCGCGGCGCGCAGACGAGGGGCGATAAAAATCATGCGGCTGGCATCAATGACGTGAATGTCTTTGATCGCTTTCTCATACACCCGGTTGAGCGAAGCAACGTTGTGGTTGAGCTTGTCCGCCGGTTCGTAGATCAGGTCAAACCCCAGCAACGGCGAGCTCTGACCAAAATAGTGCGCCACGGCAATCCACCAGTTGATCACCGCTTTTTCGGTATCCGCTTTCGGATCGTTTTTATATTCATCGGCCTGATAGGCGATGATGGGGATGACGCCGTATTGCTCGCAAGCCTCCACCAGCTTACGCAGGTGAATCAGCCGCGCTTCCGTCGGTTCGCCCGCCACCCGAATACGGACATGATGTATGCCTTTCGCCTGGAAATCACGGACCACCAGCGGGTCGAACTCGCGGATACCGCGCTCGGTACGGGCCCAGTCGACATCCATTCCGACGCCCAGCATCTGCGCGTAACGGGCAGCCGTCAGGGGTGGCTCAGCGGCACAGGCCCAGCCGGAAGCGAGCGCTAACACGGTGACAATTAACGGCTTTAACACGACGCCCCTTGCAAATAATCAAATGCTTTACTCTGTATTTAGCATGCTTTTTCACAATTGGTGTAGAGTCAAAACGAACTAAATTCTGAGACAGATTATGAAAACGACTGACCTGACCGGCCTCATTGACCGGTTTCCGCTGCTGGCGGATTTGATTGCCCTGAAAGAGATCACCTGGCTTAATCCGAACACCACGACGCTGGCGGAAGGGTTGCCATATGTCGGGCTGACCAAAGCCGACGTGGACGACGCGCATGCGCGCCTGAAACGCTTCGCGCCGTATCTGGCGAAAGCCTTCCCGGAAACGGCGGCAACGGGCGGGATTATCGAATCCGAACTGGTCGCGATCCCGGCGATGCAAAAGCGGCTGGAGAAAGAGTCCGGCAAGGCCATTCCAGGCACGCTGCTGCTGAAAAAAGACAGCCATCTGCCGATTTCCGGCTCCATTAAAGCGCGCGGCGGTATCTATGAGGTGCTGGCCCATGCGGAAAAACTGGCGCTGGAAGCCGGGTTGCTGAGCGTTGAAGATGACTACAGCATCCTGCTGGAGCCACGCTTTAAAGCCTTCTTCAGCCAGTACAGCATCGCGGTGGGTTCAACCGGCAACCTGGGGATGTCCATTGGCATTATGAGCGCGCGCATCGGCTTTAAGGTCACGGTGCATATGTCCGCCGACGCCCGCGAGTGGAAGAAAGCCAAACTGCGCAGCCACGGCGTGATCGTCGTGGAATATGAGCAGGATTATGGCGTGGCCGTGGAGCAAGGGCGCAAAGCGGCGGAAAGCGATCCAAACTGTTTCTTTATTGACGATGAGAACTCACGCACGCTGTTCCTGGGCTACGCGGTTGCAGGTGAGCGCCTGAAAGCGCAGTTTGCCGCGCAGGGGCGCGCGGTGGATGCTGAACATCCGTTGAATGTCTATCTGCCGTGCGGCGTCGGCGGCGGCCCCGGCGGCGTGGCGTTTGGCCTGAAGCTGGCCTTTGGCGATAACGTCCACTGTTTCTTCGCCGAGCCCACGCACTCCCCGTGCATGCTGCTGGGCGTTTACACCGGGCTGCACGATGAAATCGCCGTGCAGGATCTGGGTATTGATAACGTGACGGCGGCGGACGGTCTGGCGGTAGGTCGCGCGTCCGGCTTCGTGGGCCGCGCGATGGAGCGTCTGCTTGACGGGTTCTATACCCTCTCAGATCAAAGCATGTACGACCTGCTCGGCTGGCTGGCGCAGGAAGAAGGCATTTGTCTGGAGCCGTCGGCGCTGGCGGGGATGGCCGGGCCGGTACGCATAACGGCGAATGCTAACACTACACACCTGGTCTGGGCGACCGGCGGCGGCATGGTGCCGGAAGACGAGATGGCGAAATATTTAGCGAAAGGGAAGTAAATATGCCGGGTGGCGGCTGCGCCTTACCCGGCCTACAGGTGCAAAATTTGTTGAATGTGGGTGACCGCAAACAGCAGTGACAGCGACAGCACGGCCAGGGCGATAAGGAACTTATCCCGCACCGCCTTCGGCTGTACAAAGTCGCTCTGCGCCACGTCCATCAGGTTACGGCTGCGGGTGTAGCGCCATAAAATGATGGCTACCAGCGCCAGCACAACAATGGAGATCCAGAATGGCGCCCCCGTGCGGTGCCAGTTGTGCTTAATGGCAAGCGCGATCAACGCACCATACCCCAGCAGCGTGCGCAGCCAGGCCAGCGAGGTTCGCTCCGGCTGAAGCCCGGGGTCCGCTTCCCGCCGCGCTTTGCGGCTATCCGGCATACAGCACCAGTAACATCACTACGCCCGCAACCATCAGCAAAATCGTACTGATGATGATCAAACCGCGCGTGTAGGGGAGATCCTGCTTCAGACGCATCGCTTTTTCATTTCTCAGCCAGCGCAGATAGCCATAAATCGCCAGCACGCCGGCAATCAGGCACAGCAGCAGGGCCAGCACTTCGCGAATCAACGGAGTGGCAAAATCGGGGGCGAGCTGATCAAGGCCGACGCCTGCGGCCAGAAAGCCCAGGGCGGTGCGGATCCACGCTAAGAACGTGCGTTCGTTAGCCAGTGAGAAGCGGTAGTCCGGCGCTTCACCGAGGCGGGAAATGTTCATGAAGGTTCCTTGTCGTGCATCATGCAGGCTTCAGCATAGCGTAATTCAGCCAGGACAAGGAGACCGGCATCTGGCGATGCCGGTCAGAAAGATTAGTGCAGCTCTGGCCAGTAATCCTTATTAGCTTCAATCAGATCGTCCAGAATCGCCTTCGCCACCGATGCGCTCGGTACGGTTTTCGACAGGGTAATCGCCTGCCAGAGTTTCTGATACGAGCGCTGCTCCCAGGCGTCCACCACCAGTTTTTCCACCGCCACCTGTTGGCTCATGAGCCCTTTCTGGAAGTGAGGAATATCACCCACGGTCAGCGGCTCCGGTCCGTTGTGGCCGACCAGACACGGAATTTCTACCATCGCGTCGGCGTCAAAATTATGGATAGCCCCATTGTTAGGCACAATCAGCAACATGCGTTCCTGGGTATTAAAGGCAATCGCGGTCGCCAGATCGACGATGTACGATGCATGTTCGTCGATTTCCAGTTCACCGGCAGAAGAATGACCGGCTTCGATAATCGCCCGGCATGAACTGAATACATGCTTCTCACGGTGATCCATCACTTCATTGGCGCGGGTACGCTCCGGGTTGGAATGGGCGACCACATAGTCCGGGAACAGGTAATACTTCAGGTAGGTGTTCGGCATGGTGTCCGGATCCAGCGCCTGTACGTCTTTGGCCTTGGCGAAGGTATCGTTCCAGCTCGCTTCAGTATGCACATCTTCCGAAGGCGGAACATAACCGTTTTTCGCCACGTATTCACGCAGCTTCGGCATCAGATCGTTTCCGTTCAGATCTTCAATCGACGTCCACCAGCCGAAGTGGTTCAGACCGTAGTAGCGCACGCGCATCTCTTTGCGGTCTTTCAGGCCGACGATTTGCGCCATACGGCCTTCAATGCCGATCGGCATGTCGCAGATGTTGAGGATTTTCGCGTTCGGACGCAGGCGGCGCGTGGCTTCCGCGACAATCGCCGCCGGGTTGGAGTAGTTCAGCATCCACGCTTTCGGGGAGTACTGCTCCATATAATCTACCAGCTCAAGCACGCCGCCGATGGAGCGCATGCCGTAGGAGATGCCACCCGGCCCGCACGTTTCCTGGCCCAGCACGCCGTGGCGCAGCGGGATTTTTTCATCTTTTTCACGCATCGGGTATTTGCCCACGCGAATATGCGCCATCACGAAATCCACATCGGTAAAGGCTGCTTTCGGATCGGTGGTGTAACTAAATTCAATCTCAGGCGCCTGCTCCCTGAGGATGATTTTGCACGCCTCGGCGATAACCTCCTGACGTGCTCCGTCATTGTCATAGAACTTCAGCGCACGCAGCGGGAAACGGTCACGGTTGGCTAACAGCATCAGGACGATACCAGGCGTGAATGTACTGCCGCCGCCTGCAATAACAACTGAGAATTTTTTCATGATATAGCCTCTGTCAGAGTGGTTTGTTCGTTTGTTAAAGGGGTTTTCATCAGCGATTCCAGCTGGTCGCGCACCTGAGGAACGTGCAGACCGACAATCACCTGAATGCCGTTGCCGCGCCGCACCACACCGTGTGCGCCCAGGGCTTTGAAGACGTCGTCGCTTTGGGTTTTCGTCATATCCACCAGGGCGATACGCAGGCGGGTGGCGCAGTTATTGATACTTTCGATATTTGCTGCGCCGCCGAGCGCCTGTAAGAACCCAGCGGCCTGTCCGACCTGCTGGCTGGCTGCTGCCGGGGCGGTGGTTTGCCCACGCGCCGCCTTATAGTCGGCCTTGCTGTAGAGCTTGATTTCGCTCTCTTCCCGGCCCGGCGTTTTTAGATTCAGACGTTCGATAAGCGTCCTGAAGACCACGAAATAGAGAGCGGTGAAGCAGAGGCCGATGCCAATCTGGGTGAATACCGTCGAGGCGTGGTTATGGAACATCGGGATCCAGTTTTGCGGCAGGAACTGGTCCAGCAGACCGCCCCCCATGTTCCCCACCACCCCGAAGGTATACATCACCGTCGCCATCGTTGCGGCCAGCACGGCGTGGATAGCAAACAGCAACGGCGAGATAAACAGGAAGGTGAACTCCAGCGGTTCGGTAATACCCACCAGCACGGCGGTAAGCGTGGCCGGAACCAGCAGCCCCGCAACCTTGACGCGGTTTTCCGGCGACGCGGTGTACCAGATCGCCAGCGCAATCCCGACCGAGCCAAACACTTTCGAATTGCCGTGCAGGGCGAAGCCGCCTTCAGGGAACAGTGTTTTTAGCGGCACAGTGCTCTGGCTGAATTCCTGCAGGTGCTGCGCCCAGTAGACCTGAATGCCGCCCTCTACCGCCGCCGGGCCGAAAATAAACGGACCGTAGACGAAGTGGTGCAATCCGGTTGGGATCAGAATGCGTTCCAGGAAGGTATAGACCCATACGCCGAGCGCACCGGCAGAGCGCAGGAACGCCTGCAGGGACTCAATGCCCATCTGCACTTTCGGCCAGCCCAGCAGCGTCAGCCAGGCGCAGGGGATCATCACGAAGAACGCGAGGATAACGACAAACGAGGTGCCCTGGAAAATCCCCAGGAAGACTGGCAACGGCTTGTCGAAAAATCGGTTGTGGATAGCGGTGACGAGCCCGGAAATGATAATCGCCCCGATGATGCTGGTATCAAGCGTTTTGATTCCGGCAATCATCGCCAGCCCGCTGCCAGCAGTGGGTTCAGCAGAGAAGTCGACGCCAAAGAAGTGACCCCAGGTCATCCCCATCGCGTTGATAAAGTAGTTCCAGGTCAGAAAGCTAATCAGCACCGCCAGACAGGCGCGGCCCTGCGCCTGCTTTGCCAGGCCAATCGGTAAGCCGACAGCAAAAATCAGCGGCATATTGCGGAACACCGCCCAGCCGCCCTCTTCGATGATGTGAACAATCTGCGCGAACAGATGATCGGGGGCCGTTAAAGCTTCGCCGACAAACAGCGGGTTGCGAAGCATGATGGCGATCCCGACCACGATCCCGGCAAAGGGAAACAGTAAAACCGGGGTGAACATGGCGCCGCCAAAACGTTGTATTTGACTGAGCATTTTTAAATCCTCATGAAACAACCTGTAGGGGTAGAGGCCTTTATGATTTTTTACTGGCCTGAGGTGAGCATAAGAAGTTACTGATGCGGGAACATGGCGTGCCGCTGCGATTCGTGATCGCATTCATGGTTTTAATTTGACCAATCAGGTCTACTTTTGATAGCAAATATGGACAAGTTAAGACGTAATCCACGCCATAACGGGCGAGCAGAGGTCTACAGGTGATCTACAAATCTATTGCCGACAGATTGCGGCTACGGCTCAATTCGTCGGACTACAACATTGGCAGCCCGTTACCCGGCGAAAAAGCGCTGGCAAAGGAGTTTGGCGTAGCCCGGATGACCATCCGCAAGGCATTGGATCTGCTGGTAAGCTGGGGGCTGGTTGAACGTCGACACGGCAGCGGGACGTTCGTGGCGCGCAAAGACGTTCATCATGAAACGACTAACCTGACCGGGCTGGTGGAGGTACTGCGCCAGCAGGGGAAAGAAGTGCAGAGCAAGGTGTTGCAGTTTGAAGTGATGCCCGCGCCGCCCGCCATCGCCAGCCAGCTGCGGATTCAGGTTGATGAGCGGATCTATTTTTCAAGGCGGGTGCGTTACGTGGACGGAAAACCGCTGATGCTGGAGGACAGCTTTATGCCGGTGAAGCTGTTCCGCAATCTTTCCCTGGCGCATCTCGAAGGGTCTAAGTTTGATTACATCGAGAAGGAGTGCGGGATCACCATTAGCGGCAACTACGAGAGCCTGACGCCAGTGCTGGCAGATAAACAGCTGGCCGGTTATATGAATCTGCCGGAACAGACGCCGCTGCTGCGCATCACCTCTCTTTCCTACAGCGACAGCGGCGAGTTCCTCAACTATTCCGTGATGTTCCGGAACACCAGCGATTACCAGGTGGACTACCATCTGCGGCGTATCCACCCGGAAGACTTATTAGCCCATCCCCCAGAACAGCACCGCCAGTAGTTGCGGGGTGATAATGCGCAAAAACATCACCAGCGGATAGACCGTGGCGTAGGACAACGCCGCCGCGCCGCTGGTGGCGTGCAGGTTATTGGCGAACGCCAGCGCGGGCGGATCGGTCATGGAACCGGCCAGCATGCCGCACAGCGTGAGATAGTTCATTTTAGCGAACATACGCGCCAGTAATCCGACCGTTATCAGCGGGATGGCGGTAATGAATATGCCATAGCCTACCCAGCTCATCCCTTCGCCGTTCACCAGAGTATCGACAAAATCGCCGCCGGATTTCAGCCCCACCACCGCCAGAAACAGCACGATGCCCAACTCCCGCAGCGCCAGGTTAGCGCTCGGCGGCATAAACCAGTAGAGCTTACCGATGGAGCCGATACGCCCGAGGATCAGCGCCATAATGAGCGGCCCGCCTGCCAGCCCCAGCTTCAGTGCTACCGGGAAGCCGGGCACGTACAGGGGGATGGAGCCAAGCATGACGCCAAGCCCGACGCCGATAAAGACCGGCAGCATCTGCACCTGCTGGAGTTTTTGCTGGGCGTTGCCCACCATGTTCGCTACGGCATCAATGGATGAAGGACGCCCGACGAGGTTGAGAATATCACCGAATTGCAGGCTGGCATCCTGGCTGGCCACCAGCTCGACACCGGCGCGGTTAAGCCGGGAGATCACCACGTCATAACGCTCTTTAACCTGCAAATCGCGTATTTTCTTGCCCAGAACCTTCTCATTGGTCACTACCACGCGCTCCACGCGCATGTCCGTTCCACGGGTTGAGAGCGAGGTATCCACCTCCTGACCAATCACCAGCCGGGCATTGTTTAAATCCGCCGGTTGCCCTACCAGATGCAGGAGATCGCCGTGTTGAATGAGGGTGTCAGGTGAAGGCACCATCAGCGTGTCGTCACGTTTCAGGCGTGAACAGATAATGGTCGCGCTGTTCAGAATGGGGACATCCTGTATCGCCATATTATTCAGGTTGGGGTTTTCGACGCGAATGTTGATGGTTTTAATAAGCGCATGGCCGTTGGTCAGCGTGCTTTCATGCTCTTTCGCCTCCTGCTCGACGTTAATGCGGAACAGCACGCGCACCAGCCACATGGAGAGCAAAATACCGCAAATGCCAAACGGATAGGCCATGGCGTAGCTCATCCCCATCTGATCGACGACATCAGCAGGGATACCCAGATCGCGCAGAATTTGCTGGCCCGCCCCGAGCGCGGGCGTATTGGTTACGGCGCCGGAGAAGATGCCCAGCACGACGGGCAGCGGAATAGCGAAGAGTTTGTGCAGAATGGCGGTGACCAGCCCACCCATTACGACGATGCCGAAGGCAAAGAGATTAAGGCGTAAACCGGAGACGCGCAGGGAAGCGAAGAAGCCCGGCCCCACCTGAATACCGATGGTATACACAAAGAGGATCAGGCCGAACTCCTGGATGAAATGCAGCATATCGGCGCTGAGCACCCACCCAAGCTGGTCGGCAAAATGGCCGACAAAAATCCCGCCGAAAAGCACTCCGCCAATCCCAAACCCGACGCCGCGGATTTTGATATTCCCCAGCCATAGCCCCACTACCGCGACAAGGGCCAACACGCTGACGGTTAACGCGATATCACTCATGTTCCACATCCTGTGCATAACCTTAGTTATATCAAGGATTCTCTCAGAGCTGGCGGCGGTTGTATGGGCGATGGCGCACAAAAAAGCCCTGCCGGGGCAGGGCCTTGTGCGGTCTGTGAGCGTTGTCGGGTGGCGGCTGCGCCTAACCCGACCTACAGTTTCGGCGGGTTTGTTAACTGTTTAACGCCGGCCTGTCGCTAATGGCGATACGCTGCGGCGCGATAGCTTCCGGCACGTTACGGGTGAGGTCAATATTCAGCAGCCCGTTAGTGAACGTCGCGCCAGAAACTTCCATATGGTCTGCCAGGGTAAAGCTCAGGCTAAACGGCTGAGTGACAAGCCCCTGATGCAACCATTTGGTCTCGGTGTCAGGTTTTTCCGGTGACCCTTTAACGGTCAGGCGCGTACCCTCAAGCTGGATGTCGAGATCTTCCTGACGAAACCCGGCCAGCGCAAGCGTGATGCGGTAGTGGTTATCATCGCTTTTTTCGATGTTGTACGGCGGAAACGTCTGCTGTTCGGTTGCGCTTTGCAGCGCGTTAGCCAGTTTGTCAAAACCGATCCACTGACGCAGCAGGGGGGAAAAATCATAGTTACGCATACTAAATCTCCTTCTGAGAAGCGAGTTCGGCACAGTTTATTTTTGTGCGCAGTTGTACCTGCAAACCCTTACGGATTCGCATATGCTCCCTTTACGGCAAGCAATTTCAGGTGGGCCGCAGCCGCGACCCGCTTAATTAATTGATTTCGATACGACGCGGTTTTTTCTCTTCCGGAATCACACGTTCCAGTTCGATAAACAACAGGCCGTTCACCAGGTTCGCGCCCTTGACGTGGATGTTCTCAGCCAGCTGGAACTTGCGTTCAAAGTTGCGCTCTGCGATGCCCTGGTAGAGGTAGGTTCGTTCTTTCTGCTCGCCCGCATGGGAGCCTTTCACCACC
Organism: Enterobacter cloacae complex sp. P29RS; assembly: GCF_014893445.1. Classification (NCBI taxonomy): domain Bacteria; kingdom Pseudomonadati; phylum Pseudomonadota; class Gammaproteobacteria; order Enterobacterales; family Enterobacteriaceae; genus Enterobacter; species Enterobacter cloacae complex sp. P29RS. Next base: position 62,693 of record NZ_JADBPZ010000018.1, on the reverse strand, counting down.
AGCAGATTGTCCTGCGCGGTGATCTCCAGTTCACTCTCTGCGAAACCGGCGACAGCAATCGCAATGCGATAGTGGTTTTCGTCAACCAATTCAACGTTGTAAGGAGGATAGCCGTTGCTCTGGCTCTGGTTGTTTTCTAAGTGGTTGAACAGACGATCAAAACCAATGGCAGAACGGTATAGCGGAGAGAGATCGAAATTACGCATAGATAAAAACTCCTGGAATCAGCGAGAAAATGTAGCCTTCCACCATGGACAGGCTTCTGCTTCCCCGAACACCCATCAGGCGTGTCCGTTATCGGGTTACATTCTTAAAATGGGTCTGGATACGGCCTTTTCAAGCCTGTTGATGTGAGATTTTTTTGCACTTTGCTGGTTGTCGCATAGACTCAGGGGCACAGCACAAAGGGTTAAATTGCGATGGCGACCACAGTGCGGGAGTTTTGAGCTATCCATTTTGGACGCGCCTCGCTATAACCCTGAGTTGCAGGTCAATGCCGTGCTACTAATGATGACTGAGTGATGATGAGAAATGTTCTGATTAAGCTGGCGACGTTCAGCGGGGTTGTTTTACTTTGCGGGTGTTCGAGCGTGATGTCGCACACCGGCGGTAAAGAAGGAACATATCCGGGGACGCGCGCCAGTGCCGCCATGATCTCTGATGATGAGACAAACTGGGGTACCAAATCTCTGGCGATTCTTGATATGCCGTTTACGGCGGTTGCCGATACGCTTCTGCTGCCGTGGGATATGTTCCGCACCGACAGCTCAGTGCGTTCGCGCGTTGAGAAAAGCGAGCAGGAGACGCTGGCGACTAACTCCGTCATCCCACCCGCAGAGATGACCCCGCGCTAATTCTGTGCGGTTTCCGTTAGCCACAGCTGGCGGAAACCGTCCTTCTCTTCCATCCACGCAACAAAACGTCCGTCCGGGGAAAACACCACAGCGTCAGCAGACGGCGGGTTGCCATGATCGGACGTCAAAAACGTCACCTCTCCGGTCTGCGCATCGCAGCAGGCAATGCGGCCTGCAAGCACAAATCCCAGCCCGTTGCCGGAAGGATGCCAGTTAAAGGCCGACTGAATATCACGCTCAGCGTGGGTCAGCTGACGCGGCTCGCCGCCCTCAGGGGAGATAAGCCACAGCTGCACAACGCCGTTATCGTCCCGCATTAAAAACGCAATCTGCGTCCCCTGCGGATTGCTGCGCACCCAGTGGCGCGGCACATTCACCAGCCCCGGATACGCCTTCTGGTGGGTGAAGGTTAAGCGACGTTGCGTTACGCCCGCAGGCGGCGCGGGCATTGTATCCGGCGTCCCCTGCAACGGCGCATCGCCCGCCCGTTTCCAGCCCTGCTCGTCCTTGGGAAGGTCCACAATAAACAGTTCGGGCACTTTCTCGCCTTTCGCAGACACCGTATCGCCGATAAACGCCAGCCTGTCGTTGTCCACCCAGCCCTCTTCATAGGCGCGGTTGATCTCATCGCTGCCCGGTTGCGGGTTCGGCGTTGTCCGGCTTACCAGCACGCTCCAGAAGGTGCCAGCATATTCCCGCGGATGGTTCCCCTGTGGATTTACCGGACCAAAAGGCGCCGCCACCCCGACGTTACGCAAATCCAGCTGCGGATCGCGCGCGTGCAGTACATGGTCGTTGTAGGTAAAGCTGACGAACTGCCCGTTCGGGCTAAAAACGTGAACGTGGCTGCCGCCACGCAGCGCCCCCGCCGTGTAAGGCGCGGTGATATCCATCGCATCAAGATTGCTCACCTGGCCGTTGTGCGCAATCACTCCCTGACGATGGTGAAAATCATACTGCCAGTCTGCATCCGGGTTTTTCGGGCCGTGGATAAAAACATATTTCTCCCCGGCAGGATGAACGGTCACCACGCCGACATGCGCGCCGTCAGTCGCACGGTAGATCACCTCAACCTCGCCCGTACCGACGTTGACCCGCTCAATGGTTTTACCGGTAAACGACGCGCCGGACGGGCGGACATCATAGACAAGCCACTGGCTGTCTGGCGTCCAGATGTTGATGTTGGTGAGCTGGTGGTTGCGGGAAGCGAAGGTGATTTGTTTCATGAAAATACCCTGATGCGCGGTTATCGCATCAGGGTAAAACATCCGAAGGGATTAGCCTACTCGTTTCACGTCACCTACCAGCAGGATGTAGGAGAGCGCGCCGATCAGCGCCACGGCAGAGATATACACCAGAGCCGGACCAAAGCCGTAGTCCTGCGCCAGGTAACCGATGACCAGCGGCACGGTGATCCCGCCCAGGCCGCCAACGAAGTTAAACACGCCACCGGTCAGGCCAATCAGCCGCATCGGTGCCAGGGACGACACCAGCGACCAGGTGATGGAGGCAAAACCGTTCCCGAAGAACGCTACCGCCATCAGGGTCATGATCCACACTGGATCGTTGGTGTAGTTCGCTCCCATGATGCAGGTAGAGATCAGCAGTCCGCAGATAATCGGCGTTTTACGCGCAACGCCCAGTGAGAAGCCTTTTTTCACCAGCTTATCCGCCAGCCAGCCCGAGAGCAGGACGCCGAAAAACGCCGCAAGGAAGGGTACGGTGGTCATAAAGCCCGCCTTCAGCGCGGTTATCCCTTTTTCCTGGGTCAGATAGTTCGGGAACCAGGTGAGGAAGAACCACAGCGTGGAGGTCACCGCGAACTGGCCCAGATATACGCCCACCAGCTTACGGTGGAAGACCAGCTTCCAGTCCGCTCTGGTCAGCGGCTGGCGCGCCTCTTTTTTCACTGGCGCATCGCCATCCACCAGACCGCCGCCGTCGCGGATGTAGTCCAGTTCGGCTTTGGTGATGCTTTTGGTCAGACGCGGCGGCTGATAGACCTTAAACCAGATTAACGACCAGATAATGCCGATCCCGCCGGTGACGATGAACACCCAGTGCCAGCTCAGCAGCTCCTGGATCCAGATTAACAGCGGCGTCAGAAACGCCAGACCAACAAACTGCCCGGAGGTGTAAAAACCAACAGCGGAAGCGCGTTCGTGTTCAGGGAACCAGCTGGTCACCATGCGGTTGTTGGTCGGGAACGCGGGCGCTTCAAACACCCCGGTGATGGCGCGCAGGCCTATCAGCGATATCAGCCCGGTGGCGAAGCCCTGGAACAGGGTCGCCACGGACCAGCCCAAAATAGCGATAAAGTAGGTCAGACGTGACCCCACGCGGTCAAGGAACCAGCCGCCGGGGATCTGGCAGAGCGTATACAGCCAGGCAAACGCCGAGAAGACGTAGCCCATTTCCGCTTTGGTGATGCCAAACTCTTCCTGAATATGGGCCGAGGCCACGGCGAGGTTGGCGCGGTCTACATAGCAAATGACCACGGTAATAAAGATCATGATCAGCGTCAGGTAACGACGACGCCCGGTTTTTGTAGCAGTAACTGGAATATCCATCGCAATCTGTCTCCAGATTTTGGGCATAGCGAAGCCGCTCACCATGCCCTGTAATTTACAGAGGGTGTATTTGGTTTTTTTAATTAAAAACGTAAACGGAATGCGCTAAATAATTCGTGCTGGGGGAAGGCGGCAAGTTTTCGCATCCCCGGGAGCATACAAAAGTATGTGACCGGGGTAAGAAAACGCAGCCAACGCATCACCAGCGCGAAGTATGACGCGCATTTACCACTCGGCTACGGAACCGTCTTCATGACGCCACAGTGGGTTACGCCAGTCCGGCGCACTTTTACTCAGCTCAATGACTTTGGCTTCGTCGATCTCCACGCCAAGGCCCGGCTTCGTTAAAGGTTTAAAGAAACCGCCTTCCATGCTGAAATCTTCCTTGTTTTTCACAAAGTCGAGCAGCTCCGCGCCCTTGTTATAGTGAATGCCCATGCTTTGTTCCTGGAACACTGCATTACGGGAGACGAAGTCCACATGCAGACAGGCTGCCAGCGCAATCGGCCCAAGCGGACAGTGCGGTGCCAGCGCCACATCGTAGGCTTCTGCCATGCCGGCAATTTTGTAGCATTCGGTGATGCCACCCGCGTGGGAGAGGTCCGGTTGCAGGATCGCAATGCCGCCCGCTTCTAGCACGCGCTTAAACTCGAAGCGCGAGAACATACGCTCCCCCGCCGCGATGGGAATGTGCGTCTGTTCAGCCAGTTTTGGATAGTATTCCGCCTGCTCGGCCAGAACAGGCTCTTCAATAAACAGCGGGCGATACGGCTCCAGCTCTTTAATCAGCACTTTGGCCATTGGCGCGCTGACGCGGCCGTGGAAATCCAGGCCAAACTCAATCTCGTTGCCGAAAGCCTCGCGGATTTGCGCCACGGTGTTCACCGCCCGGTCTACCGCGCGCGAGTTGTCGATAACGCCCATCTCTTCGCAGCCGTTGAGTTTGAAGGTGTCAAAACCGATGTTGCGCAGCTGCCGGATACCGTCGATCACTTCCGCAGGGCGGTCACCGCCCACCCAGCTGTAGGCTTTGATTTTGTCTCGCACCAGGCCGCCCATTAATTGCCAGACCGGGGCATTCAGCACTTTGCCTTTGATATCCCACAGCGCCTGATCGATACCGGCGATGGCGCTCATCAGGATCGGACCGCCACGGTAAAATCCCGCCCGGTACATGACCTGCCACAGGTCGTTGATGCGCGCCGGATCCTGGCCAATCAGGTATTCACCCAGCTCGTGAACCGCGGCTTCAACCGTACGCGCACGGCCTTCAATCACCGGCTCGCCCCAGCCAACCACGCCTTCGTCGGTTTCGATTTTCAGGAACATCCAACGCGGGGGTAAACGGTACGTGGTAAGTTTGGTTATTTTCATTGCACTGCCTCTCGATACGCTTTCACAAATGCTGCCGCCTGCTGTGCGGTACGCTCAACGGGCTGTCCGGCACGATAGAGATCGCTGCCCAGCCCCGCGCCCGCACAACCCGCTTTTATCCACTGCACCAGGTTTTCCGGCGTGACGCCGCCCACGGCAAAGACCGGCACGCTGGCGGGTAAGACCGCTTTCAGCGCTTTGATGTAATCCGGGCCAAAGGCCGACGACGGGAAAATTTTGAGAGACTGTGCGCCCGCATCGAGGGCGGCAAAGGCTTCTGTGGCCGTGGCGCAACCCGGGCATACGGTCATGCCGTAATCCACCGCCCGGCGGATCACCTCGGGGTTGATATTCGGTGTGACGATAAGCTTGCAGCCCATCTTCGCCAGTTCATCCACCTGCTCCGGCTGTAATACGGTACCAGCACCAATCAGCGCCTTATCACCGAACGCCTTAACAACTGCCGGAATGCTTTTTTCCCATTCCGGGGAGTTGAGCGGGATTTCCACCGCGTCGAACCCGGCGTCGATCACCGCGCCAACGTGCGCTAAGGCCTCACCGGGCGTGATACCGCGCAAAATCGCGATCAGGGGAAGTTCAGTTTGCCACTGCATGAGCGATGCTCCTTATGCCTGCCTGAAATGCCGTGTCGCCTTCCACCGCAGCAACATCCCGTCCGATAGCGTGGAACGCCTGGCGGTAACGAGACGTCAGCGATGAACCCGCGACGAGCGTGATGGCCTGCTGCCCGGCGAACGCGTCGCTCAGAGTGGCGACTTCTGCGCCAATCAGCAGGCCGGACAGAAATTCGCTGACCTGCTCGCGCGGAAGATTTCCCAGCACGTGCGAGGCGCGAACCTCAAAAAGTTGCGGCAAAACGGCAGGGGATGCGATCCCGCGCTCAAGCCCGGCAGCAAACGCTTCCGGCGAAGGGGTTTGCTCCGGCAAACCGGCCCCCACCAGCGAATGCTTAAGCAGCAAGTGGTGCAGTTCGCCGGTCATCACCGTGCGGAAATCATGAATTTGCTCAGCATCCGCCTGGACCCATTTGCAGTGCGTCCCGGGCATGACGTAGACAGAAGAAGGAGAAAGGGTGCGCGCCCCGAGCAGCTGCGTCTCTTCGCCGCGCATCACGTTATGGTTATCGTCGCGAGAGACGCATAAACCGGGAATAATCCAGACATTGTCGCCAACGGACGTTAACTGCTCGCCAACGGCGGTGAAATGCACCGGAACCGACAGGTAAGGCGCAACCTTCCAGCCCACGTTACTGCCGACCATTCCGGCCATCACCACTGGCGTAGTACCGTCGCGCCAGTTTTGTGTCACCTCTGCTAACACCGCTTCGGGGGATTTACCGTTCAGGCGCGTCACACCTGCTTCTGATTGCCTGCTTTCCAGACACTGCTCCCCCTGGTAGAGCCAGGCGCGCAGATTGGTCGATCCCCAGTCAATTGCGATGTAGCGTGATGTCATGTGATTTCCTTCAACCTTCGTGTCGAGCTGGCGATCATGGTCAGTGCCGCCTGCTCTGCCGCATCGCCGTCCTGATGCCGTATCGCATCGAACAGCGCTTTATGTTCCTGAAGCGTTTTCGGCATGTTGGCCTCATCGCCCATCCAGGTACGTTCAAATACTGCTCGCTGTAGCGAGCTGATCGCCACGCTAAGCTGCTGTAACACCGGGTTATGCACCGACTGCAGTACCGCCTCGTGGTAGCGAATGTCCGCCTCGTTGAACGCCTCCCGATTCTGGTTATTGGCGATCATGTCGTTTAACGCCGACTCAATCTGTGCCAGGTCACCTGACGTTGCGCGCTCTGCCGCCCAGCGGGCGATGGCCGGTTCCACCAGATTTCGGACTTCGCTCATCGCGCCGATAAGCCGTGGGTCGTAGTCGTTTTCCAGTACCCATTGCAGAACATCGGTATCGAGGTAGTTCCACTGGTTACGCGGCGCAACAAACGCGCCGCGATAGCGCTTCATTTCAATCAGCCGCTTCGCCATCAGCGAGCGGAACACTTCCCGGATGATGTTGCGCGAGGTTTCAAACTCCTCGCACAGTTCCGCCTCTGCTGGCAGCGGCGAACCGGGAACGTATTTGCCACCCACAATCTGAGTGCCCAGCGTGATGACAATGCGATCGGTTTTATTGAGTGTCATGGAGAGTCCTTGTGCTCTGTAAGTCCATCACTACTTTACCGCGACCGCTGAATTTCGCCTCACTTTTGCAGTACAAACGTGAGTCCTTTCGCCTTTGCCGTGGTGACAATGTAGTACAATCAGTTAATGTTGTACTACAATCCAGATCACAAAAAGAACAATTCGATAAATTCAGCGCAAAAAAAGCCCCGGTTGATAACCGAGGCTGATGATTACAGACAGCTGTTAGGACAGGACAAATTTCTCAATCGCATAAGCCACGCCGTCTTCCAGGTTAGATTTGGTGACGAAGTTCGCCACTTCTTTCACCGACGGGATGGCGTTATCCATCGCCACGCCCATGCCTGCATATTCGATCATCGCAATATCGTTTTCCTGGTCGCCCAGCGCCATAATCTCCTCAGGCTTGATGCCCAGCGCATCGGCAAGCGATTTGACACCCGTGCCTTTATTGACGCGTTTATCGAGGATTTCGAGGAAGTACGGCGCACTTTTCAGCACGGTGTATTTCTCTTTTACCTCAGCCGGAATGAGTGAGATGGCTTTGTCGAGAACCGCAGGTTCATCAATCATCATCACTTTCAGGAACTGGGTTGCCGGGTCCATGTTTTCCGCTTCGCAGAACACCAGTGGAATGGTTGCAACGTAGGACTCGTGCACCGTGTAATAGCTGATATCGCGGTTGGCGGTGTAAAGCGTATTGCGATCGAGCGCGTGGAAGTGAGAGCCCACTTCGCGGGAGAGCTTTTCCAGGAAACGGTAGTCATCATAGCTCAGTGCAGTTTGCGCCACCGTGCTGCCATCGGCTGCCTTTTGCACCAGTGCGCCGTTATAGGTGATGCAGTAATCGCCAGGCTGATTCATGTGCAGCTCTTTCAGGTAGCTGTGCACCCCGGCATACGGGCGTCCGGTGGTGAGCACCACGTTCACGCCTTTTTCACGTGCGGCGGCGATCGCATTTTTAACGGCAGGAGAGATAGTGTGGTCTGGCAGCAGCAGCGTGCCGTCCATATCGATTGCAATGAGTTTGATAGCCATGAGGTCCCCGGGATAAATGAGTGCTATCTCATGCTAACGCGATTAAGCACACAAAAATAGAGCTACCTTGCGCAACAAAAAGCCCCTTTTGTATTTATCCCGGGAACAAGAACTCACTCGCGGGTGAGAACGATTTTGCCAAACGCACCGCGATCCAGATGCTCAAGCGCCTGTTCCAGTTCGTCAAAACGATAGCGATGTTCAATCACCGGTTTTAACTCCGTGACATCAACAGCACGGACAAAATCTTCCAGCGCCCGGCGGTGTCCAACCCCAATTCCCTGAATGACGGGGGATTTCAGCAGCAGCTCGCCAGCAGGCAGGGAAATGTCCGTTCCGGCCAGCACGCCAATAACGGAGATACGCCCGTGAACGGCTACCGCGCGAAGGGAATGTCTCAGGTTCTCCCCACCCACGGTTTCGATAATATGGTCGATGCCGCGATCCTGCGTCAGTGCCAGCGTATTTTCAGCCCAGTCGCCTTTCAGTCGGTTGATGCCCTGGCTGGCTCCCAGCTTTTTGGCTAGAGCCAGTTTTTCATCACTCCCCGACGTAACAATAACTTCTGCGCCGTGCGCTTTTGCTATCTGCAAAGCGAATAGCGCCACACCGCCCGTGCCTTGTACCAGCACCGATTGCCCGGCGCGTAAATGACCGCGCTCCACCAGCGCGAACCATGCGGTAAGCCCCGCGCAAGGAAGCGTGCTGGCCTCAGCGTCATCCAGGCTTTCCGGGGACGCCACCAGCGCGTTTTCACTCACAATCACATATTCGGCCAGCATGCCCTGGAAGTATCCACCGGACGTTTTATAGGGCAAATCGCGCGCGTCTGCCTGCGGCTTGCCGTCGATCCATTCCGGGAAGAAGGTTGAGATGACGCGTGCGCCGGGTTTGAAACGCGTAACGCCTTCGCCAATGCTGTCCACCACGCCTGCCATGTCAGATGCTGGGGTAAACGGGAAGGAAAGCGGAATCGGCATCGTGCCTTCAATCACCATTTTATCCCGGTAGTTGAGCGCAACGGCATTAACCCTTACGCGAACCTCCCCCGGGCCTGGCTGTGACACAGGCACCTGAACAAGCTGAAGGCTCTCGCGCCCAAGGGCGTTCATTGACCAGCGCTGCATTGTTTCTGTCATTTTTTCTCTCCTGCCATCAAATAAGCTTTAGGACTGACAGTCTACCGTTGACGTTTGGTCGCCAGTGGCGATAAGTTTTCCCATAATTGATGACGCAGTGGATACAATTCATGACCGATACGCTGAAGGATATACCTGTATTTGTGGCCGCCGTTGAGGCGGGAAGTTTTGCGCAGGCCGCCGTCCGTCTGCATTTGTCGCGCTCGGCGGTAGGAAAAAGCATTGCTCGTCTTGAAGAGCGGCTGGGCGTACGTCTTTTCCAGCGTACCACCCGCAGCCAGAGGCTGACCGACAACGGCGCTCTGTTTTATGAACGCTGCCTTCGCGCGCTGGAGGAGATTCGGGGCGCGGAGTCGCTGCTTGAAACAGGGAAGCAGCAGGTCAGCGGCCGCCTGCGCGTCGCCATGCCGGTTCTGTTTGGTCGCCAGTGCGTCGCGCCACTGCTGATAGAACTGACGCAGGAACATCCTGGGCTTGAGCTTGAAATGTCATTCAGCGACCGCGTGGTGGATCTGGTAGAGGAAGGCTTTGATATGGCGGTACGTAACGGCACGCTGCAGGACAGCAGCCTGCTGGTCGCCAGAAGGCTGGGCGAGCATCGCATGGTGCTGTGTGCCGCCCCGGATTACCTGATGAAGAACGGCCAGCCAGAAAACGTTGCTGATTTACCCCACCACACTGCCATTAACTATCTGCGATCAGGCAGAGTGCTGCCCTGGCAGCTAATGGATAGCGAAGGGAGATCGCACACCTTTACTCCCCGCTCATCGCTCAATATGGATGATTTACAGGCAATCTGCGACGCTGCGCTGGCCGGACACGGCCTTGCGTGGTTGCCCTGCTGGATGGCCCGCAGAGAAATACATCAGGGAAAACTCATCCCGCTTTTAAAGCAGGCACCGGACGTGCGCTTCGACGTTCATGCAGTCTGGCAGCAGACGCCGCATCTGCCGCTGAGGGTTAGAATTGCTGTCGATACGCTTGCCAGCCGTTTACCGTCAGTGATGTCGCTGGACTTTCCTGCAAGCCGCGTCGAAGGTGCAAGTTAACGTTCTGATTCAAAAAGGCAAACTTGCCTGCCAGGCGAAACCCTGCTGATAACAGTGAAGTACACATCCCGATGACGTTCTGACGTCCATAGCTCCCCGACGGGGGCCTTTCTGGCAAAGGCGTAGCCACGCGAAACAAGATATTGTTTTAGTGCAGCGGCATCAGATACCCCGCTAAAGCACACGCCAGCGGTCTCTGGCTGTCCATTTGCAGCAGAGTGGCTGAAGGTATAATCCGGTGACAGGCGTGGTGCCTGCTTAATCGATTCTGGGGTGTAAAGATGATAGCGAACCCTATCTGATTCACGATATGTCATCTCAGGCTCATATGCCAAAAAGAGGTATGCTAACGTGACAATCCCGATGGCCAACCCTGAAAATATGGCTAACTTTTTCATGCTCAACGTCGTCCTGAGTGGGTAAAGAAGGAATGATATGTGCCGTTATCGTTAAGAATACGAACAATGTCTGAGCTGAAGTTATCAAACGGCGTTACCCACCTCATAAAGCGGGGAAGCGGGCCTTTATAGGGTTCATGCCGGATATTAAGGTCATCAGGGTCGGGAAAAATCAATGGAAGAAAACCCCGGTTCTTGAAATTACCGATCGGTCCGTAATGATCCCAGCGGCGTAGTGCGCTTTCACGACTGACAGGCCGCAACTGAGCCCGGTAATCCGAAGGAATCAGCGCCCTGTAAAAACCGAGCAGATCCGACACCAGGTCTTCTCCGCTGAACCCGCTATCGGTGTACCAACTGAAAAAAGCGCGGGACTGGTAATTTTCAAAATTTCTCGCGGTATCCATCATCATAGCCAGGGCAATGCTGTTAATTTCTGACATCGAGCGCCCACGTTTTATTTCCCAGCGAACAAACTTACCCGTTCCGGCCAGTCCTTTCCCGATATTCATTCTCTGATTGTATGCAATCGTGTAATAAGGTCTGCCACTGGCTTCGCCGCTGCTGAAATCAGCCAGAAGCAGGGAAATATCTTCGCCCCTGGCATGCCCCAGGTCGATCCAACCGAGGACCTCACTGTAGACGAGGCCGCTGCGGGTCGTTACCTGCCATTCATCGGCCCCGATAATATCGCTCCTGCTGCTCATACGGTTTATTCCTTTTTCCGTACCGATTTCAACTTTAACAGACCACCATACTCTTTATCGGGGTATATACTCCTGGGCGAGGATCACATCAATGAGATCGACTTCGTTTTATTGATATTCAAATATAAGTAAAAAAAAGAGAGTGACATCATGTCACTCTCTTTTTTGTTATTAGCCGACTGCATTCTTTATGAGACATCATTTGGAATGAGCCCCACAAAAACAACCGTTAAATATCGATATTCGCCGCTTTCAGGGCGTTCTCTTCGATGAAGGCGCGACGTGGTTCAACCGCGTCACCCATCAGGGTAGTGAACAGCTGATCCGCTGCGATTGCGTCTTTAACGGTGACGCGCAGCATGCGACGGCTTTCCGGATCCATGGTGGTTTCCCACAGCTGGTCCGGGTTCATTTCGCCCAGGCCTTTATAACGCTGAATAGAGAGGCCACGACGGGACTCTTTCACCAGCCACTCCAGCGCCTGTTCGAAGCTGGCTACCGGCTGACGACGCTCGCCACGTTCGATAAACGCGTCGTCTTCGATCAGACCACGCAGCTTCTCGCCGAGGGTGCAGATACGGCGGTATTCCGGACCGGTAACAAACTCGTGCTCCAGCGGGTAGTCGGTATCGACGCCGTGGGTACGCACGCGAACAATCGGCTCGAACTGCTGCTCAGCGTTCTGCTGAACGTCAAACTTCCACTGGCTGCCGTGCTGCTCTTTCTCGTTCAGCTCGCTCACCAGGGTGTTCACCCAGCGGGTGACGGTCTGCTCGTTGCTCAGATCGGCTTCGGTCAGGGTCGGCTGATAAATCAGCTCTTTCAGCAGCGCTTTCGGATAGCGACGCTCCATACGGCCAATCATTTTCTGCGTGGCGTTGAACTCGGAGACCAGACGCTCCAGCGGTTCACCGGCCAGCGCTGGCGCGCTGGAGTTTGCGTGCAGGGTCGCACCATCAAGGGCGATCGCGATTTGGTACTGATCCATCGCCTCGTCATCTTTAATGTACTGTTCCTGCTTGCCTTTCTTCACTTTATACAGCGGCGGCTGGGCAATGTAGACGTGGCCGCGCTCAACGATTTCCGGCATCTGACGATAGAAGAAGGTCAACAGCAGCGTACGAATGTGCGAGCCGTCGACGTCCGCATCGGTCATGATGATGATGCTGTGATAGCGCAGTTTGTCCGGGTTGTACTCGTCGCGACCGATGCCGCAGCCGAGCGCGGTGATGAGCGTCGCCACTTCCTGAGAAGAGAGCATCTTGTCGAAGCGCGCTTTCTCAACGTTAAGGATTTTACCCTTCAGCGGCAGAATCGCCTGGTTCTTGCGGTTACGGCCCTGCTTTGCAGAACCGCCCGCGGAGTCCCCTTCCACAAGGTACAGTTCAGAAAGCGCCGGATCGCGTTCCTGGCAGTCAGCCAGTTTGCCCGGCAGGCCTGCCAGGTCCAGCGCGCCTTTACGGCGGGTCATTTCACGGGCTTTACGCGCCGCTTCACGGGCACGCGCCGCATCGATAATTTTACCCACCACGATTTTCGCGTCGGACGGGTTTTCCAGCAGGTATTCGCTCAGCAGTTCGTTCATCTGCTGTTCAACCGCCGATTTCACCTCAGAAGAGACCAGCTTGTCTTTGGTCTGTGAGGAGAATTTCGGATCCGGCACCTTCACGGAGACCACGGCAATCAGGCCTTCACGGGCATCGTCACCGGTGGCGCTGACTTTCGCTTTTTTGCTGTAGCCTTCTTTGTCCATGTAGGCGTTCAGGGTACGGGTCATCGCCGCGCGGAAGCCCGCAAGGTGCGTACCGCCGTCGCGCTGTGGAATGTTGTTGGTAAAGCAGTAGATGTTTTCCTGGAAACCATCGTTCCACTGCAGTGCCACTTCCACGCCGATACCGTCTTTTTCAGTAGAGAAGTAGAAGATATTCGGGTGAATTGGCGTTTTGTTCTTGTTCAGATACTCAACGAACGCCTTGATACCGCCTTCGTAGTGGAAGTGGTCTTCTTTGTTGTCGCGTTTGTCGCGCAGTCGAATCGACACGCCGGAGTTCAGGAACGACAGTTCACGCAGGCGTTTCGCCAGGATCTCGTACTCGAATTCGGTGACGTTGGTGAAGGTTTCAAGGCTCGGCCAGAAACGCACCATGGTACCGGTTTTGTCGGTATCACCGGTAACGGCCAGCGGTGCCTGCGGCACACCATGGGTGTAAATCTGGCGGTGAATTTTGCCTTCGCGCTGGATAACCAGCTCCAGCTTCTGCGACAGGGCGTTTACTACGGATACGCCTACGCCGTGCAGACCGCCGGAAACTTTATAGGAGTTATCATCGAACTTACCGCCTGCGTGCAGAACGGTCATGATAACTTCCGCAGCAGATACGCCCTCTTCCGGGTGAATACCGGTTGGGATGCCACGACCGTCATCGGTAACGGACACGGAGTTGTCCGCATGGATCGTGACCACGATGTCTTTACAGTGACCCGCGAGCGCTTCGTCGATAGCGTTATCTACCACCTCGAATACCATGTGGTGCAGACCGGTGCCGTCATCCGTGTCGCCGATATACATACCCGGGCGCTTACGCACCGCATCCAGTCCTTTCAGGACTTTGATACTGGAGGAGTCATAAGAATTCGACATCAACGTTTCTCGCTCATTTCAACTTGGGTTAATCCGTTATTTTACCCTTTTCCACGGTAAACATCTTCGAATTTTCGTCCGACATGTCCATAACGTGTTCAGCGCTAATGGCGCTGACGAAAACCTGCGACTGCGTGGCTTTTAAGCGGCTGGCAAGTAGCCCGCGCCGCGCGTCGTCAAGTTCCGAGGCAAAATCATCTATCAGGTACAGGCAGCGTCGCCCACTTTCGCGGGTGAGGAATTCCCCCTGCGCCAGGCGCAGCGCGCACATCAGGAGCTTCAACTGCCCGCGCGACAGCGTGTCTTCCACCGGCGCACCGTCGGCACGAATGCGGAAATCCGCCTTGTGCGGGCCGTGCGCGGTGTAGGTCAACATGCGATCGCGCTCGAAGCTTCTCTCTAACACCTCGGCATAATCCGTCTCTTTTTCCCAGCCACGCTGGAAAGAGAAGGTGAGAGAGAACTCGGGTAAAAACTGTTTGCAGGTATCGGCCATGTCTTCGGCGATACCTGCGCTGTATTCGGCACGCCAGCGGCTGATTTGTTCCGCAAGAGGAATTAATTCCATGTCCCACGGACGCAGCTGGGCGTAGCGCGTGACCTGGCGCAATGCGGCGTTACGCTGTTTAAGCAGACGCTTCAGATTGCTCCAGGCGTTAAAGAAACCGGCTTCATTGTGAAAGCATCCCCAGTCGAGGAACGCTCTTCTGTATTTGGGGCCGCCGTTGAGTAAAGTAAACCCCTCCGGCGTAATCAGCTGCATCGGCATCAGCAGTGCCAGCTCCGCCACCTTGTGGCCGTCGGTGCCGTCGATGCGCACCTTGCTGTCGCCCTGCTTGTCTTTGGTCAGGCCGATGGCGGTTTCCCGCTCGGCGCCCTGCAAGCGCCCATGCAGCACAAACGCATCCTGCTCGTGGCGAATTACGCGACCAATCTGCAAACTGCGAAACGCCCGGCCATGACCGAGCGTATAGATGGCTTCCAGCACGCTGGTTTTGCCGCTGCCGTTCGCGCCAACCAGGAAATTAAAGCCAGGGGATAAAGCGAGATCCGCGCTCTCGATGTTGCGAAAGTCGCGGATCAACAGACGGGTGAGCGACATTACAGTCTCATTGGCATGACAACATAAGCAGCCGACTGTGATGCGGCATCTTCAATCTGTACGCTCGAAACGGAGTCAGTCAGCAGGATGCGAACGTTCTCGCATTTCAGTGCATTCAGCACATCCAGCACATAGCTGACGTTGAAGCCGATTTCCATCTCAGCCCCGGCGTAGGTGACGTCCAGAATCTCTTCTGCCTCTTCCTGCTCCGGGTTGTTGGCGGTGATTTTGATCTGGTTTTCACTCACGTACAGACGTACGCCGCGGAATTTCTCGTTGGAGAGAATAGCGGCGCGCGCGAACGCCTGCTTGAGGATGTCGCAACCCGCCTCCAGCGTTTTGTCCGGGTTCTTCGGCAATACGCGGCGATAATCCGGGAAACGTCCGTCTACCAGCTTCGATGTGAAGACAAAATCGCCCACGTGGGCACGAATATTGTTGCTACCGATCTGCACGCGCAGCGGGGTGTCGCCGCCGTCGAGCATACGCATCAGTTCAATTACGCCTTTACGCGGTACGATCACCGAATGGTTTGGCAGTGAATCGCCAATCGGCATGGAACAGACCGCCAGACGGTGACCGTCTGTAGCCACGGTACGCAGCTCTTCACCTTCGGTTTCGAACAGCATGCCGTTTAAGTAGTAACGAACGTCCTGATGCGCCATGGAGAACTGCGTGGCTTCAATCAGACGCTTCATCGTCGCCTGCGGCAGGGTAAATTCAACTTCGCTCTGCCAGTCATCCAGGTTCGGGAAGTCCGCAGCGGGCAGCGTGGAGAGGGAGAAACGGCTGCGGCCAGAGCGCACCAGCATGCGGTCGCCCTCCAGTTGCACGGCGATTTCAGCGCCTTCCGGCAGCCCACGGCAAATATCAAAGAATTTACGTGCCGGAACCGTGGTCGCGCCCGCGTCGTGCGGCTGAGTCAGCGTAACGCGCGCGATCATTTCCATTTCCAGATCTGTGCCGGTCAGCGACAGCGTACCGTCAGCGACCTGAAGCAGCAGGTTTCCAAGAATAGGCAGCGTAGGGCGGCCGCCTAATGGGCCACTCACCTGTTGCAGCGGTTTTAATAAATGTTCACGTTCAACGGTAAATTTCATAGCGTCACGATGATAATGTTCTGATTAAATTGGAAAAATCTTCTTTTATGTCGTGGCTTTCTTCGCGTAACTGCTCAATCTTGCGACAGGCGTGCAGCACGGTCGTATGGTCACGGCCACCAAACGCATCACCGATTTCCGGCAGGCTGTGGTTGGTGAGCTCTTTTGCCAGCGCCATCGCCATCTGACGCGGACGCGCCACCGAGCGGGAACGACGTTTAGACAGTAAATCTGCCACTTTGATCTTGTAGTACTCAGCCACCGTCTTCTGAATATTGTCGATGGTGACCAGTTTTTCCTGCAATGCCAACAAATCGCGCAGCGCTTCACGCACAAAATCGATGGTGATCGCACGACCGGTAAAATTGGCGTTGGCGATAACGCGGTTCAGTGCCCCTTCCAGCTCACGAACGTTGGAACGCAGGCGCTTGGCAATAAAGAACGCCACTTCACCCGGCAGGCGAATGTCGTTCTCGTCGGCTTTTTTCATCAGGATCGCGACGCGGGTTTCCAGCTCCGGCGGCTCGATCGCCACGGTCAGGCCCCAGCCGAAGCGGGATTTGAGACGATCTTCAACGCCGTTGATCTCTTTTGGATAACGATCCGAGGTCAAAATGATCTGCTGATTGCCTTCCAGCAGGGCGTTAAAGGTGTGGAAAAACTCTTCCTGCGATCGTTCTTTATTGGCAAAGAACTGGATGTCATCGATCAGCAGCGCATCAACGGAACGGTAGTAGCGTTTAAACTCTTCGATCGCATTGTTTTGCAGGGCTTTTACCATGTCCTGAACGAAGCGTTCGGAGTGCATATACACTACTTTGGCATTGGGCTTACGCGCCATAATGCCGTTGCCCACCGCATGCAGCAGGTGCGTTTTACCGAGACCCGTGCCGCCATAAAGGAACAGCGGGTTGTAAGCACCACCGGGATTATCGGCAACCTGGCGGGCCGCCGCGCGCGCCAGCTGGTTCGACTTACCTTCGACGAAGTTATCGAACGTGTGTTTCACGTTAACATTTGAGCGGTAGGTAGGCTCAGCGGGGGCCGGAACGTTATCCCAGCCCTGACGAGCCGGTGCAACGCGAGGCGCTGGAGCGGGCGCCGCCTGTGCAGGGGCTGCCACATTGACAACTTCACGAACGGTTTGGGTGACCGGCTTTGTGCCCACTTCAAAACGCAGCTGTGGGGCATCTGACCCGCAGAAATCGTTCAGCAGTCCATTGATGTTATTAAGGTATTTATCCCTTACCCAATCGAGCACGAAACGGTTTGGCGCGTACAAAGCCAGCGTGTTATCGCTCAGTTCCGCCTGCAATGGGCGGATCCACATACTGAATTCTGTGGCTGGTAACTCATCCTGCAATCGGGCAAGACACTGCTGCCAAAGCGAAAGTGACACGGCGGACTCCACTCGAACAATAAAAGAAAACTATTGAATATTCATGATTGTTGGCGCACATCGACATGACCCCATCAGGGTGATGTGCGAACCGCTATCTGCGGTTATACACGCTATCGTTGATAGAGCCTGAACGATGTTGTGTTTATGCCCGGCCAGGATCGCTGGATCCCGATCAGGACCGCGGATCATAGCCTAAACTGAGCCAGAGATCTTCTGTTTCTCACAGATTCTTCCCGATTTATCCACAGGAAGATCCGGAATCGGGTAAGTGTAAACGATCCTGACGCGAGTGCCTCGCGATTTAGGCCGCATATTGGAAAATTTAATGAGCACAGACAATTTTGGGCTTAAATGATCTAACGAAGATCCAGGAGGATCCTTGCGCTTTGTTGGCGAGCCCGTATAATCCTCGACCCGGCGCGTGATGCTCATCTTCCTGCGTCGTTCGTTGCTCATTTTCCACGCGAAATCGTGCGGAAATACGCAGGGATTTAAGGAAAGAGAATTGACTCCGGAGTGTACAATTATTACAATCCGGCCTCTTTAATCACCCACGCTGAGGCGTTAGTCGTTCGAATCTCGTTCGGGTATACGCAAAAGTCAGTGAATTTATTCAAGTTTAGGTAGAAATCGCCATGAAACGCACTTTTCAACCGTCTGTACTGAAGCGCAACCGTTCTCACGGCTTCCGTGCTCGTATGGCTACTAAAAATGGTCGTCAGGTTCTGGCACGTCGTCGTGCTAAAGGCCGCGCTCGTCTGACCGTTTCCAAGTAATAAAGCTAACCCCTGAGTGGTTAAGCTCGCATTTCCCAGGGAGTTACGTTTGTTAACTCCCACTCATTTCACTTTCGTCTTCCAGCAGCCACTACGGGCTGGCACGCCGCAAATCACCATCCTCGGCCGCCAAAATTCGCTGGGGCATCCCCGCATCGGTCTCACAGTCGCCAAGAAAAACGTTAAGCGTGCGCATGAACGCAACCGGATTAAACGTCTGACGCGTGAAAGCTTCCGTTTACGTCAGCACGAACTGCCTTCAATGGATTTCGTGGTGGTGGCTAAAAAAGGGGTTGCCGACCTCGATAACCGTGCTCTCTCGGAAGCGTTGGAAAAATTATGGCGCCGCCACTGTCGCCTGGCTCGCGGGTCCTGATAGCCCTCATTCGGGTCTATCAACGCCTGATTAGTCCGCTACTCGGGCCACATTGCCGTTTCACGCCAACATGCTCAAGCTACGGAATTGAGGCATTGCGCAGGTTTGGAGTGATAAAAGGCAGTTGGTTGACGGTGAAACGCGTATTAAAATGCCACCCTTTACACCCAGGTGGAGACGACCCCGTCCCTCCAGGACCTTTTGATACCAGAGAACACTAACGATGGATTCGCAACGCAATCTTCTTATCATCGCTTTGTTGTTCGTGTCTTTCATGATCTGGCAGGCATGGGAGCAGGATAAAAATCCTCAACCCCAGCAGCAGACCACGCAGACCACGACCACCGCAGCGGGTAGCGCCGCCGACCAGGGCGTACCGGCCAGTGGCCAGGGGAAACAGATTACGGTTAAGACCGATGTGCTTGAGCTGACTATCAACACCCGTGGTGGTGATGTTGAGCAGGCGCTGCTGTTGACCTACCCGAAAGAGCTGAAGTCTACCGAACCGTTCCAGTTACTGGAAACCACGCCTGAGTTTATCTACCAGGCACAGAGCGGCCTGACCGGTCGTGATGGCCCGGATAACCCGGCGAACGGTGCGCGTCCACTGTATAACGTCGAGAATGACACCTTTGTGCTGGCTGATGGTCAGAACGAACTGGTTATTCCGATGACCTACACCGACGCGGCAGGCAACACCTTCACCAAAACCTTCACCCTGAAACGCGGTGAATATGCGGTGAACGTGGGCTACAGCGTACAGAACACCGGTGCGAAACCGCTGGAAATCTCTACCTTTGGTCAGCTGAAGCAGTCCATCAATCTGCCGTCTCACCGTGACACCGGAAGCAGCAACTTTGCGCTGCATACCTTCCGTGGCGCGGCTTACTCCACGCCAGATACCAAGTACGAGAAATACAAATTCGACACCATTGCCGATAACGAAAACCTGAACGTCAGCTCTAAAGGCGGTTGGGTCGCAATGCTGCAACAGTATTTCGCGACGGCGTGGGTACCGAATAACGACGGTACGAACAACTTCTACACCGCGAACCTCGGCAACGGTATTGCAGCCATCGGCTACAAATCTCAGCCGGTTCTGGTGCAGCCGGGTCAAACCGGTAAGCTGGCAAGCACCCTGTGGGTCGGCCCGGAAATCCAGGACAAAATGGCTGCCGTTGCGCCGCACCTGGATCTGACCGTTGATTACGGTTGGTTGTGGTTCATCTCTCAGCCGCTGTTTAAGCTGCTGAAGTTCATCCACAGCTTCCTGGGTAACTGGGGCTTCTCCATCATCGTTATCACCTTTATCGTTCGTGGCATCATGTACCCGCTGACTAAAGCGCAGTACACCTCCATGGCGAAGATGCGTATGCTACAGCCGAAGATTCAGGCTATGCGTGAGCGTCTGGGCGATGACAAACAGCGTCAGAGCCAGGAGATGATGGCCCTGTATAAAGCAGAAAAAGTGAACCCACTGGGTGGTTGCTTCCCGCTGCTGATTCAGATGCCAATCTTCCTTGCGCTGTACTACATGCTGATGGGTTCCGTTGAGCTGCGCCACGCGCCGTTCGCCCTGTGGATCCATGACCTGTCCGCACAGGACCCGTACTACATCCTGCCGATCCTGATGGGCGTGACGATGTTCTTCATCCAGAAGATGTCTCCGACCACCGTGACTGACCCGATGCAGCAGAAGATCATGACCTTTATGCCGGTCATCTTCACCGTGTTCTTCCTGTGGTTCCCGTCAGGTCTGGTGCTGTACTATATCGTCAGCAACCTGGTGACCATCATCCAGCAGCAGCTGATTTACCGTGGTCTGGAAAAACGTGGCCTGCATAGCCGCGAAAAGAAAAAGTCCTGATTCGGTAACTTAACGCTAAAATAAGGGCGGTCGATTGACCGCCTTTTTTATTTGTATTGAACGAGAGCAACCATGAGCCATAACGACACTATCGTCGCCCAGGCAACCCCACCGGGACGCGGTGGTGTAGGCATTCTGCGCATCTCCGGCCTGAAGGCGCGTGAGGTGGCCGAAGCGGTGCTGGGTAAACTGCCAAAGCCGCGCTACGCTGATTATCTGCCATTTAAAGATGCCGACGGCACCTCGCTGGACCAGGGCATTGCGCTGTGGTTCCCCGGCCCAAACTCTTTTACTGGCGAAGACGTGCTGGAGCTTCAGGGTCACGGCGGCCCGGTGATCCTCGACCTGCTGTTAAAACGTATTCTGACCCTGCCTGGCCTGCGCATTGCGAAGCCGGGTGAGTTCTCCGAGCGTGCCTTCCTGAACGATAAGCTCGACCTGGCTCAGGCCGAAGCGATTGCCGACCTGATCGACGCCAGTTCCGAACAGGCAGCCCGCTCCGCGCTGAACTCGTTGCAGGGGGCATTTTCCGCACGCGTGAATCACCTTGTGGAAGCACTTACTCACCTGCGAATCTATGTTGAAGCGGCTATCGACTTCCCGGACGAGGAGATTGACTTCCTTTCTGACGGCAAAATCGAAGCCCAGCTCAACCAGGTGATGAACGATCTGGATGCCGTTCGCGCCGAAGCGCGCCAGGGCAGCCTGCTGCGTGAGGGCATGAAGGTGGTGATTGCTGGTCGCCCCAACGCCGGGAAATCAAGCCTGCTGAACGCCCTGGCGGGCCGTGAAGCGGCGATCGTGACCGACATAGCCGGCACTACCCGCGACGTCCTGCGCGAGCATATCCATATCGACGGCATGCCGCTGCACATCATCGACACCGCTGGCCTTCGCGATGCGAGCGATGAAGTCGAGCGTATCGGTATCGAACGCGCCTGGCAGGAGATCGAGCAGGCCGACCGCGTGCTGTTTATGGTGGACGGAACCACAACCGACGCCGTTGACCCGGCAGAAATCTGGCCAGACTTTATCGCCCGTCTCCCGGCCAAACTGCCGATCACCGTGGTGCGCAATAAGGCCGACGTTACCGGCGAAACGCTCGGTATCAGCGATGTGAATGGTCACTCACTGATCCGCCTGTCGGCGCGGACCGGTGAAGGCGTGGACGACCTGCGTAACCATCTCAAGCAGAGCATGGGCTTTGATACCAGCATGGAAGGCGGCTTCCTGGCGCGTCGCCGTCACCTGCAGGCGCTGGAAGAGGCGGCACGCCATCTTGACCAGGGCAAAGCGCAGCTGATCGGCGCGTGGGCGGGTGAACTGCTGGCGGAAGAGCTGCGTCTGGCACAGCAGAATCTGAGCGAGATCACCGGGGAGTTTACGTCGGACGATCTGCTGGGACGGATTTTCTCGAGCTTCTGTATTGGTAAGTAATTCCCGATAGAACATGGTGATTTCCTCCAGGGAAATCACCATTGTCCCAATGGCAACTCGCTTAATCCCCCCATGCCCCCTATCCTGCTTGCCTGCATCTATGGGGGATTTATGGCTCGTTTTCTGTTTTGTAGTTTCGCATTAGTTCTGCTGTATCCGTCCGGCATTGATATGTATCTGGTGGGGCTACCGCATATTGCCCGCGATCTGGGTGCCAGCGAGGCGCAACTGCACATCGCGTTTTCGGCCTACCTCGCGGGAATGGCGTCGTCGATGGTATTTGCCGGGAAAATCGCGGACAGAGCCGGCCGTCAACCCGTCGCCATTACGGGGGCGGTTATCTTTACGCTGGCATCGGTACTGTGTTCAATGGCTCAGGAAAGCACAATGTTCCTGTCAGGGCGCTTTATCCAGGGCATTGGCGCAGGCGGCTGTTACGTGGTGGCGTTTGCCATTCTGCGCGATACCCTCAGCGCCCAGCGCCGCGCCAGGGTGCTGTCGATGCTGAACGGCATTACCTGCATCATCCCGGTGCTGGCACCGGTTGTAGGCTACCTGATCATGCTGAAATTTCCGTGGCAGAGCCTTTTCTGGACCATGGCCACAATGGGCGCCATCGTCTTTATACTGTCCGTGACGGTGTTGAAAGAGACCCATCCCGGTTCGCAGCAGACGCACCACGCTGCTACCATTCATCCGGCTGAAAAGCTTCTGAATCGCTTTTTCCTGAGCCGCCTGGCCATCATCACGCTCAGCGTGGCGGTGATCCTCACCTATGTAAACGTTTCCCCGGTGTTACTGATGGAGACGATAGGCTTCGATCGCGGTGAGTATTCGACGGTGATGGCGCTCAATGCGATGGTCAGCATGGCAGTTTCATTCTCGATGCCCTTTGCGCTCAATATCTTCCGCCAGCGCACGCTGATGCTCACTTCACAGACGCTGTTTCTCGCCGCAGGCGTGATTCTGGCGACCGCCACCTCACATGCGCTGATGCTGGTGGGTATGACCCTGATCTGCGCCGGATTCTCCGGCGGCTTCGGCGTGGCGATGAGTCAGGCGCTTGGCCCGTTCTCACTGCGGGCAGGCGTGGCAAGCTCGGTGCTGGGCATTGCGCAGGTCTGCGGTTCGTCGCTGTGGATTTGGCTGGCGGCGGTGATCGGCCTTAACGCGCTGAATATGCTGATCGGGGTTCTGATTGGCTGTAGCATACTCTGCATTACCTTACTTATGGTCATCCAGCCCGCGGCGCACTATGAAGAAGCCCATCAGCAGTCTCGATCTTAATCTTTTACTTTGCCTGCAGTTGTTGTTGCAGGAGCGCAGCGTCACCAAAGCCGCGAAGCGAATGAACGTGACGCCGTCCGCAGTGAGTAAATCGCTGGCGAAGCTGCGCGACTGGTTCGACGATCCGCTGTTTGTGAAAACGCCTTTAGGGCTACTGCCCACGCCGCTAACGGTGAGTCTGGAACAGGATCTGGCCGACTGGATGCAGATTGGCAATCAGATCGTCGATAAATTCCACCATAGCTCTCCAGGCGGGCTCAAGTTTGTGCTCGCCGCCGAAACGCCGCTGATGCTGATTCGCTTCAACACCCTGCTGGAGCAGGTGAATGAGCGCTACCCACAGGCGACGGTGAAGTTGCGCCAGTGGGATTATGATTCGCTGGACGCCATTACGCGCGGAGAGGTCGATCTCGGTTTTACCGGCCGCGAAACGCACCCGCGCTCCCGCGAGCTGCTAAAGCTGATGCCGTGGTTTATTGACTACGAAATCCTGTTCAGCGACCGTCCGTGCGTCTATCTGCGAGAAGATCATCCGGCACTTCACGAAGCGTGGAACCTTGAGACGTTTCTGCGCTACCCGCATATCAGCATCTTCTGGGAGCGCAGCGATACCTGGGCGCTTGATGAAGTGCTAAAAGAGATGGGCCGCGAGCGCAACGTCGCCATGAGCCTGCCCGGCTTTGAACAGTCGATGTTTATGGCGGCTCAGCCGGACCACAACTACATTGCCACTGCGCCCTACTACTGCCATCACTACAATCAACTCCACCAGCGTAATCTGGTCTGCCTTCCCATTCCCATCGATGAGGCGCAGGCAGAAAAGCTGACCGTACCCTTTACGCTAATCTGGCATAAGCGGAACAGCCATAATCCAAAAATTATCTGGCTGCGCGAAACTATAAAAGCCCTGTATACCGCGCCAGGTCAGGTTTTTGCCTAAGATAATGTAAAGTTCGGTCCTCAGGCTTCTCTTATTTCTATTTACTGATTAAAACAGAAGCTGAGTTAAGCGATAATCATGTAACCGTTTAACCGACTACGACCATTATCAGGGAGCGAAAAATGGCTACGCACTTTGCACGAGGAACATTAACGGAAGGGCATCTCGTATCGGCCAGAATTTCTTCAGCCTGTCACAGTGAGGCGCTCAAACTACCTGAACACCGCAGGACGCGGTTTTTAGCTTCCAGAGCGCTCCTCGCAGAACTGCTTTTTATGCTGTACGGCACCAGCGAATTACCGGACATACTCACCCAGCCAGAAGGTCGCCCGGTTTTTGCGGACCCGGCACTCCCCCATTTTTCCATTGCGTATACCGGCAACATTGTTGGCGTCGCGCTGACGACTGAAGGTGATTGCGGCCTGGATATGGAGCTGCAACGCGTCACGCGCAGCTTCCATGGTGCTAACGCGCTCGATGAATACCCGCTCTCCAGCAATGAAAAGCTGTGGATACGTAACCAGAACGATCCCGTTGAAGCCAGAGCGCAGCTCATCACCCTTCGCCAGAGCATCCGTAAACTGAGCGGCGCGGCATCAGACGACGCCAGCCTGTTGCAGCTGCTTCCCGGCTCCGGACGCCTGCGTGCCGCGAAAGCCTCGCTGGTAGAGGCGCTCAGCGACGCTGAGGACGTGTTGATCTGGTCCGTTGCGGTGAGCCCCGCCATCGAACGGCTGAAAATCTGGGAGTTTGACAGTATTCGCGGTTGGCGTAGTCTTCCGGATGTACCTGAGCGCGCCAACGAGCCCGCCGCGCGCCTGATGCGATTAACCAGTTTACCGGCAGAAAAAGCATACACCCATAGCTGATCCGTCCAGGGTCATCATGATGAAACAGGAGTAATCATGTCTGATACGTTGAAAGTTGTTACGTTACTGGGAAGCCTGCGCAAAGGTTCGTTTAACGGGATGGTAGCGCGCACGCTGCCACAGCTGGCGCCTGCGGGAATGGAGATCAGCGCCCTGCCGTCTATTGGCGACATCCCGCTTTATGATGCTGACGTTCAGCAGGAAGAAGGGTTCCCGCACAGCGTGGAGGCGATAGCCGAGCAGATCCGTCAGGCTGATGGTGTAGTGATTGTAACGCCAGAATATAACTACTCGGTTCCGGGTGGTCTGAAGAACGCGATTGACTGGTTATCCCGTTTACCGGAGCAGCCGCTGTCAGGCAAACCGGTGCTGATCCAGACCAGCTCAATGGGCGCCATCGGCGGTGCGCGCTGCCAGTATCACCTGCGACAGATCCTGGTGTTCCTGGATGCGATGGTGATGAACAAGCCGGAATTTATGGGCGGCGTGATTCAGAACAAAGTCGACCCGCAGACGGGTGAAGTGGTGGATCAGAGTACGCGTGACCATCTCTCTGGTCAGCTGACTGCGTTTGGGGATTATATTAAGCGGGTTAAAACCTGATAAAAAAGCCCGGTGGCGCTAGCGCTTACCGGGCCTACACTCGTCAGTAGGTCAGGTAAGCGAAGCGCCACCTGACACCACAAACCGCACCTTAGTGCGCGTCAATAAACACAATCTTGAGCACAAACAGCAGCGCCACAATCATCACGCACGGGCTGAGTTCGCGGAAACGGCCGGTACCGATCTTCATCACACAGTACGAGATAAAGCCCAGCGCGATACCTTCGGTGATCGAGAAGCTGAACGGCATCATCACCGCGGTAATAAACGCCGGAACGGCTTCCGTCAGATCTTCCCACTTCACGCGCGCCAGGCTCGAGGTCATCAGCACGCCGACGTAGATCAGCGCGCCAGCTGCCGCGTACGGTGGCACCATCCCCGCCAGCGGAGAGAGGAAGATCACCAGCAGGAACAGCAGACCCACGACTACCGCCGTCAGGCCAGTACGGCCGCCCACGGACACGCCGGAAGAGGATTCAATGTAAGCGGTAACAGACGAGGTGCCGATGAAAGAACCCGCAACGGACGAGATGCTATCCACATACAGCGCCTGCTTCATGCGCGGGAATTTGCCTTTCTCGTCCGCCAGACCCGCTTTGTCCGTCACGCCAATCAGCGTACCGGAGGAGTCAAACAGGTTGACCAGCATGAAGGAGAAAATCACTCCGGCCAGACCCAGGTTCAGCGAGCCCGCCAGATCAACGTGACCAATCACGGTAGAAACGCTCGGTGGCGCAGAGACAATACCGCTGTAATGCACGTCACCCAGCATCCAGCCCAGCAGCGTGGTCACGATGATAGAGACCAGCACCGCAGCGTGAATGTTACGCGACGCCAGGATCGCGATAATAAAGAAGCCCAGCACGCCCAGCAGCACGCTGTGAGAGGTCAGGTTACCAATACTCACCAGCGTTTCCGGGTTCGCCACGATTACGCCAGCGTTTTTCAGCCCCATCATGCCGATAAACAGACCGATACCGCTGGTGATACCCACGCGCAGGCTCACGGGAATGTTCGCAATCATCCAGTAGCGCACACGGAAGATGGTCAGCAGCAGCAGGCCGACCGCGCCCCAGAAAATAGCGCCCATCCCGACCTGCCACGGCAGGCCCATCGCCTGAACCACCACGAACGCAAAGAACGCATTCAGACCCATTGCCGGGGCCAACGCCACGGGCAGATTAGCGAAAACGCCCATCAGGATGCTGCCAAGCGCCGCGATCAGACAGGTGGTAACAAAGACGGCGCTGGTGTCCATGCCAGCCACGCCCAGAATTTGCGGGTTAACGAAAACGATATAGACCATCGTCAGGAAGGTAGTAAAACCGGCGATCACTTCGGTGCGTGCCGTTGTGCCGTGCTCGCGCAGTTTGAACACGCGCTCAAGCAGCCCCTGACCAGATGTCTGGGTAGTGTGTTGTTGACTCATCATCAATTTCCGAACAAGGAGGGAAAATTCGTCGCTATCCTATACCAAAATGCGACAATAGTGGCGGTTACGGGATACTTTTTTCATTGATTTTGCTTATACGGCAACGATTGCGTCTCGTTAAACTGTCGTACGTAAACGTTAAACTTGTTAAAAGGGAAAGGCATGTCCGGAATTGAAGCGGTATTTTTCGACTGTGACGGTACGCTGGTCGACAGTGAGGTCATTTGTTCCCGCGCGTATGTCGCCATGTTCCAGGAATTTGGCATTACGCTCGATCTCGAAGAGGTGTTTAAACGCTTTAAGGGCGTGAAGCTGTACGAGATCATCGACATCATTAACGAAGAGCACGGGGTGGATCTGGCGAAAGCGGATCTGGAACCGGTGTACCGCGCCGAGGTCGCACGCCTCTTCGACGCCGAGCTGGAAGTTATCGCCGGCGCTAACGCGCTGCTGGATGCGATGACGGTGCCGATCTGCGTGGTCTCTAACGGCCCGGTCAGCAAAATGCAGCACTCACTCGGCAAGCTGGACATGTTGCACCACTTCCCGGAAAAACTGTTCAGCGGCTACGATATCCAGCGCTGGAAGCCGGATCCGGCATTGATGTTCCACGCGGCGAAGGCGATGAACGTCAACGTGGAGAACTGCATCCTGGTGGATGACTCGTCTGCGGGCGCGCAGTCGGGGATTGATGCGGGGATGGAGGTGTTTTACTTCTGCGCCGATCCGCACAACAAGCCGATCGATCATCCAAAAGTGACGACCTTTACAGACCTGGCGCAGCTGCCGGAACTGTGGAAGGCGCGCGGGTGGGATATTACTCGCTGAAAAAACAAAGCCGGATGGCGCTAACGCTTATCCGGCCTACAAGGATTGTAGGGCGGGTAAGCGATAGCGCCACCCGCCACACATATCACTCTTTCGGATCTTTACCCGCCAGCAGCTTGTCCAGCTCGTCGCCGCCCACGTGACGGAAATCCTGTCCCTTCACGAAGTAGAAGATGTATTCGCAAATGTTCTGGCAGCGGTCGCCAATACGCTCAATTGAGCGCGCGCAGAACAGCGCGGTCAGCACGCTTGGAATGGTACGGGAATCTTCCATCATGTAGGTCATTAGCTGACGCACTATGCCTTCGTATTCCTGGTCAACTTTCTTATCTTCACGGTAGATACGGACCGCTTCGTCCAGATCCATGCGCGCGAAAGCGTCCAGCACATCGTGCAGCATCTGCACGGTGTGGCGACCGAGAGACTCCAGGCTCACCAGCAGCGGCTGGTGCTGCTGGGAGAATTTCTCCAGCGCGGTGCGGCAGATTTTATCCGCCACGTCACCAATACGCTCCAGCTCGGCGATAGTTTTGATGATCGCCATTACCAGACGCAGGTCGCTCGCGGTTGGCTGACGCTTGGCAATGATGCGCACGCACGCTTCGTCGATGGCGACTTCCATCATATTGACGTTGTGATCGCCTTCGATAACGCGCTTCGCCAGCTCGCTGTCCTGGTTGTGCATTGCCGTAATCGCATCAGAAAGCTGCTGCTCGACCATGCCGCCCATGGTCATCACCTGGGTGCGAATGCTTTCCAGCTCTGCGTTAAACTGGCCGGAAATGTGTTTATTAAGATTGAGGTTGTCCATGGTTTCTCCACATGCACTAAGGCAAATCAACCGTAGCGGCCAGTAATATAATCTTCGGTTTGTTTCTTCGCAGGACGGGTGAACAGCGCGTCCGTATCGCTGAACTCAATCAACTCGCCCAGGTACATAAACGCCGTGTGGTCAGAACAACGGGCAGCCTGCTGCATGTTGTGAGTGACGATCACCACGGTGTAATCCTGCTTCAGCTCGGTGATCAGCTCTTCGATACGCCCGGTTGAGATCGGGTCAAGGGCTGAGCACGGCTCATCCAGCAGCAAGACTTCCGGGCGAATGGCGATACCGCGCGCAATGCACAGACGCTGCTGCTGTCCACCGGAGAGAGAGTACCCGCTCTGGTGAAGTTTATCTTTGGTTTCGTTCCATAATGCGGCCTTGGTCAATGCCCACTGCACGCGCTCGTCCATATCCGCACGGGAGAGCTTCTCAAACAGACGCACACCAAAGGCGATGTTGTCATAGATCGACATCGGGAACGGCGTGGGTTTCTGGAACACCATCCCCACTTTCGCACGCAGCAGGGCGATATCCTGGGTATTGGTCAGGATGTTGTCACCGTCCAGCAGAATTTCACCTTCTGCGCGCTGCTCCGGATAGAGCGAATACATTTTGTTAAAGGTGCGCAGCAGCGTGGATTTACCACAGCCAGACGGACCGATAAATGCCGTGACCTGGTTCTTCGCGATATCCAGGTTGATATTCTTCAGGGCATGGAATTTGCCGTAGTAGAAGTTCAAATCACGAACCTGAATCTTACCCGGGGCAGTATCAACCATACTCATTGACTCATTTCCTCATTCGGCGCCGCGATGTGCCGCGCCGCAAAAATTTAACCGTGTTTCTGCTTCGCGAAAATGACGCGCGCCAGAATGTTCAGCAACAGTACGCAAAGGGTGATGATCAGCACCCCGGCCCAGGCCAGCTGCTGCCATTCCGCGAATGGGCTCATCGCAAATTTAAAGATCGTCACCGGCAGGTTGGCGATCGGCTGCATCATGTCCGTACTCCAGAACTGGTTGGAGAGGGCGGTAAACAGCAGCGGTGCGGTTTCACCAGCGATACGGGCGATAGCCAGCAGGATACCGGTCATGATCCCCGAGACGGACGCTTTCAGGGTGATCGCCGAAATCATTTTCCATTTCGGCGTGCCCAGTGCGTAAGCCGCTTCACGCAGGCTGTCCGGCACCAGTTTCAGCATGTTTTCAGTGGTACGAATAACGATAGGCACCTGCAACAGCGCCAGCGCAATCACACCCGCCCAGCCGGAGAAGTGTTCCATTTGCGCCACCACGATGGTGTAAACAAACAGACCTACCACAATCGACGGGGCAGAAAGCAGAATGTCGTTAATAAAGCGGATGACTTCAGCGATCCAGGACTTGCGGCCATACTCCGCCAGATAGATACCCGCCATGATGCCCAACGGCGTACCGAAAACGGTCGCCCACAGGATCAGCAGGCCGCTGCCCGCCAGGGCGTTTGCCAGACCACCACCCGCCGTGTTTGGCGGCGGCGTCATCTCGGTGAACAGCGCCAGGGACATTCCATCAATACCACGGGTGATGGTGGACATCAGGATCCAGATCAGCCAGAACAGGCCGAACGCCATCGTGGCCATGGAAAGCGTCAGCGCAATGCGGTTTTTAATCCGGCGCTTTGACTGCATTTTACGACGAGATTCCGCAAGCTGAGCGGTGTTTTGCATGTCGAGAGTCGCCATTAGCGTGCCCCCTCGTTTTTAGCCAGACGCATAATCATCAGCTTGGAGATAGCCAGCACAATAAAGGTAATAACAAACAGGATCAGGCCTAGTTCCATCAGCGCTGCGACGTGCAGCCCGGATTCCGCTTCGGCAAATTCGTTCGCCAGCGCAGAGGTAATACTGTTCCCCGGCATGTAGAGCGACACGCTGTCGAGCTGGTAGGTGTTGCCGATGATAAAGGTCACCGCCATGGTTTCACCCAGCGCGCGGCCTAAGCCCAGCATGATGCCGCCGATCACCCCATTTTTGGTGAACGGAAGGACGATGCGCCAGATAACCTCCCAGGTGGTGCAGCCGATGCCGTAGGCCGACTCTTTCATCATCACCGGGGTTTGTTCGAAGACATCGCGCATGACCGCCGCAATGTACGGAATAATCATGATGGCGAGTATCACGCCAGCCGCCAGAATACCGATACCGAATGCCGGGCCAGAGAACAGGGCCCCCACAAACGGAACGGCGGAGAGAACATTACCCACCGGCTCCTGGAAGTACGTCGCAAACAGCGGAGCAAAGATAAACAGGCCCCACATGCCGTAAACGATACTTGGGATGGCCGCCAGCAGTTCAATGGCGATACCCAGCGGACGTCGCAGCCAGCCTGGTGCCAACTCCGTCAGGAACAGGGCAATACCGAAGCTTACCGGCACCGCAATCAGCAGAGCGATAAAAGAGGTCACCAGCGTGCCGTAAATCGGCACCAGCGCACCGTAGATATCGTTCGGCGCATCCCACTCTTTGGTCCACAGGAAGGCGAAACCAAATTTTTGAATGCTCGGCCAGGAGGAGAAAATGAGGGACACGATAATGCCGCCCAGCAGCAATAGCACAATCAGCGCAGCCAGTTTCACCAGCGCGCTGAAAATCATGTCACCTTTTTTACCCGGAGGGTTAAATGCAGGCTTGGTTGCAGCCATAAATTACTCTTCTTTATGAGACGTCTTACGAATATGCCCGGTGGCGCTGACGCTTACCGGGCCTACAGGATGAACCGTAGGGCGGGATCGCTGCGCGCCACCCGCCATCTTCGTCAAAAATATCCTGTTAGTACAGCGCTTTACCGCTGCTGTCTTTCACGTTGGTTTTCCATGCAGCACGGATCTGCTCAACCACGCTGTCTGGCAGGCTGGCGTAATCCAGGTCATTCGCCTGTTTGCCGCCGTTTTTGTATGCCC
This sequence comes from Enterobacter cloacae complex sp. P29RS, assembly GCF_014893445.1. Lineage (NCBI taxonomy): Bacteria > Pseudomonadati > Pseudomonadota > Gammaproteobacteria > Enterobacterales > Enterobacteriaceae > Enterobacter > Enterobacter cloacae complex sp. P29RS. The sequence goes on along the minus strand of NZ_JADBPZ010000018.1, from coordinate 30,976 downwards.
AGTCAAAGAACTTCAGCACTTCAGCACCCTGCTCAGGCTTCTTCTGCTCTTTGTGGACCAGAATGAAGGTGGTAGACGTGATAGGCCATGCATCGTCGCCTTTCTGGTTGGTCAGGTCCTGCGCGAAGGATTTGCTCCAGTCAGCGCCTTTTGCGGCGTTAGCGAAGTTCTCTTCGGTCGGGCTAACCGGTTTGCCGTCAGCAGAAACCAGTTTGGTGTAAGCCAGGTTGTTCTGCTTAGCGTAGGCGTACTCTACGTAGCCGATAGAGCCAGGCAGACGCTGTACGAAGGCAGCGATACCGTCGTTGCCTTTACCGCCCAGACCGGTTGGCCAGTTAACGGTAGAGCCGGAACCGACTTTAGATTTCCACTCTTCGTTCACTTTCGCCAGGTAGCTGGTGAACACGAAAGAGGTACCAGAGCCGTCAGCACGACGAACCACCGCGATATTCTGCGAAGGCAGCTTAACGCCCGGGTTCAGTTTCGTGATGGCTTCGTCATCCCATTTTTTGATTTTGCCCAGATAGATATCACCCAGGGTTTTGCCGTCCAGCACCAGCTCGCCTGATTTCAGGCCAGGGATGTTAACAGCCAGCACAACGCCGCCGATCACGGTCGGGAACTGGAACAGGCCTTCCTGATTCAGTTTCTCATCAGACAGCGGAGCGTCGGATGCGCCGAAATCAACGGTATTCGCGGTAATTTGTTTTACGCCACCGGAGGAGCCGATACCCTGATAGTTGACCTTGTTACCGGTCTCTTTCTGGTAGGTATCCGCCCATTTGGCATACACCGGCGCAGGGAAGGTTGCACCAGCGCCAGTCAGGCTTGCTGCTGCGAAAGCAGAGAAAGCGCTCAGAGATAAGGTCGCGGCGACAACAGTTGCGACAGTGGTACGCATAACTTTCATAATGTCTCCTGCAAGGATTTCGTAAATCATTGTTTAAGTGGCTACGATGAGCAAAATAGGACAAACAGGTGACAGATAAATGTACGAAATATGACAGTTTTATGACAAAGAAAATTTCACTTAAAATTAAGCAAAAATCCATAAATAAATCATAAGCTTAATGATTATTATGACAGCTTGTTTTCAGTAATATTTTCTTTATGTGACACTGATAAAATAGCTGAAAATGACGGATTGTCATAAAAAAAGGCTCCACCGGATGGCGGAGCCTGGAAGGATTATTCTACGGTAACGGACTTCGCCAGATTTCGCGGCTGGTCAACGTCGGTGCCTTTGATCAGCGCGACGTGGTAAGCCAGTAGTTGCAGCGGTACGGTGTAGAAGATCGGCGCAATCACCTCTTCCACATGCGGCATCTCGATGATGTGCATGTTGTCGCTGCTGGCAAAACCGGCATCTTTATCCGCAAAGACGTACAGTACACCACCACGGGCGCGCACCTCTTCGATGTTAGATTTCAGTTTTTCCAGCAGTTCGTTGTTAGGTGCCACCACGATAACTGGCATATCCGCATCGATCAGCGCCAGCGGGCCATGTTTCAGCTCGCCTGCCGCGTAGGCTTCCGCGTGGATGTAGGAGATCTCTTTCAGCTTCAGCGCGCCTTCCAGCGCGATAGGGTACTGATCGCCACGGCCCAGGAACAGAGCGTGGTGCTTATCAGAGAAATCTTCAGCCAGCGCCTCAATGCGCTTGTCCTGAGACAGCATCTGCTCGATACGGCTCGGCAGCGCCTGGAGACCGTGAACGATGTCATGCTCAACGGAAGCATCTTCGCCTTTCAGACGCGCCAGCTTCGCCACCAGCATCAGCAGAACGGTCAGCTGCGTGGTGAACGCTTTGGTGGAAGCGACGCCGATTTCGGTGCCCGCTTTAGTCATCAGCGCCAGATCGGATTCACGCACCAGCGAGGAGCCCGGTACGTTACAGATGGCCAGCGAACCCAGGTAACCCAACTCTTTAGACAGACGCAGCGCCGCCAGGGTATCGGCCGTTTCGCCAGACTGGGAAAGAGTGATCATCAGGCTGTTACGGCGCACAGCGGATTTACGATAGCGGAACTCAGATGCGATTTCGACGTCGCACGGCACGCCCGCCAGGGATTCAAACCAGTAGCGAGAGACCATACCGGAGTTGTAAGAGGTACCGCAGGCCACGATCTGAATGTGCTCGACTTTGCTCAGCATTTCGTTGGCATTGGCGCCCAGCTCGCTCAGATCCACTTCACCATGGCTGATGCGCCCGGTCAGGGTGTTTTTAATGGCGTTTGGCTGTTCGTAGATCTCTTTCTGCATGTAGTGACGATAAGCACCTTTGTCGCCCGCGTCGTATTGCAGGTTTGATTCGATTTCCTGGCGCTTAACCTGCTCGCCTTTCGTGTCGAATACGGTCACGCTGCGACGTGTCACCTCGGCAATGTCGCCCTCTTCCAGGAAGATAAAGCGACGGGTAACCGGCAGCAGCGCCAGCTGGTCGGAAGCGATAAAGTTTTCACCCATGCCCAGACCAATCACCATCGGGCTACCGGAACGCGCGGCCAGCAGCGTGGACGGGTCACGGGAATCCATGATCACCGTACCGTAAGCACCACGCAGCTGAGGGATAGCGCGCAGCACCGCATCACGCAGTGTACCGCCCTGTGCCAGCTCCCAGTGCACCAGGTGAGCAATCACTTCGGTGTCGGTTTCAGAGACGAAGGTATAGCCGCGCGCTTTCAGTTCTTCACGCAGCGGTTCGTGGTTTTCGATAATGCCGTTATGCACCACCACAATGTGTTCAGACACATGCGGGTGTGCGTTGCCTTCAGATGGCTCACCGTGAGTCGCCCAGCGGGTATGCGCAATACCGGTGCCACCGTGCAGCGGATGTTCCTCCGCCGCCTGGGCCAGCATCTGCACTTTACCGAGACGACGCAGACGGGTCATATGACCTTCTGCATCGACGACAGCCAGACCGGCTGAGTCATAACCACGGTATTCCAGACGACGTAAACCTTCGAGAAGGATTTCAGCAATATCACGCTGCGCAACTGCGCCAACAATTCCACACATAGTTAGATTTCCTGATTATGGCGTTATGCCATGCGTTGTCGCTGACCTGTATTTGCCCTTTCCGGGCACCCCGAGCCTTGTAGAGAGTGGGGTTATTTTTATGGGTACTGCTGGTGGGGGGAGGATTATGTTATCCCCTCACCCCAGCCCTCTCCCCATAGGGGAGAGGGTGAAAACCGCACCATTCAGTTCCCCTCTCCCCTATGGGGAGAGGGTCAGGGTGAGGGGTGTATATTGTCGTTACTTTTTCTTCACCGGGCGTTTCCAGCCCTGCTTACTGACCTGCGGAACGCGGCTTAACACCAGCTCGTTCTCGGCCACATCGCGCGTAACGGTTGTCCCGGCGGCAATGGTCACGCCTTTGCCCACGGTAACAGGCGCCACCAGCTGGGTATCGGAACCTACAAACACGTCATCACCGATGATGGTTTTAAACTTATTGGCACCGTCATAGTTACAGGTAATCGTCCCTGCACCGATGTTTACGTTGTCGCCAATTTCCGCATCGCCCAGATAGGTCAGATGACCGGCTTTCGAGCCTTTACCGAGACGTGCTTTTTTCATTTCCACGAAGTTACCTACATGAGCGCCTTCCAGCAGCTCAGCGCCCGGGCGCAGACGCGCAAACGGGCCAATGGTACATGCCGCCTCAAGATGGGCATCTTCCACCACGCTGTACGGGCTGATTTCGCAGTCGTCACCGATCACGCTGTTTTTAATCACACAGCCGGTGCCGATTTTGACGCGGTTGCCCAGCGTGACGTTACCTTCCAGGATAACGTTAGTATCTATTTCAACGTCGCGCCCGTGGGTCAGCGTGCCACGCAGATCGAAACGCGCCGGATCGCGCAGCATAACGCCCGCCAGCAACAGTTTTTCTGCCTGCTCGGACTGGTAAATACGCTCCAGGCGTGACAGCTGTAGACGGTTGTTTACCCCGTCCGTTTCGCTGATACGCGCCGGATGAACGGCAGCAATCTCACGCCCTTCCTGGTACGCCATCGCAATGATGTCGGTGATGTAGTATTCACCCTGCGCGTTGTTATTATTGAGTTTGGACAGCCAGCGCTTCATATCCGCACCGTTCGCAATCAGGATGCCGGTGTTGATCTCCTGAATCTGACGCTGTTCGTCAGTGGCATCTTTATGCTCAACAATCCCGGTTACCTTGCCGTTTTCACGCGTAATGCGGCCATAGCCGGTTGGATCGTCCAGCACGACGGTTAACAACCCAATGCCACCCTGCGGTTTGGCTTCACGCAGGCGAGTGAGGGTTTCAACGGAGATCAGCGGGACGTCGCCGTAGAGCATCAGGATGTCTTCATCATCAGCGAAGAAGGGTGCAGCCTGCTGCATTGCATGACCCGTACCCAGCTGTTCTGCCTGTAGCACCCAGTTGAGATTGTCGTCACGCAGCGTTTTTTTCAGCAGATCGCCGCCATGTCCATAAACCAGATGCACCTGGCTGGCGCCTAATTCATTAGCTGCATCAATAACATGCTGCACCATTGGCTTTCCTGCCAGTGTGTGGAGCACTTTAGGCAGATCGGAATACATGCGGGTACCTTTGCCTGCAGCAAGGATCACCACGCTCATCGCACTGTTTAACATACGCATCCTGACGGTAGTTTGTGTGAGAAGTAAAAACGTTTGATGCTTAAAATTCTACATCTTTTTCATCATGAATTAAGGCCGAAAAAAAAAGCCAGCCTGGGATCCAGACTGGCTTTTGTGCTTTTCAAGCCGGTGTTACATCGCTTTTTTGGTCAACTCGATAACGCGCAGTTTCGCGATCGCTTTGGCCAGCTCCGCAGACGCCTGAGCGTAATCCACGTCACCATGAGAGCTGCTAATGTGCTCTTCAGCCTTACGCTTCGATTCCAGGGCTCGCGCTTCGTCGAGATCCTGGCCACGAATAGCGGTATCGGCCAGAACGGTCACACTGCCTGGCTGCACTTCAAGAATGCCGCCGGACAGATAGATAAACTCTTCATGACCGAACTGTTTAACGATGCGGATCATACCAGGCTTAATGGCGGTGAGCAGCGGTGCGTGACCCGGGAAAATACCCAGTTCACCTTCACTACCCGTTACCTGGATTTTCTCGACCAGACCAGAGAACATTTGTTGCTCTGCGCTGACGACGTCCAGGTGGTAAGTCATTGCCATATCACCCTCCGATTAAGGCGTTAAAGTTTTTTGGCTTTTTCCACGGCTTCTTCGATGGAACCAACCATGTAGAACGCCTGCTCTGGCAGGTGATCGTATTCGCCTTCCATGATGCCTTTAAAGCCACGGATGGTGTCTTTCAGGGAAACGTATTTACCTGGAGAACCGGTGAATACTTCCGCAACGAAGAACGGCTGGGACAGGAAGCGCTGGATCTTACGTGCACGTGCTACCACCAGTTTGTCTTCTTCAGACAGTTCATCCATACCCAGGATGGCGATGATGTCTTTCAGCTCCTGGTAACGTTGCAGCAGGGACTGTACGCCACGCGCGGTGTCGTAGTGTTCCTGGCCAACAACCAGTGGATCCAGCTGACGGCTGGTAGAGTCCAGCGGGTCAACGGCCGGGTAGATACCCAGAGACGCGATCTGACGGCTCAGTACCACGGTTGCATCTAAGTGAGCAAAGGTGGTGGCTGGAGATGGGTCAGTCAAGTCATCCGCAGGTACGTATACCGCCTGAACGGAGGTGATAGAACCAGTTTTGGTAGAGGTGATACGTTCCTGAAGAACACCCATCTCTTCCGCAAGCGTAGGCTGATAACCTACCGCTGAAGGCATACGACCCAGCAGTGCAGATACTTCAGTACCGGCCAGGGTGTAACGGTAGATGTTATCAACGAACAGCAGAACGTCACGGCCTTCGTCACGGAACTTCTCAGCCATCGTCAGGCCAGTCAGCGCAACGCGCAGACGGTTTCCTGGTGGCTCGTTCATCTGGCCGTAAACCAGGGATACTTTATCCAGAACGTTGGAGTCGGTCATTTCGTGGTAGAAGTCGTTACCCTCACGAGTACGTTCACCAACACCCGCAAACACGGAGTAACCGGAGTGCTCGATCGCGATGTTACGGATCAGCTCCATCATGTTTACGGTTTTACCTACACCCGCACCACCAAACAGACCAACTTTACCGCCCTTCGCGAACGGGCACATCAGGTCGATAACTTTGATGCCGGTTTCCAGCAGTTCCTGAGAGCTGGACAGCTCTTCGTAGGAAGGTGCCGCGCGGTGGATAGCCCAACGCTCTTCTTCACCGATGTCGCCTTTCATGTCGATTGGTTGACCCAATACGTTCATGATACGACCCAGTGTTGCTTTACCTACCGGGACTTCGATCGGGTGCTCAAGGTCTTTCACTTCCAGACCACGACGCAGACCGTCGGAAGAACCCATGGCGATGGTACGCACGATACCGCCGCCGAGCTGCTGCTGAACTTCCAGCACCAGGCTCTCGTTACCATTTTGTACCTCAAGCGCGTCGTACACGCGTGGTACGGCGTCCTGAGGGAACTCGACGTCCACCACGGCGCCGATTACCTGGACAATCTTTCCAGTAGCCATCTTGAATCCTCTACGTAATTCGTAAACCTGGTTAAACCGCGGCGGCCCCCGAGACGATCTCGGTGAGTTCCTGAGTAATGCTGGCCTGACGAGCTTTGTTGTAAACCAACTGCAGCTCTTTAATCAGGCTGCCGCCATTATCGGTCGCGGCTTTCATCGCCACCATTCGTGCGGCCTGCTCGCTGGCCAGGTTTTCTACAACGCCCTGATAAACCTGAGATTCAACGTAACGACGCAGCAGGGTATCCAGCAGCGGTTTCGGATCGGGTTCATACAGGTAATCCCAGGCTTTCTGTTTCAGCTCGTCATCTTCTGATGCCGGTAACGGCAGCATCTGAGTGAGCGTAGGCACCTGAGACATGGTGTTAATAAATTTGTTGCTGACAACGTACAGTCTGTCCAGACGGCCTTCATCGTAGGCCTGCAACATCACTTTTACCGGGCCGATCAGTTCGGACAGGGACGGGTTATCACCCATACCGGTCACCTGAGCGACAATGTTGCCACCAACGGAGTTAAAGAAAGAGACGCCTTTAGAGCCAATCAGTGCCAGATCGCACTGAACGCCTTTATCGGACCAGCCTTTCATATCCGCCAGCAGTTTTTTGAACAGGTTAATGTTCAAGCCGCCACACAGACCACGGTCAGTCGACACCACCAGGTAGCCCACGCGCTTAACGTCGCGTTCTTCCAGGTAAGGGTGCTTATATTCCAGATTACCGTTTGCAAGGTGACCAATCACTTTGCGCATGGTCTCTGCATAAGGACGGCTGGCCGCCATGCGATCCTGCGATTTACGCATTTTGGAAGCGGCGACCATCTCCATCGCTTTAGTGATCTTTTGCGTGTTCTGGACGCTTGCGATCTTACTACGTATCTCTTTTGCGCCGGCCATGAGCTTCTCCTCAATGCCAGACGGCTTGTCCTGAGACAAGCCGCCGGACGATTACCAGGATTGGGTTGCTTTGAAGGAATCGAGGATAGCTTTCAGCTTGCCTTCGATTTCGTCGTTATAGCCACCGGTCTGGTTGATCTCTTGCATCAGCGGAGCGTGATCACGGTCGACGTAAGCCAGCAGAGCGGCTTCGAAGCTACCGATTTTCGCCAGTTCCACATCTTCGAGGTAACCGCGTTCAGCCGCGAACAGTACCAGGCCCTGCTGAGCAACAGACATTGGCGCGTACTGTTTCTGCTTCAGCAACTCGGTCACTTTCTGACCGTGGCTCAGCTGTTTACGGGTTGCTTCGTCCAGATCGGATGCGAACTGAGAGAACGCAGCCAGTTCACGATACTGTGCCAGCGCGGTACGGATACCACCGGACAGTTTCTTGATGATCTTGGTCTGAGCAGCACCACCCACACGGGATACGGAGATACCCGGGTTAACCGCCGGACGAATACCGGAGTTAAACAGGTTGGTTTCCAGGAAGATCTGACCATCGGTAATGGAGATTACGTTGGTCGGAACGAACGCAGAAACGTCACCCGCCTGGGTTTCAATGATCGGCAGAGCGGTCAGAGAACCTGTTTTACCCTTCACTTCACCTTTGGTGAAGTTCTCGACGTATTCCGCGTTAACGCGGGAAGCACGCTCCAGCAGACGAGAGTGGAGGTAGAATACGTCGCCCGGGAATGCTTCACGTCCTGGTGGACGACGGAGCAGCAGGGAAACCTGACGATAAGCAACAGCCTGTTTAGACAGGTCATCGTATACGATCAGCGCATCTTCACCGCGGTCACGGAAGTATTCGCCCATTGCGCAACCAGCGTATGGTGCCAGGTATTGCAGTGCAGCAGATTCAGACGCGGTAGCTACCACAACGATGGTGTTAGACAGTGCGCCGTGCTCTTCCAGTTTACGAACCACGTTGGAAATGGTGGACGCTTTCTGGCCGATAGCCACGTACACACATTTGATGCCGGAATCACGCTGGTTGATGATGGCGTCGATTGCCATCGCGGTTTTACCGGTCTGACGGTCACCGATGATCAGTTCACGCTGACCACGACCGATTGGGATCATGGCATCAACGGACTTATAACCCGTCTGCACTGGCTGATCAACGGACTGACGGTCGATAACGCCTGGTGCGATAACTTCGATTGGGGAGAAGCCATCGTGCTCAACCGGACCTTTACCGTCGATTGGCGCACCCAGGGTGTTAACAACGCGACCCAGCAGGCCACGGCCAACCGGCACTTCCAGAATACGGCCAGTACACTTAACCTTCATGCCTTCGGCAAGGTCAGCGTATGGACCCATCACAACGGCACCTACGGAGTCGCGCTCCAGGTTCAGTGCGATAGCGTAACGGTTACCCGGCAGGGAAATCATCTCACCCTGCATACAATCGGCCAGGCCGTGGATGCGGATAACACCGTCACTTACAGAAACAATAGTACCTTCGTTGTGAGCTTCACTCACAACACTGAACTGAGCAATGCGCTGCTTGATCAGTTCGCTGATTTCGGTGGAATTCAGTTGCATGCTCCAGTCCCCTTAAGACTGCAAGACGTCTGCAAGGCGCTCAAGACGGCCGCGTACGCTGCCATCAATGACCATATCACCCGAACGGATGATTACGCCTGCCATTACAGACTTATCGATTTTGCAATTCAGCTTAACTTTGCGTGACAGACGTTTTTCCATCGCGGCGGTGATTTTCGCAAGCTGTTCATCACTCAGTTCAGTCGCGGAAGTTACTTCAACTTCAGCGGTAGCTTCACTAAGGGCACGTAAGTGCTCAAACTGCTCGAGAACATCCGGGAGCACACGGAGACGACCATTTTCCGCCATCACCTTAATCAGGTTCTGGCCGTTGGCATCCAGTTGCTCTCCGCACACGGCGATAAACGACGCGGCGAGGGTTTCAGGCGCTAACGCACCAGAAAGCAACTCGGCCATTTGTTCGTTTTTCGTCACCTCAGCGGCAAACGCCAGCATATTCTGCCAGCGATCGACATTTTGGTGTTCGACAGCAAAGTCAAAAGCTGCTTTGGCGTAGGGGCGAGCTACCGTAACAAATTCAGACATCAGCCCCTCCCTCCTTACAGTTCAGCGACAAGTTTGTCCACGATGTCGCTGTTAGCAGCTTCATCCACGGAACGTTCGATGATCTTCTCGGCGCCAGCAACAGCCAGAATCGCAACCTGCTTACGCAGTTCTTCACGAGCACGTTTACGCTCAGCTTCAATTTCAGCCTGAGCCTGTGTCACGATCTTAGTACGTTCCTGTTCTGCTTCAGCTTTGGCTTCGTCCAGGATCTGAGAACGGCGTTTGTTAGCCTGTTCAATGATTACCTGAGCTTCAGCTTTCGCTTTTTTCAGCTGGTCTGTCGCGTTGGCCTGTGCAAGGTCCAAATCTTTCTTAGCGCGTTCTGCGGAAGCCAGACCGTCAGCAATTTCTTTCTGACGTTTTTCGATGGCAGCCATTAAAGGCGGCCATACATACTTCATGCAGAACCAGACAAAGAGAATAAACGCGATGGCCTGGCCGAGGATTGTTGCGTTCATGTTCACAGCACAATACCTCTTAAATTTCTGTGGCTTGGGGTTTTAAAACAACTACTACGCGACAGCAAACATCACGTACAGACCCAGACCTACAGCGATCATTGGGATTGCATCCACCAGACCCATAACGATAAAGAACTGAGTACGCAGCAGAGGAATCAGATCAGGTTGACGCGCTGCGCCTTCCAGGAATTTGCCCCCGAGGATGCCGATACCGATCGCAGCACCGATAGCCGCCAGACCCATCATCACAGCGGCAGCCATGTACAGCAGATCCATATTCAGGTTTTCCATGACAGTCTCCAGTTTGTTTCAATTAAAACGTAGTAGTGTTGGTAAAAAATCAGTGCTCTTCAGACGCCATCGACAGATAGACGATCGTCAGAACCATGAAGATAAAGGCTTGCAGCGTAATGATCAGGATGTGGAAAATGGCCCATGGCACATTCAGAATCCACTGTGACCACCACGGCAGAAGACCCGCGATCAGAATGAAAATCAGCTCACCCGCATACATGTTGCCGAACAGTCGCAGACCCAGTGAAACAGGTTTGGACAGCAGGCTAACGCCTTCCAGGATCAGGTTGACCGGAATAAACGCCCAGTGGTTGAACGGCTGCAAGGTAAGCTCTTTCACAAAGCCGCTTACGCCTTTCATTTTGATGCTGTAGAAAAGAATCAGGATAAATACGCCCAGCGCCATCGACAGGGTGATGTTCACGTCGGCAGACGGAACCACGCGCAGGGCAGGCAGACCGAAGACATGCTCGCCGATCCACGGCAGGAAATCGATAGGCAGAAGGTCCATCAGGTTCATCAGGAAGACCCAAACGAACACGGTCAGGGCCAGCGGAGCAATCAGCTTGCTCTTACCATGGTACATGTCTTTGACGCTGCCATGGACGAAGCCGATGATCATCTCGATGAACGTCTGGAATTTCCCTGGAACACCGCTGGTCGCTCGTTTAGCAACACCGCGGAACATGGCCAGGAACAGAAGACCCAAAACCACCGAGAAGAACATGGAGTCGATGTTGATCGTCCAGAAGGTGGCCGGGGGGTTATGTGGATCCACCAGCGAGAATGTACGCAGGTCCAGCTGAAGGTTATTCAGATGGTGACCTATGTAATCCTGCGGCGTCATATTTTCTGAAGCCATGATGCCTTTTACCCTTTGTTATTGATTACAGCTGGAGCCAGAACTTGTACCACCAGCACCAAAACCCACGTTGCTATCAGCGGCATGAATACCACTTTCAAAACCGCCAGCGCCATCACCAGTAGAGCAAAGGTCAGCAACACCTTACACACTTCGCCGAGAGCGAAGGACCAGGCCACGCGGCCTTTGGCGGGTGTATGCGCCTGATGACGCCAGGCAAAAATCATAAACAACACGTTTGGCAGAACCACCGCCAAACCTCCGCACGCGGCGGAGATGCCCCAGAAGGGGTCTTTGAGGCTAAACAGCAGTCCACTTGCTATCACAGCCAGAAACTGAATGAACAGAAGCTTACGAGCAACGTTTCTACTCAAGAGCGACACAGACATCACGTTTTTACTCCTGCTCCCTTCGAGGTATGCCGCGTGTCGTATAAAACGTCCTTTAAGGCTCAGAGTCAAGCATCAAAAAGCGGTCAAATTATACGGTGCGTACCCGTGATTTCAAACATTAAGTAGCGAAAAGGTGAATAAATGTTTAAATATTTTTCCCCAGTCCTATTTTTCAACTTTTGAACTCAGTGCCAACCTTCAGGCAAAACTGCAAACAGCGCGGAAACGTTGGTGATAAAGCGTGCACGAGATCACAAAATACACATTTGCGATAAAGTGGTATTTATCAAAGACGTAAAACGATTTATTTCATCCGATTGAAATTAAAGCAAAAAAATCGCAACTATTTTTAAAACAGAGCCGTATACAACAAAAACCTTTTATTGACATTCTTAATAAATATTTAACATCTCATTCTTGTTGCCTTTACCCATTTTTAGCAGGCTGATATTTTCATGGTTGACTATCTTCAGGGTGAACGAATCACTTCAGGTTAACCATAAGAAAATCCATGGTGACAACAAGGTTAAATTAACTACGGCCAAATCAGACTGGATGTGCTGCTTTTTAACACCATCAGAACAGCACAAATTCCACATTTTTTATTAATTTTTTAAAATGTGTTTGGCTTAATTATCACCAGATGACGCTCACCTTCGAGCTGAGGGATCTGGAGTTTTTCAATGGATTCCACTGCAAAACCGTCCGGAAGCTGCTCTATTTCGTCCCCCGGAAGTTGCCCTTTCAGCGCATAAAAACGGCCCTTATCCGCCGGCAGGTGTTTGCACCAGCTCACCATGTCATTGAGTGAGGCAAACGCGCGGCTGATAACGCCGTCAAACGGTGGCTCTGCCGGGAACTCCTCTACCCTGCTCTGCACGGGCGTGATGTTTTCCAGCTTCAGCTCATGCTGAACCTGTCGTAAAAAGCGTACGCGCTTGCCCAGACTGTCCAGCAGCGTGAAATGACTCTCCGGTCGAACAATAGACAACGGAACGCCCGGCAAGCCCGGACCGGTGCCCACGTCGATAAAACGTTCACCGGTAAGATACGGCGCCACAACGATGCTATCGAGAATATGGCGAATCAGCATCTCGTTGGGATCGCGTACGGAGGTGAGGTTGTACGCTTTATTCCATTTGTTCAGCATATCGACATAGGCCACCAGCTGATTTTTCTGGTGATCGGTGAGCGAAATACCTGCCTGTTCCAGCAGACGAGAGAGTTTATTGAGCACGGTGGATACCTGTTAAGAGATTTTTCGCCCGGTGGCACAGCCGCTTACCGGGCCTACGATTAAGTAGGGCGGGTAAGCGAAGCGCCACCCGCCAAAAGCAATGTTAATTACGCGCTGCGGCGCAGCATACCCTGCTTTTTCAGCCACACCAGCAGAATCGAAATCGCGGCAGGTGTGACACCGGAGATACGTGAGGCCTGGCCAATCGACACAGGTTTGTGATCGTTCAGCTTAGCGATCACTTCGTTGGAAAGCCCCGTCACCTGACGATAGTCCAGCATTTCCGGCAGTAGCGTATTTTCGTTGCGCTGCTGTTTTTCGATCTCATCCTGCTGACGCGCGATGTAACCTTCGTATTTCACCTGAATCTCGACCTGTTCAGCCGCTTCAGCGTCTTCAAGGCCCGGTGCGAACGCGGTCAGTTTGACCAGATTCTCGTAGGTGACTTCAGGACGACGCAACAGATCTTCACCACTGGCTTCGCGCGAAAGCGGCGCAGTTAAGTGAGCGTTCACTTCAGCAGCAGTTTCCGCCTGCGGATTCACCCAGGTGGTTTTCAGGCGCTGACGTTCCTGTTCGATACGCTCCAGCTTCTCGTTGAAGCGCGCCCAGCGTTCGTCATCCACCAGACCCAATTCGCGGCCCACCTCGGTCAGACGCAGATCGGCATTGTCTTCGCGCAGCATCAGGCGATATTCCGCACGAGAAGTAAACATGCGGTACGGTTCTTTGGTCCCCAGCGTGCAGAGATCGTCGACCAGAACACCCAGGTAAGCCTGAGAACGCGCCGGTGCCCAGCCCTCTTTCTCGGCAGAGAAGCGAGCGGCATTCAGACCGGCCAGCAGCCCTTGTGCGGCAGCTTCTTCGTACCCGGTGGTGCCGTTAATCTGGCCTGCGAAGAACAGACCCTGGATGAATTTGCTTTCCAGCGTCGGCTTCAGGTCACGCGGATCGAAAAAATCGTACTCAATAGCGTAGCCAGGACGAACGATCTTCGCGTTTTCCATCCCCTGCATTGAACGCACAATCTGCATCTGCACGTCGAACGGCAGGCTGGTGGAGATGCCGTTCGGGTAAATTTCGTTCGAGGTCAGCCCTTCAGGTTCGAGGAAGATCTGATGCTGGTTACGATCGGCAAAGCGCATCACTTTATCTTCGATCGACGGGCAATAACGTGGGCCGATCCCTTCGATCACGCCGGCGTACATTGGGCTGCGATCGAGGTTGCTGCGGATCACGTCATGGGTTTTTTCATTGGTGTGCGTGATGTAGCACGGCACCTGCTGCGGATGTTGCGCCGCATTGCCCATGAACGAGAACACCGGCATCGGGTTATCACCGTGCTGCTGTGCCAGAACGCTGAAATCAATGGTACGCGCATCAATACGCGGCGGCGTGCCGGTTTTCAGGCGGCTTACGCGCAGCGGCAGCTCACGAAGACGACGAGACAGCGGAATCGACGGCGGATCGCCCGCACGGCCACCGCTGTAGTTGTCCAGACCAATATGGATTTTACCGTCCAGGAATGTCCCGACCGTCAGCACCACCGCTTTTGCGCGGAACTTGAGACCCATCTGGGTCACGGCGCCAACAACACGATCGTTTTCCACGATAAGATCTTCTACAGCCTGCTGGAAGATCATCAGGTTCGGTTGGTTTTCAAGCGCGGTGCGCACAGCCTGACGGTAAAGCACGCGGTCTGCCTGTGCACGGGTGGCGCGAACAGCCGGACCTTTACTCGCGTTTAGTATCCTAAACTGAATGCCCGCATGATCGATCGCTTTCGCCATCAGGCCGCCAAGTGCATCCACTTCTTTTACCAGGTGTCCTTTCCCAATGCCGCCAATCGCCGGATTACAGGACATTTGTCCCAGCGTGTCGATATTGTGTGTCAAAAGCAGGGTCTGCTGACCCATTCGCGCTGCGGCCATTGCGGCCTCAGTGCCTGCGTGACCCCCGCCAATGATGATGACGTCAAAAGGATCCTGATAAAACATGGTGGTCTGCCTCGCGTAAAGCGGTATGAAAATGGATTGAAGCCCGGGCCGTGGATTCTACTCAACTTTAGTCTTTCGAGAAAGCATTGGGATCTTGGGCTATTAAAAAGAAGATCTTTTTATTTAGAGATCTGTTCTATTGTGATCTCTTATTAGGATCGCAGACCTTTGTGGATAAGTCCGATCCCATAAATAAGATCATGCAGTTAGGAAGGATCGTTTGCTGTGAATGATCGGTGATCCTGGACCGTATAAGCTGGGATCAGATCGCCACTTTATGCACAGGTCAAAAACTAAACTAACGTTGTTCTTTGGATAACTACGGGTTAATACGAGCTTTTAACCAGAGTTATCCACATCTGATCGCACGATCTTTAATCGTTTTTGAGTAAATTTTTCCATTCCGCGAGCCAGATCTCGGCTGGATCTTCGGGAATATCATGATCGAGGATGTTGATCTTCAGTGTTTCACCCAGCTGTTTTGCTCCGCAGGCGGTCACCGCAGCTTCTACTTTCTCTATTGCGCCACAGAAAGTGTCATATTCACGGCTACCGATCCCTACAGCGCCAAACCGGACGTTTGACAGATCGGGCTGTTGTTCCAGCAGTTCGTCATATAAAGGTTGCAGGTTATCCGGCAGATCGCCCGCGCCGTGCGTGGAGGTGATCAGCAGCCAGACCCCGTCAGTCGGTAGATCTTCCAGCAGCGGTCCGTGCAGCGTTTGTGTAGAAAAGCCCGCGTCTTCCAGCTTCTCAGCCAGATGTTCCGCTACATATTCCGCACCGCCCAGGGTGCTGCCGCTGATAAGAGTAATGTCCGCCATTGATCGCTCGCTCAGATAAAGAGGCGGCCATTGTACGCTGTGAACGAGCTGGGATCTACCTGTGGAAAATGTGGGAATGAAATTGCCCGTTCACGGGCGGATAGTACGCATAATCGGGTTTTGCAGGGAGATTAGGGTTTCGGTGGACTGAATTTCATCGATTGTTTGGATCTTGTTGATAAGTACCTGCTGGAGAGCGTCGATGGATCGGCACATGACCTTTATAAAGATGCTGTAGTGCCCGGTGGTGTAGTACGCCTCAGTGACTTCATCCAGCGCGTTCAGCTTCTCCAGCGCGGAGGGGTAATCTTTGGCGCTTTTCAGAATAATGCCAATGAAGCAGCAGACGTCGTAGCCGAGTTGCTTCGGGCTGACATCAATGCGTGCGCCGGTGATGATCCCGGCCTGCTTCATTTTCTCTACGCGAACGTGAATGGTCCCCGGGCTGACGCCAAATTGTTTCGCCAGTTCGGCATACGCGGTGCGTGCGTTGGCCATGAGCGCTTCCAGAATGCCGCGGTCCAGATTGTCGATCTGATAATTTTCCATAGGTTTTTCTTATGAAGATTAATGATTCCTTCTATTCTAGCGTCTTATTTTAACGAATCAAAAGTGAAGGTGGCTTTTTGTTGATGGGTTATTGAATTAAGCGCCTGTTCTGTTGCTTAATCAGTATCAACAGGACGCAGGAGTATAAATAATGAAAACCGCTTACATCGCAAAACAACGCCAGATCAGTTTCGTTAAATCCCATTTTTCTCGCCAGCTGGAAGAGAAGCTTGGCCTTATTGAAGTGCAGGCGCCGATTCTGAGCCGCGTGGGTGACGGGACGCAGGATAACTTGTCTGGTTGCGAAAAAGCGGTACAGGTAAAAGTGAAAACACTGCCAGACGCCCAGTTCGAAGTGGTTCATTCCCTGGCGAAGTGGAAGCGTCAAACCCTGGGACAACACGACTTCAGCGCGGGCGAAGGGCTTTACACGCATATGAAAGCCCTTCGCCCCGATGAAGACCGCCTCTCCCCCATTCACTCTGTCTACGTTGACCAGTGGGACTGGGAGCGCGTAATGGGTGACGGAGAGCGTCACGTCGGTACGCTGAAATCCACCGTTGAGGCGATCTACGCCGGGATCAAAGCGACCGAAGCGGCCGTGAGCAAAGAGTTTGGTCTGGCACCGTTCCTGCCGGAAACGATCCACTTTGTTCACAGTCAGGAGTTGCTGAGCCGTTTCCCGGATCTGGATGCCAAAGGCCGTGAACGCGCGATCGCCAAAGAGCTGGGCGCGGTATTCCTGATCGGCATTGGCGGGAAATTGTCTGATGGTAAACGTCACGACGTCCGTGCGCCGGATTACGATGACTGGAGCACCGTGGGCGAGAGCGAATATGCCGGTCTGAACGGCGATATTCTGGTCTGGAACCCGGTTCTGGAAGATGCGTTTGAACTCTCTTCGATGGGGATCCGCGTGGATGCTGAAGCACTGAAGCGTCAGCTGGCCGTGACCGGTGATGAAGATCGTCTGCAACTGGAATGGCACCAGGCGCTGCTGCGCGGTGAAATGCCGCAGACCATCGGCGGTGGTATTGGCCAGTCTCGTCTGACCATGCTGCTGTTGCAACTGTCCCATATCGGTCAGGTACAGTGTGGGGTCTGGCCGCAGCAGGTACGTGAGAGCGTCGGTTCTCTTCTTTAATTAACGTCGCCAGCGTCTGAGCAGGCGGCTACGCAACCCGGTATCAAAGCGCCAGATGTGATCGAAGATGCGCATGATGCCGGGTTTTCCATGTGCAGACATCGCCACGGCATGGAAACGGTGCTGGTGCACGCGCTGCATCTCCTTCACTTTATTCACGACGTCGTCCGGCAGCCGCTGGGCAATAAAATCGGAAATCACCACCGCATCCGCGTCGTACCAGTCTCCGCCCTGCATGCGCTCAATGATGCTGCGAAAACAGCTGGCCAGATCGGTGCCGCCGCGAAAGCGCTGGCTTAAAAAGCGGATCGCCTGCTCCAGCCCCTGTGGGCTGGTCAGTTCATACCCCACCACTTCGCTGGAAAATAACATGATGTAGCAGCGACGACGATCGGCGAGCGCCACGCGCATCAGAGCCAGGCAGAACGCTTTTGCACACTGCTCGTTAAATCCCCCCATCGATCCGGACGTATCTACGCAAACAATGAATGGACCGCGCGGTTGCTCATCAAAGTCCTGATGCACCACCGGGCGCTGGCTGATTTTTTCGCGCCAGGCTTCGCCATGCAACCGATAGGTAAGAAGCTGTTTTTCCACCAGCCGACGATAAAACTCATACTCCAGTTCGGTCATTCCCAGCGTGCTGAGTTCCGTAGGCAACAGGCGCAGGATATCATCGCTTTGCTGTAAGCCGTCCACCTGCTCCGGTACGGTGGACGGCTCGCGTACCAGCGTACGAAAGGTTTCCATCGGCGCATCTTTCTTTGGAACTGACCTGGCCTCCCGGGAACGACCAAGCTGTTCAGCAAGCTTCATCAGCTCCGGCTGTTGTGCCAGAAAGTCGCCGTACTTCACGATCAACTGATAATCGCCACGTTTTAACTGACCGGCACTCATATCCCAGAGTCGACCGGCGGCGTTTTCATTCTCCACCAGCACCTGTTCTAGCTGGCCGCTTAACGTCATCCGCTCCTGAACTTCGCTTAACAGCTGTTCGCGCTCTTCGTCCAGCAACTGCTGGTTGAGAGAGGTGGCCTGAACGACAAGACTGAGCCGCCAGCGCTGTAAAAACAGCGTATGCAGGGCGGGAGTAAAGCTGGGGTTGTCCGTGACCAGCGCTCTGGCCTGGCTGGCAAACGGGGAGTGAACGTTATCTAGCAGCGTCAGGGTTTGCTGTAGCTGGGCAATAAACTGCGGCGTTGAAAGCCGCTGGCACTGCTGGTAACCAGCCACTTCCTCTGTCAGTTCCGGCGGGACTTCCGTCTCCTTAAACCGCTGGCGCAGGTTATCGCGCCAGCGGGGAAGATCGTCCGTCATTGCCTTTCTGAGCTTCGGGAATTTTTCAAAGAAGGCCGCCAGCTGCGGTGAAGCGAGCAGGGTAATGACGACCTCTTCGATCAACCCTTCCTCGCTAACCGCCAGCATGACGTTAAGCGTGTCCAGCGTTAGCATTGACGCGCCTGTTTAATCTGCGCGCTGACATCCTGCAAGCTGGCTTCAATGCGACCTAACCAGTCGCTATGGATAAAGAGGCATTTCTGCTGCTCGCTGAAGCGCGTGTGCTGCTGATGCCATTCGTTATCCAGCGCTTCGAGCTGCTGTTTGATCTCCTCCGGAAGACTGTCAGAGGCCGTGCCCGGCAGCGCCAGGCGCGATCCCTGAAGGCTGACGTCGCGGATCACAAGGTGCTGGCTGCTGTCGACTTCCATCGACAGCGGCTGTGCAAAGCCGATACCGTTGAGTTTACCGCGGATCTCGCCGCCCTTATCCAGCCACTGAACCAGCGCAACGCGTTCGATCGTCACGTGCACCACCTGCATATCATGAAGCTTTAGCGGCTGCTGAAGAAGAAGCGTGAGCGAGGCGTCAGTCAGCTCGGCTGGCAGTTCATAGTGCGGTTTACGGGCAAACATCCCGCCAAGACGGTTCACCTTCAGCGCGGTTTTGTCACTTTGCTGCTGCTGAAGCTGAAGACGACGTTGGGCAATCGCCCCCAGTTGATTAAGCATGGATTGCTGACCCCACGCGTGCCCGGTCATCAAAACGTCCAGCTGCTGCTGCATCAGATTCATCCCTTCTGCGTCGTGCCACAGACAGTCTTTCAGCAGGATTAGATCGATGGGGGCGACAGCATCGCGGCCGCTGAACAGGGCGCTTGCCTGAAGCAGACGAATGGCTTTTTTCCAGCGACGGTCGGAGACGTACGGCGCGGAGGGCAATAAATCAAGCTGCTGGCGCAGCATGAAGATCAGCTCAAAGACGGCATCGGGCAGCTTAATTTTGCCTATCTCTTCCTGCCACTGGTCATACTCTTCGTCCGTGACCTGTAATGATGGTGCCACCGGATTTTCGTTTTCGTCCTGCTGGCTTACCAACATTGAGCGGAAGTTCGATTTGTCCTGGACTTTATCCAGCCACAGGCGGATCAGCATGCGGTCATACAGTGCTTCCAGGCTGCTGTCGGCTTCGGGAAGTTCGTTAGACGCGGCCACCAGCAACCGCATGGGGATCTTCTCTTCGCTCGCGCCGTTGCGGAAGCGGCGTTCGTTGATTGCCGTCAGCAGGGTATTCAGAATGGCCGGGCCGGCTTTCCAGATCTCATCAAGAAAGACGATTTCCGCTTCCGGGAGATAGCCCGCCGTCAGACGTTCATAGCGTCCCTCATCTTTTAACGCCTGAATGGAGAGCGGGCCGAAAACTTCTTCCGGCGTGGAGAAACGCGTCATCAAATACTCGAATGCACGAGCGTTCTGGAAAGCGAATTTGAGGCGGCGTGCGATCAGACTTTTGGCAATGCCCGGCGGACCCAGCAGAAACACGCTTTCCCCGCTCAGCGCCGCCAGTAAACAGAGGCGAATGGCGTGGCTACGCTCGTAAAGGCCTTTCTCCAGCGCACTGCTGAGGCGGGAAATTCTTTCTGCTAATAAATGTGAGTGAGCCATAATAGTTTTGCATCCTTTCGCCGTCGTGGCGGCTAATTGAAGCGAGTATAGACGTTTCGGTCTGGCCTGGTAATAGGCTGAAGTGCGGCGCTATTTTCTTTGCGCTACATTAATGCGGCTGCATTTAGGGGTACGATTTTGCATTGAATCGTGCATACTGTGCGCTTTTTGTGGGCCAAGG
The DNA here is from genome assembly GCF_014893445.1 of Enterobacter cloacae complex sp. P29RS. Classification (NCBI taxonomy): domain Bacteria; kingdom Pseudomonadati; phylum Pseudomonadota; class Gammaproteobacteria; order Enterobacterales; family Enterobacteriaceae; genus Enterobacter; species Enterobacter cloacae complex sp. P29RS. Next base: position 10,448 of record NZ_JADBPZ010000018.1, on the reverse strand, counting down.
GACTAAGCACACATTTGTTATTCAAACGAAAAGACTAGTCTATGAGCACTGATAATAAGCAATCATTACCCGCAGTAACGCTTGCAGCGATCGGGGTTGTCTACGGTGATATCGGCACCAGCCCGCTTTATACGCTTCGTGAATGTTTGTCCGGTCAGTTTGGTTTTGGTGTAGAGCGTGACGCCGTATTTGGTTTCCTCTCGCTCATCTTCTGGCTGCTGATCCTGGTGGTCTCCCTTAAGTATCTCTCTTTCGTTATGCGGGCTGATAACGCGGGCGAGGGCGGTATTCTGACCCTGATGTCCCTTGCGGGGCGCAATACGTCTGCAAGAATGACCTCCGTGCTGGTCATCATTGGCCTGATTGGCGGCAGCTTCTTCTATGGGGAAGTCGTGATTACGCCAGCGATTTCGGTGATGTCGGCCATAGAGGGGCTGGAGATTGTCGCGCCACAGCTTGATACGTGGGTGGTGCCACTCGCTATTATCGTGCTGACGTTGCTGTTTGCTATACAAAAACACGGTACCGGGCTGGTGGGTAAGCTGTTCGCGCCTATTATGCTGGCCTGGTTCCTGATCCTGGCGGCGCTGGGCTTACGCAGTATTATTGCCAACCCGGATGTCCTGCACGCGCTGAACCCAATGTGGGCGGTGCATTTCTTCCTGGAATATAAAGTGGTGTCGTTTGTGGCGCTGGGCGCGGTAGTGCTTTCCATTACCGGTGTTGAAGCGCTGTATGCAGATATGGGCCACTTCGGGAAACTCCCAATTCGCGTCGCCTGGTTTAGCGTTGTTCTGCCTTCACTGGTGCTGAATTACTTCGGCCAGGGCGCGCTGCTGCTTGCCCATCCTGAAGCGATTAAAAACCCGTTCTTCCTGCTGGCGCCGGACTGGGCGCTGGTTCCGATGCTGATCCTGGCGACGCTGGCGACGGTCATTGCCTCTCAGGCTGTTATTTCCGGCGTATTCTCCCTGACGCGTCAGGCCGTGCGTTTGGGTTATCTCTCCCCAATGCGCATTATCCATACCTCTGAGATGGAGTCAGGCCAGATCTACATTCCGTTCGTCAACTGGCTGCTCTATTTCGCGGTGGTGATTGTTATCGTCAGCTTCGAGCACTCCAGTAACCTGGCGGCGGCGTACGGTATCGCGGTGACCGGAACGATGGTGTTGACCTCTATTCTCTCTACCACCGTGGCGTACCGTAACTGGCACTGGAATAAGTTCCTCGTGGGGCTGATCCTGGTTGGCTTCCTCTGCATCGACGTACCGCTGTTCTCTGCGAACCTCGATAAGATTGTCTCCGGTGGCTGGCTGCCGCTGACGCTGGGTCTGGTGATGTTCATCGTGATGACGACGTGGAAGAGCGAACGTTTCCGCCTGCTGCGTCGTATGCATGAGCACGGTAATTCTCTGGAGGCGATGATCGCCTCGCTGGAGAAATCCCCGCCGGTGCGTGTGCCGGGTACGGCGGTGTATATGTCTCGTGCGCTGAACGTGATCCCGTTTGCGCTGATGCATAACCTTAAGCACAACAAAGTGCTGCACGAGCGCGTGATCCTGCTGACGCTGCGCACCGAAGATGCGCCGTATGTTCACAACGTGCGACGCGTACAGATTGAGCAGCTGTCGCCAACCTTCTGGCGCGTGGTGGCAAGCTACGGCTGGCGCGAAACGCCGAACGTGGAAGAGGTATTCCACCGCTGCGGTCTGGAAGGGCTGAGTTGCCGCATGATGGAGACATCGTTCTTTATGTCGCACGAGTCGCTGATCATCGGCAAGCGCCCATGGTATCTGCGCCTGCGCGGCAAGCTGTATTTCATCCTGCAACGTAACGCCCTGCGTGCGCCTGACCAGTTTGAGATCCCGCCTAACCGCGTGATTGAGCTGGGGACGCAGGTCGAGATTTAAGTCCTTTTAAAAAATGCCGGGTGGCGCTGCGCTTACCCGGCCTACCAGATCCTCAACATACCCGCCAAAATCACCTCAATATTTCACTTAGCGAAACGTTTCGACGCCGATCACAAATCCGTTACGTCATGATGGTTTTCTGAACACTTCTGCGGCTACACTGTTTTTAGCGAAACGTTTCGCTAGTGGAGCAAAAAATGAAGAAAGGCACAGTACTCAACTCAGAAATATCATCGGTGATTTCCCGTCTTGGGCATACCGATACGCTGGTGGTTTGCGATGCAGGCTTACCGGTTCCGCGCAGCACAACCCGTATCGATATGGCGTTAACGCAGGGCGTACCCTCGTTCATGCAGGTACTGGAAGTCGTGACGGCGGAGATGCAGGTTGAGGCGGCCATTCTCGCGGCGGAAATCAAACAACATAATCCGCAACTCCACGAAACGTTGCTCAGCCACATTGAGCAACTGCAACAGCACCAGGGAAACACCATAGAAATTCGTTACACAACGCACGAGCAGTTCAAACAACAAACCGCAGACAGTCAGGCGGTGATTCGCAGCGGGGAGTGTTCCCCGTATGCGAATATCATTCTCTGTGCTGGCGTCACCTTCTGAGGCCATCATGGACGCATTACTGCAACTCAAAGGGATCGATAAGTCGTTCCCGGGCGTTAAAGCCCTCTCTGGCGCGGCGCTGAACGTCTATTCCGGGCGTGTAATGGCGCTGGTGGGCGAAAACGGCGCCGGCAAATCCACCATGATGAAAGTGCTGACCGGGATCTATCAACGCGATGCCGGTTCGCTGCTGTGGCTGGGTAAAGAGACCACCTTCAACGGCCCGAAATCCTCTCAGGAAGCGGGCATTGGCATCATCCACCAGGAGCTGAACCTGATCCCGCAGCTCACCATTGCGGAGAACATCTTCCTCGGCCGTGAGTTCGTGAACCGGTTTGGCAAAATCGACTGGAAAACCATGTATGCCGAAGCGGACAAACTGCTGGCGAAGCTGAATCTGCGCTTTAAGAGCGACCGACTGGTGGGCGACCTTTCCATCGGCGATCAGCAGATGGTGGAGATCGCGAAGGTGCTGAGCTTCGAGTCGAAGGTCATCATTATGGATGAACCGACCGACGCCCTGACCGATACCGAAACCGAATCCCTGTTCCGCGTGATCCGTGAGTTGAAATCCCAGGGGCGCGGCATTGTCTATATCTCTCACCGCATGAAAGAAATTTTCGAGATCTGCGACGACGTCACCGTCTTCCGCGACGGGCAGTTCATTGCCGAGCGTGAAGTGGCCACGCTGACCGAAGATTCGCTGATTGAAATGATGGTGGGACGTAAGCTCGAAGACCAGTATCCGCGTCTGGACAAAGCGCCAGGAGAGATCCGCCTGAAGGTGGATAACCTCTGCGGGCCGGGCGTGGATGACGTCTCTTTTACCCTGCGCAAGGGCGAGATCCTTGGCGTCGCGGGCCTGATGGGCGCGGGACGTACCGAACTGATGAAAGTGCTCTATGGCGCACTGCCGCGCACCAGCGGCTACGTTACCCTTGACGGCCATGAGGTGGTCACCCGCTCGCCGCAGGATGGCCTGGCGAACGGCATTGTCTATATCTCCGAAGACCGTAAGCGTGACGGCTTAGTGCTGGGCATGTCGGTAAAAGAGAACATGTCCCTGACCGCGCTACGCTATTTCAGCCGCAGCGGCGGCAGCCTGAAACATAAAGATGAGCAGCAGGCGGTCAGCGATTTTATCCGTCTCTTTAACGTTAAAACCCCATCGATGGAGCAGGCGATTGGCCTGTTGTCCGGCGGTAATCAGCAGAAAGTGGCGATTGCCCGCGGGTTGATGACGCGCCCGAAAGTACTGATCCTCGATGAGCCAACTCGCGGCGTTGACGTGGGCGCGAAAAAAGAGATCTATCAGCTGATTAACCAATTCAAGGCCGACGGTCTGAGCATCATTCTGGTCTCTTCCGAGATGCCAGAAGTATTAGGCATGAGCGATCGCATTATCGTCATGCATGAAGGGCATCTCGGTGGTGAATTCACTCGCGAGCAGGCCACCCAGGAAGTTCTGATGGCTGCCGCTGTGGGCAAGCTTAATCGCGTGAATCAGGAGTAAGAAGATGACTACCCAGGCTGTTTCTGGTCGCCGCTATTTCACAAAGGCATGGCTGATGGAACAAAAATCGCTGATTGCCCTGCTGGTGCTGATCGCGATTGTCTCGACCATGAGCCCGAACTTTTTTACCGTTAATAACCTGTTCAATATTCTTCAGCAGACCTCCGTCAACGCCATTATGGCGGTCGGGATGACGCTGGTGATTTTGACCTCGGGTATCGATCTGTCCGTCGGTTCCCTGCTGGCGCTCACCGGTGCGATTGCCGCGTCGATTGTCGGTATTGAGGTCAACGCGCTGGTGGCCGTTGCTGCTGCGCTGGCGGCAGGTGCGGCAATTGGCGCGGTAACCGGCGTGATTGTGGCAAAAGGCCGCGTACAGGCGTTTATTGCCACGCTGGTGATGATGCTGCTGCTGCGCGGCGTCACCATGGTGTACACCAACGGTAGCCCGGTGAATACCGGCTTTACCGAAAACGCCGATCTATTTGGCTGGTTTGGTATCGGACGCCCGCTGGGTATCCCGACGCCAGTCTGGATCATGGCTATCGTCTTCCTGGCGGCATGGTACATGCTGCATCATACCCGTCTGGGTCGTTATATTTATGCGCTGGGCGGTAACGAATCGGCAACGCGTCTGTCCGGTATTAGCGTCAACAAAGTTAAAATTATCGTTTACTCCCTGTGCGGTCTGCTGGCATCTCTGGCGGGCATCATCGAAGTGGCGCGCCTCTCTTCCGCGCAGCCAACGGCGGGTACGGGCTATGAGCTGGATGCCATCGCGGCAGTGGTTCTGGGTGGTACGAGCCTTGCGGGCGGTAAAGGTCGCATTGTTGGGACATTGATCGGCGCACTGATCCTCGGTTTCCTGAATAATGGCTTGAATTTGTTAGGTGTTTCCTCCTATTACCAGATGATCGTTAAGGCAGTGGTGATTTTGCTGGCGGTACTGGTAGACAACAAAAAACAGTAACTGACGACACTACAGGACATCTTAGATATGAACATGAAAAAACTGGCTACCCTGGTTTCTGCTGTCGCGCTGAGCGCAACCGTAAGTGCTAACGCCATGGCGAAAGATACCATCGCGCTGGTTGTCTCTACCCTGAACAACCCGTTCTTCGTCTCCCTGAAGGATGGCGCGCAGAAAGAAGCAGACAAACTGGGTTACAACCTGGTGGTGCTGGATTCTCAGAACAACCCGGCGAAAGAGCTGGCTAACGTTCAGGACTTAACCGTTCGTGGTACCAAAATCCTGCTGATCAACCCAACCGATTCCGACGCGGTCGGTAACGCCGTGAAGATGGCAAACCAGGCGAAGATCCCGGTAATCACCCTGGACCGTCAGGCGACCAAAGGCGACGTTGTTAGCCATATTGCGTCTGATAACGTACTGGGCGGCAAAATCGCCGGTGACTACATCGCGAAGAAAGCAGGTGAAGGCGCGAAAGTGATCGAGTTGCAGGGTATCGCCGGGACTTCCGCGGCCCGTGAACGTGGTGAAGGTTTCCAGCAGGCTGTAGCGGCGCACAAATTTAACGTGCTGGCGAGCCAGCCGGCAGACTTCGACCGTACAAAGGGTCTGAACGTCATGCAGAACCTGCTGACCGCGCATCCTGATGTGCAGGCGGTATTCGCACAGAACGACGAAATGGCGCTCGGTGCGCTGCGTGCGCTCCAGACTGCGGGTAAATCAGATGTGATGGTTGTCGGATTTGACGGCACGCCGGATGGTGAAAAAGCAGTAAATGATGGCAAACTGGCTGCGACCATTGCTCAGCTGCCTGAGCAGATTGGCGCGACTGGCGTGCAAACTGCCGATAAAGTGCTGAAGGGCGAAAAAGTTCAGGCCAAATATCCTGTTGACCTGAAACTGGTCATTAAGCAGTAAAGGCGATTCAGGCAGTCGCTGGCTGCCTGAGGGACACCAAATAAAAGAAAAGTGTGGCATACGCCACCGGGTAATACCGGTGGCGCTCTCAGATGGACACCTCAATACATGAAAACCGCAGGCAACCTCGTCGTCCTTGGCAGTATCAATGCCGATCACATTCTTAACCTTGAAACGTTCCCCACTCCGGGCGAAACCGTCACCGGCAATCAGTATCAGGTCGCGTTCGGCGGTAAGGGTGCAAACCAGGCAGTTGCCGCCGGACGCAGCGGGGCAAATATCGCGTTTATCGCCTGTACGGGTGATGACGATACCGGCGAGCGCGTACGCAAACAGCTGGCAAGCGACAACATCGACATCGCACCCGTCAGCGTGGTTGCAGGGGAATCTACCGGCGTGGCGCTGATTTTCGTCAATGCGGAAGGTGAGAATGTCATCGGTATTCATGCGGGGGCTAATGCCGCGTTAACGACTGAACGCGTCGAAGCGCAGCGTGGGATCATCGCCGGAGCGGAAGCTCTGCTGATGCAGCTAGAGTCACCGGTTGAAAGCGTGCTGGCCGCTGCGAAAATTGCGCATGAAAATCATACGTCTGTCGTACTTAACCCGGCGCCTGCCCGTGTATTATCAGACGAGCTGCTGGCGCTGGTGGATATCATCACCCCGAACGAAACCGAAGCGGAAAAGCTGACGGGTATCCGTGTCGAAAATGATGACGATGCCGCGCGTGCCGCGCTTGCGCTGCATGATAAAGGCATCGGCACCGTGATCATCACCCTCGGCAGCCGTGGGGTGTGGGCAAGCGTCAATGGCGAAGGCCGTCGCGTGCCGGGCTTTAAGGTCAAAGCCATTGATACCATCGCCGCAGGAGACACCTTCAACGGTGCGCTGGTAACGGCGCTGCTGGAAGGAAAAGCAATGGATGACGCGATTCGCTTCGCGCATGCCGCCGCTGCGATTGCGGTGACGCGTAAAGGCGCTCAGCCTTCTGTTCCATGGCGTAAAGAGATTGATGAATTCTTAAGTCAGCAGGGGTAACGCTTGGCCACAATGAAAGATGTCGCCCGTATGGCGGGCGTTTCTACCTCGACTGTCTCCCACGTTATCAATAAGGATCGCTTCGTCAGCGAGGCGATTCGGGAGAAAGTTGACGCTGCAATTAAAGAACTCAACTATGCGCCGTCTGCGCTGGCCCGCAGCCTGAAGCTTAACCAGACGCGCACCATCGGCATGCTGATCACCGCCAGTACCAACCCTTTTTATTCTGAACTGGTGCGCGGCGTGGAGCGCAGCTGCTTCGAGCGCGGCTACAGCCTGGTGCTGTGCAATACCGAAGGCGATGAGCAGCGCATGAACCGAAACCTGGAGACGCTGATGCAAAAACGCGTCGACGGGCTGCTGCTGCTCTGTACCGAAACGCATCAACCCTCGAAAGAGATCATTCAGCGCTACCCTTCTATTCCTACGGTCATGATGGACTGGGCGCCGTTCGATGGCACCAGCGATCTGATCCAGGATAACTCGCTGCTGGGTGGCGATATGGCGACCCAGCATCTGATAGATAAAGGCCATACCCGCATCGCCTGTATTACCGGCCCGCTGGATAAAACCCCGGCGCGCTTGCGTCTGGAAGGCTATCTTTCGGCCATGGAACGGGCGGGGCTTGCCATTCCTGATGGCTATCGCATCACCGGCGATTTCGAATTTAATGGTGGATTTGAAGCAATGCAGAAACTGCTGGCGCAAGAGTCGCGCCCGCAGGCGGTGTTTATCGGTAACGATGCGATGGCATTCGGAGCTTATCAGGCGCTGTATCAGGCGGGATTACGTGTTCCGGACGACATGGCGATCGTCGGTTATGATGATATCGAACTGGCGCGCTACATGACGCCGCCGCTGACCACCATTCATCAGCCGAAGGATGAACTGGGTGAGCTGGCCATCGATGTGTTGATCCACCGCATGGCTCAGCCCACGCTGCAACAGCAACGTTTGCAGCTTACTCCTGTTCTGATGGAACGCGGTTCGGTTTAGCCTTATCTTTATGACGCTCTTTAATCAGGTTCCGGCCGTCTTTTGGTTTTAACAACATAAAGACCACCGCCGATACCACGGTAAGCGCGCCCATGGTGATAAAGGTATAGTGGAACTGCTCAACGGTATTTGTACCGTCAAACCCTTCATAAAACCGCAGTACCGCCGCGCTCACGGCAACCCCGAGGCTGATCGACAGCTGTTGAGTGACCGCCAGTACGCTGTTGCCGCTGCTGGCATTCTCGTCGGTGAGGTCCCCAAGGGTGATGGTGTTCATCGACGTAAACTGCGTCGACATGGCCATACCCAGCACAAACAGCGGCAGGATCAGCATCCAGATGGGTAACGCCGCAGATTGCAGGGAGAACTGCGCAATCATCAATCCAATAAAGATCGTCACGCCAACCAGCGTCTTACGATAGCCAAACCAGCGCAGCACCTGCGTGACCGTCGATTTTGCCAGAATTGAGCCCATCGCTGTGGGGGCCATCATGCAGCCAGCAATCAGGGCCGGATAGCCGAAACCGACCTGGAGCATCAGCGGCATCAGGAACGGTACGCAGCCCGTGCCCAGACGCGAGGCAATATTGCCCGCGATCCCGACGGAAAACGTTCGGGTGTTAAACAGAGATAAAGAGATAAGCGGTGTCGGATGGCGACGCGCATGACGGATATATAGAAGGAACAGCAGAATACCGCTAAGAATGATGGCCAGCGCCAGCCACGTCGCTACGATTTTCTCGCCAAACAGCTCCATCCCGCTGGAGAACAGGACCAGGCTCAGGCCAAACAGGAAGAAGCCGCCCATATCAAAGCTGCGTCGTGGTGTGGTGAAGTTCGGCATATATTTGCGGGCATAGATTAGCCCTGCCACACCAATCGGAATATTAATCAGGAAGATCCAGTGCCAGCTTGCCCAGGTCACCAGTACGCCGCCGAGAACCGGGCCAAGTATCGGGCCGACCAGCCCCGGCATAGTCACAAAGTTGAGCACCGGGAGCAGTTCGCTGCGCGGATAGGCGCGCAATAACGCCAGACGCGCGACGGGCATCATCATCGCGCCGCCTATCCCCTGTAGAACGCGGAAGATAACCAGTTCCGTCAGAGAGGTAGAGAGGGCGCAAGCCAGAGAACCGAGGGTGAACAGCGTCACCGCCAGCATAAACACTTTGCGCGTGCCGAAACGATCGGCCAGCCAGCCGCTGACCGGAATGAGCATCGCCACCGTCAGGGTATAACTGATGATGGCGGATTGCATCGCCAGTGGGGAGCGGTTAAGGCTTTGGGCTATTGCGGGAAGGGCGGTATTGAGGATAGTGGCATCCAGTGCCTGCATAAAGAACGCCATGGCTGCAATCCACGGCAATCCGGCCATACTGCGTGCTTTTTTCTCTGTCATTTATTTACCTGCTGGTGGGTTGGCGCGGCCAGCAACGCCTGGCACGCACTCAGGGCTCGCTGCCCGTCGCTTTCCTGAATGGCATCGACTATCGCCTGATGCAGATCCAGCTTCACCACCTCATCCTGTGTGATAGAGGCAAAGTAAGTGTGGTACACAGAATGGAATAAAGAAGCAAAGGAGGTCAGGAAAGGATTTCCGCTCATATTATAGATATGTTCATGCCAGGCCATATCGACCTCTATCCAGCGCTCGCGGTTAAAGTGCTTTTTCAGATCCACCATCTCTTCCATAAAAGTATTGAGCTGCGCTTTTTGCTCTGCTGTGCCGAGCGTGGCGGCAAGCAGACAGGCCTGAGGCTCAAGACTGCTGCGCATGACCAGAAAGTGATCGACGACCTGATTAAAGTTATCTTCGGTCATCCACCAGGTGAGTAACTCCTGATCGAGAAAGTTCCAGTTCCCCTGAGGCATAACGCGGGTGCCAATGCGCGGGCGTGGAAGCACCATCCCTTTCGCCGTTAATGTTTTTACCGCTTCGCGAACGGCGGTACGGCTTACACCAAACTGATCCCCCAGCTCCATCTCGCTGGGCAGGATGCTACCTGGGGCATATTTACCCGCTAAGATCAGCTGAGCCAGCTTTTCTGCCAGCACATAGGACAGGTTTTTTTGAGCTGCCAGCTGTTGTGCGCTTAATGGCATCGCTTTTATTCCTTAAATATTGATGCGGCTAATTATGCCATCTCAGGTGTGATTGTGGTTGCAGATACATCAATTAGAACAATTTGTAGCTTGATCTCATCGCTTTTGGTGAAAAAAAACACGGTCAGAAACTTTTTTTAAATTACCTCTTGTCACTTCAGAAGAACTCCCTATAATGCGCCTCCACTGACACGGAACAACGGCACGCAAGCCGCCGGGTCAGCAGAGAAAAGCAAAATAAACGCTTGACTCTGAAGCGGGAAAGCGTAATATGCACACCCCGCGCCGCAGCGAAAACGTAGCGGCACTGCTCTTTAACAATTTATCAGACAATCTGTGTGGGCACTCAAAGTGACATGGATTCTTAATGTCCTCGGACGAAA